>DASTYE010000118.1:0-91353 GCA_035765135.1 Gemmatimonadaceae bacterium | reverse complement strand
AGTCCGCGCAGGAACACCGCCATGAGCAGCGCGGACATCTGATAGTCGGGCACATGCCCCGCCGCGTAGGCGAGCACAAGGGCACGCCACTCCCCGGCTTCGATGCGGCCTCCGTCCCGCTTTCGTTCGATCAGCCGCTGAGCGAGCATTCCGTGGGCTGTGGGGTATGACTGAGGATGCCCTTCACTCGTCGCATTCCGTGATCCACCGTCGGTCGCCGTCGGGTCGCCGCACCATCGTGGCGAGCCAGTGCGACCTCCGCTAGTCTCCCCACATGCGAAGATTCGTCGTTGCGTTAGCCACCGCACTCGTCGTTTCCCCTCTTGCGGCGCAGGGGAACGGTCATCTCGCGGCTGGCGACAGTGCGTATACGGCTCTGCAGCCGGCCGCGGCGCTCGCGCATTACGAGGCGGCGATCGCGCGCGATAGCACGGACTACGAGGCGCTCTGGAAGGCATCTCGCTCGCTTGCCGATCTCGCCGAGTACGAAGGTGACAAGGTCAAGCGCGCCGAGATGTATCGGCGCGCGGAGGACCTCGCCCGGCGAGCGGTCACGGTCAAGAGCAACGACGCCGAGGCGCATTTCCACCTGGCGCGCGCGCTCGGGCGAGTTGCGCTGTCTCACGGCCCCAAGGATCGCGTGAAATACGGAAAGGCGGTGCGCGAGGAGGCGATCGAGGCGCTGCGTCTCGATCCCGACCACCCTGGGGCGCTGCACGTGATGGGGATGTGGCACGCCGAGGTGCGCCGGTTGCCGCGGATCGCGCGCTTCTTCGCGCGGAGCTTCCTCGGCGGTCAGATCCTCAGCTCAGCCGAGTGGAGCGAAGCCGTGCGATTGCTTTCGCGCGCGGTCGAAGTGGATCCACACCGGTTGGCCCACCACCTCGATCTCGCGCGTATCTATCGCGACATCGATCAGCGCGACCAGGCGCGCGTGCATTACCAGCACGTCATCGATGGCCAGCCGACCGACTACAACGACGCGCACTACAAGCGCGAGGCGGCGGAGGAGATTGCCAGACTCAAATAATGAGGAACGAGGGCGAAGGAGTGAGGAATTCGATCGGGAGAAGTAATGAATTCCTCCGTCCTTCGTCCTCATTCCTCATTCAGGTCAATCGATCAGATCCTCCACCTTCCACCGACCCCGGGTTGCTGCACGGCGCGAGCGGCGCCGCAGACGCCGGAGCTCGTCGCGAAGGTCATTCCACCCCTCGTCGGCACGAACGCCGAAGCGGCGAGCGCGGGTGGCGATACGCTCTCGCGTCTCCTCCCCGCTCTCCGGAGCGAACAGGAGCGCCACTCCGGCCCCCACCAGCGCGCCGGCGAGGATGCCAAGGCCGAAGGCACCGGCGCGATTCCACTGGCGCTCGTTCTCGTAGCTTCGCCCAACGGGCTCGTCGGGCAGGGTCTCATCGAGGTCGTTCTCGGCGACCGTCGCGCGGGAGGTCCGCGAACGGTCTTCGAGGGCGCTCGTGCGAAGGAAGTCAGCGGACCGAGCCATCTTGCGCACCCTCCCTTTGGTAAGAATCTTGCTGCTCCGTGGCGCCGAGGGTCGGCGCAAGTCGATACTCCGATTCTCCGGCGACGCGGCGATCTCCATTCCAGGAGGTCGCGGCTTTACCTTTTTGGCAGATCCGGCGGTTCCTCCACTCACCTCGTCGCCTTCTTCGCGAACGGGTCGAGGTCGCCACGTCGGCCGATCTCGGTTTGAGGGCTTGCATGACCGATAACTCCAAGACGGTGCTGCTCGTTGAAGACAACGAAGACAACCGCATCGTTTATTCCACCATTCTGCAGCACTTCGGGTATCGGGTCATGGAGGCGTTGAACGGCGAGGAAGGGATCGCGAAAGCCCGCGCCGAGAAGCCCGACCTGATTCTGATGGACATCTCCATCCCGATCATCGACGGGTGGGAGGCGACACAGGTGCTCAAGCGCGACCCCGATACCCGCCACATCCCCATCATTGCGCTGACGGCGCACGCGCTCGCGTCCGATCGGGAGAAGGCGATGGAGGTCGGCTGCGACAGCTACCTCGCGAAGCCGTGCGAGCCGAAGGCGGTGGTGAGCGAAGTACAGAAGTTCCTCGGTAAGCGTGATGGCCGCTGACGAACCCATCCACGCGCGGATCCTCATCGTCGACGATCACGAAGACAACGTCGAAGTCATCCGCGCCCGGCTAGAGGCCGGCGGGTACCAGATCGAAAGCGCGGCCGATGGCGAAGAGGCGCTCGAGCGCGTGCGCCAGTCGCCGCCCGACCTCATCCTGCTGGACGTCATGATGCCGCGCATCGACGGGATGGAGGTCGCGCGACGCATCAAGGCCGACGAGACGCTGCCCTTCATCCCGATCATCATGCAGACCGCCCTCGACACCGTGCAGCACAAGGTCGAGGGGTTAGGCGCCGGCGCCGATGACTACGTCACCAAGCCGATCAACTTCGCCGAGCTCGAGGCTCGCGTGAAGTCGATGTTGCGCATCAAGCTGCTCCAGGATGAGCTCGCGCGCGCGAACGAGCGACTGGCGCGCGTCAACGAGGAGCTTCGCCGCGTGGCGGTGACCGACGCACTGACCGGATTGCACAACCGTCGCAACCTCGAGGCGCTGTTGCACGAGATGTTCGAGCACTCGGTGCGGCTACACGAGCCGCTCGCGTGCGTGATGTTCGATCTCGACCATTTCAAGTCGGTGAACGATGCGCACGGGCACCAGGCGGGAGACGTCGTTCTGCAGCAGCTGGCGGCGATCCTGAAGGCGTCGGCTCGTGAGATCGACAAGGTTGGGCGGTACGGAGGCGAGGAGTTCATGGTCCTCCTTCCCGGAACGGTGCTGGATGCCGCGGTGACGTTCGCCGAGCGGACTCGTCAGCAGGTGGAGTCCCACACCTTCACCTTCGAGGGCGGCTCCATTCGGCGGACGATCAGCGCAGGCGTCGCGGCCTTCCCGCATCCGCGCATCGAGCACCGCGAGGCGCTGGTGAAGGCGGCGGATGACGCGCTGTACGTCGCGAAGGAGCTGGGGCGCAACCGCGTGGTGCGCTTCGACAGCCCGGAGTTCAACCAGCAGAGCGACGCCGTCGATGACCAGTACGCCCACCAGCTCCCGTGACCTGACGCTCGAGTCGTCCACCGAGCGCATTCGGCGCCTGGAGCAGCGGATCAAGGAGCTGGAAAGCGAGCGCGATCACCTGGTTGCGGTTGTGCAGATCCTGCAGGAGATCTCCGCCTCGCTGCACTTCACCGACGTTCTTCAATCGATCGCGCGAAAACTCGGCGAGACCTTCGGCCTCGACCGGTGCTCCATCTACCTCACCGGCGACTCGCAAGACGTTCGACTCGTTGCGAGCTACGAGGATCCGACGATCCGCAACCTGATCGTCGACCTCAACCGGTACCCGGAGCTGAAGCGCGCCTTCGAATCCGGGGAAACGGTGTTCATCCCGGACGCGACCAACGACCCGATGATGCGGAGCGTGCGCAAGACGCTGGAGCATCGCAACGTTCGCTCGATCATCGTCGTGCCGATTCAGTGGAGGAAGACGGTGATCGGGGCGATCTTCCTGCGCACCGAACGCGACGCGGCCCCGTTCTCGGATCGCGATGTCCGCTTCTGCCAGGTGGTCGCGTCGCTCACCGCCAAGGCGCTGCGCAACGCGCACCGCTTCGAGGCATTGTTGCGATCGGAGCAGGAAAGCGCGGCCGATGGCGAGCGGCGCCGCTCCGAGCTACAGCGCATTGCGCTGGTCGCCTTTCTCCGCCGGCTCCTCGACCGCTACACGAACAGCGAGGATCACATGTGGGCGGAGACGCTGCTCCCCAAAGTCGCCGATGAGGAGCTCGAGCGACTCGTGTCGGTGGCGATGGCGGTGATCAACGAGGAGTCGAAGGGGTAAGCCCGGTCGCTGCCGAGTGAGCGCACCTAACGGGCGCCGCCGTCGCAGGGACCTCACGACGCCATCCGTTTCACCGCTGCCTGCCTGACGACTTGCGTCCTGCGGCGGTCCCTGCCATGATGGTTCCCCCGATCGCCGACGATCGCCAAGCCTTCGCGTCCTCTCACGTCAGGAGCGATGAGATGACCCCCAGTCTCGCTCGGCCAGCCACCGTGGTGGCGATACTCGCTGTCGCCCTCGCCGCCTGCGCCGACAGTCGTCCGACACTCACCGGGCCAGAGACCGCCGCGAACCACTCGGCCGCGCTCGCCTTCGAGATGCGCCTCGCGATCAACGCGCAGAGCCGTCACACGGATGCCCTTCTGGAAATACCCGGCGTCGTTGGCACCGCGGTGGGTCGCTTGCCGAACGGGCGAACCGGGATCCGAGTCTTTCTCGCATCGCCGAACGTGGAAGGGGTGCCTGGTACCATCGCCGGCGTTCCCGTCGCCACAGAAGTCACAGGACTCTTCGTGGCGTTGAGCGATCCCACGACGAGGCTCAGGCCGGCTCCGCTCGGCTTCTCCGTTGGTCATCCGGCGATCACCGCGGGAACGCTGGGCGCGCGGGTCATCAACTCCGTTGGAACGGTCTTTATCCTCAGCAACAATCACGTGCTCGCGAACGGCAACAACGCGAGTATTGGCGACGCGACGTGGCAGCCCGGCGCGTACGATGGCGGGACCGCCGCCGACCAGATCGGTACGTTGGCCGCGTTCCGCGCGATCGACTTCTCGAGCACCGCGGCGAATACCATGGACGCCGCGCTCGCGCAGGTGAACGGTGCGGACGTAGGGTTTGGGACGCCCGGCGATGACGGCTATGGGGTGCCCGGCTCGACGATTTTCGGCGACGCGAACGGAGACGGGCTCATCGACGACAAGAACGCGCTGCTTGGAATTCCGGTGCAGAAGTACGGGCGCACGACCAAGCTCACGAAAGGGACGATCACCGGTATCAACGCCACAGTGAGCATCTGCTACGAGGTCGTGTTCATCTTTTGCACGAAGTCGGCGCGTTTCGTTGACCAGTTGATCATCGAGCCGGGCGGCTTCAGCGGTGGCGGAGACTCCGGGTCGCTCATCGTGACCGACGACGCGAGCAGGAGTCCCGTGGCCTTGCTGTTCGCGGGAAGCAGCACCCAGACGATCGCGAATCGTCTCGACCTCGTTCTCGCTCACTTTGGCGTGTCGATCGACGCTGGCAACGCCCCGCCACCGACGCCGCTCGTCGATATCGCGGTCGCAAGCGTCACCGCACCGACCTCGGTGACTCAAGGTGCAACGGCGAGCGTCGTCGTAACGGTACGAAATGTCGGAACAGCGGACGTTGCGTCGCCGTTCGATGTCACGCTCGACGACGTCACGGATGGCCTGAGGATGGGCACTCAGGCCGTCCCTGGGCTGGCGCCAGGGGCGAGCGCCTCGCTCACGTTCTCATGGAACACGAGCGGCGCCTCGATCGGCGCACACACGCTCAGCGCGGCACACGCGTTCGCCGACGAGAACGCCACGAACAACGAGCGGTCGACGACGACGACGGTGAACCCGCCAAGCGTGGGGATACACATCGGCGACCTGGACGGCTTCCCAATGAGGGGCGCCTCGAGCTGGTCCGCGACGGTGGACATCACCGTTCACGATGCGAATCACCAACCGCTCAACGGGGTCACCGTCGTCGGTCGGTGGAGCCGTAGCGGATTGAATTCCAATACCTGCACGACGGGCGACGGCGGCGGCAACGGTACGTGTATCGTGCTATTCCCATCGATATCGCTCGGCGCATCCCAGATTCGGTTCACGGTGAGCAGCGCGACACGGACGGGATTCACCTACGAGTCGGCGGCGAACCATGATCCGGACGGCGACAGCAACGGGACCGCGATCATCGTCCGCCGGCCCTGAGCACCGGTGACGCGGGTTCGACGCGGCTTGATCGCGCTCGCGGCTGGTGCGGCGTTAGGCACGTTCACACGCTGCACGAGCCGCGGCGCCCCGGACGAGGAGGCTCAGGTGAGCTCGAGAAGGATCGAAGACGTCCTGGCCACGCACACCGACTCGCTGATGTCTCTGCCAGGCGTCGTCGGGACCGCCATTGGTTTGTGCGACGGCAGCCCCTGCATCCGCGTCCTCGTCTCCGACTCTATCTCCGCGAGTCGTCGGGTGATTCCGAGCCGGCTCGAAGGACATACCGTGCGGGTCGAGCTGACCGGCCCCATTCGCGCCCTGGAGGACTCACCGAAGAGTCCGCCGAATTAGTTCGGTGCCTAGCGCCGGCGACGCCGCGTTCCGCCGAGGAGCGCTCCCATCAAGCCACGGGTGACGACGCCCGCCACCGTTCGCGCCAGCGGCGACTTCAGTGCCTGCTCGAGCGCGCTCGGCGGCTCGCGGGTCGCTCGCCCTCGCGACGTTTGTGGTGACTGCGTCGGCATCCGACTCTCCGCCTCACTCGCCACTCGCGCGGCTTCGGCCGCGCGCGCGGCGATCATCTCGCGGGCACTTTCCCGGTCCACCGGCTTCGCATACTCGCGCACCTGCGCCGACGACATGACTCGTTGTTGGAGCTCCGACGGGGCGAGGGGACTCATCCGTGAGCTTGGCGGGATCATGCGCACAGCAAACGGGGGCGTCGGCACTCCCTTGCTATCGAGGACGGTCACCAGCGCCTCGCCAATGCCAAGCGTGGTCAGTGTTTCCTCGATGTCGTAGAATTTCGTCTTCGGAAATGTGCGCGCGGCGGCGCGGAGCGCCTTGTCGTCGTCAGGCGTGAACGCACGCAGCGCGTGCTGCACCCGATTGCCCAACTGCGCGAGGATGTCCGCGGGCACGTCCTTCGGGCTCTGGGTCACGAAAAAGACGCCGACGCCCTTCGACCGGATCAGTCGCGCGACCTGCTCCACCTGCTCCCTGAACGCGGGACTCGCGCCCTCGAACAGGAGATGCGCCTCGTCGAAGAAGAACACCAGCTTCGGCTTGTCGAGGTCCCCCACCTCCGGGAGGGTATGATAGAGACGCGCCAGCATCCACATCATGAATGTCGAGGAAAGCGCCGGCTTGTCCTGCACGTCCTGCAGCTCGAGAACGCTCATCACGCCGCGACCGTCGGGCGCCACCTGAAGCAGGTCGTTGAGGTCAAACTCGGGCTCGCCGAAAAAGGCACCGGCGCCCTGCTGCTCGAGCTGCACCATCTCGCGGAGCAGCACTCCGACCGTCTGCTTCGACATGCCACCGTACTCGGCCAGCTCCGACGCACCTTCGCCGGAGAGATACTGAAGCACTGATCGAAGGTCGCTGAAGTCGAGCAGCAGCAGGCCGCGATCGTCGGCGTACTTGAAGACCATCGCCAGCACTGATGCCTGCGTCTCGTTGAGGCCCAGCACCTTGGCGAGAAGCAGCGGGCCAAACGAGGACACCGTCGCCCGCATCTGCGCGCCATGTGCGCCGGTGAGACTCAGAAACTCGACCGGATATCCAGTGGGCGTCCAGGTGTATCCGGTCTCGGTGGCGCGCTGCGTCACACGCGGCGATGGCTCACCCGGCGCGGCAACGCCGGACACATCGCCCTTCACGTCGGCGAGAAAAACGGGAACTCCAGCCGCCGAGAGTTGTTCAGCCATGAGCTGAAGAGTCTTCGTCTTCCCTGTGCCGGTTGCCCCGGCGATCAGCCCATGGCGGTTCATCATCGGCAGCGCGAGCCGCACGGTTGGCTCGGGGTGCGTGTGACCGCCGTGTACGACGGCGCCGAGCGTGACCGACGCCTGACCCACAGGGAACGCGGCGCGCGCCGCCGCCAAAACGCTCTCGTCCACCTTCGACTCCTGTCGCTCGAGGTATCCCCGCCACCGAATCACCGGGAATATCACGCGAGAATGTACAGGGGGCATCGATGTGGCGCGAACCGGGGGACCCCCGGTTTGGCCACTTGGCTCGTGCCCGGGTGCCGCACCAAATTGAACGTCCCACACGGTGTTCCCCGTCACGCACTTCGGAAGTGCGGCCAGTGACGCGGGGTTCCGAGCGATCACGACCATGGCTGATGGACTGACGGGGCTGTCCGCCCGCGCGGCGACGTTGCGTGAAGAGCTGGAGCGCGCGAGCTACGAATACTACGTCCTCGATCGACCGGAGATCTCCGACGCCGAGTACGATCGCAAGTTTCGCGAGCTGCTCGAGCTGGAGCGCGCGCACCCGGAGCTGCGAACCCCGGACTCGCCCACGCAGCGGGTGGGCGCGCCGCCGCAAGGGCAGCTCGCGAAGCATACGCATCTCGTATCCATGCTGTCGCTCGGCAATGCGTTCGATGACGACGAGCTACGCGAGTGGACGGACCGCATCGCGCGCATCGCCGGAGACGCGGCCCGCCGCGATTACACCGCCGAGCTGAAAATCGACGGGGCCGCGGTGAGCCTCACGTACGAAGATGGCGTGCTCGTCGTCGGCGCCACGCGAGGCAACGGCACCATCGGAGAGGTCGTCACCCCCAACCTGCGCACGGTTCGCGACGTCCCGCTGCGTCTGCGCGCGAAGCGGCCGCCACCGCGCCTCGAGATTCGCGGGGAGGTGTACTTCCCGTTCGACGCCTTCGAGCATCTCAACCAGCAGCGCGCCGCGGCCGGCGAATCGCTGTTCGCCAATCCACGCAATGCCGCTGCCGGATCTCTTCGGCAGCTCGACCCGGCGATCACCGCCGAGCGCCGACTCCGGTTCTACGGGTTCTCGGCCGCGGTGCCGGACGGGGAGCGAAAGCCGTTCAAGACGCAGTGGGAGCTGCTCGAGGCGCTCACCGAGTGGGGCGTTCCGGTGGAGCCAAACCGCATTCACGCGGAGACACTCGATGACGTGTTCGCCTTCGTGCGGGAGGTGGAGTCCAAACTCCGCCCATCGCTCAACTTCGCGATCGACGGCGTGGTCGTGAAGGTCAACTCGTTTTCGCTCCAGGACGAGCTGGGCGTCGTCGGAGGGCGGGAGCCGCGCTGGGCCATTGCGCGAAAGTTCGCGCCTGACATCGCCGTCACGAAGCTGCTGGACATTCAGGTGAACGTGGGACGCACCGGAGCACTCAACCCGTTCGCGGTACTCGAGCCGGTGGAGATCGGCGGCGCCACCGTCAAGCTCGCGACACTGCATAACGAGGACCTGGTGACCACCAAGGATCTGCGGATCGGGGACTGGGTGCAGGTAAAGCGAGCCGGCGAGGTCATTCCGCAGGTCATTGCCCCCGTTCCCGATCGGCGGGATGGATCGGAGCGCCGGTGGCGCATGCCGAAGAAATGTCCGGCGTGCGGCACGCCAGTGGAGCGCGACCAGGATGGGGTCGCCGTGTACTGTCCCAATGTCGCATGTCCTGGGCGACGCCTCGAAGGGCTCGTGCATTTCGCGTCACGAGGCGCGCTGGACATTCGCGGCCTCTCCTACGCACGTATCGAGCAGCTGGTCGATGCCGGGCTGGTGACCGACGTCGCCGACATCTTCGCGCTCGCGCTCGACGACCTGGTGAAGCTGGACCGGTTCGCCGAGAAGAGCGCCGAGAATCTGATCTCGGCGATCGAGGAGGCGAAGACGCGGCCCTTCTCTCGTCTGCTGAACGGGCTCGGGATCCGTCACGTCGGGGCCGGGGCCGCGCAGCTGCTCGCCCGCCACTTCGGATCGCTCGATGCGCTGTCGAAGGCGACGGAAGCCGAAATTCTCGCCGTGCACGGGATCGGTGAAACGACGGCGCGCGCGGTCGTGGCATTCTTCGAGAATCCGACGACGCGTCAGCTCATCAAGAAGCTCCGAAGGCTGGGCGTCGAGTTCGAGGAGCCGCGCCCTCGCACGACCGGCGGTGCCCTCGACGGGAAGACGGTCGTCATCACCGGGACCTTGCCGACGCTTTCGCGGCAGCAGGCCACGGAGCTGGTCGAGGCGAACGGCGGCCGTGTAGCGGGCTCGGTCTCGAAGAATACAGATTTCGTCGTGGCGGGTGACGCCGCCGGCAGCAAGCTCGACAAGGCGAAAGCACTCGGCGTCGAGGTGATCGATGAGGCCTCGCTGCTCCGCCGCATACGCGACACGCGTTAGGAGTCTTCCATGCCTTCGTTCGACCTCACCGGACACCAAATGGTGGCGCTGAGCCGCCCTGCTCTCGCCGCGCTCCGCACGGCGCTCATTCGCGACGCCGGCCCCGCCGCTGCCGCCTACCTCCAGGAGGCTGGATACGCGGGCGGGGAGACCCTGTTCGCGTCGTTCCGCCACTGGCTCGCCACGCGGGGGCTGGATGAGCCGGAGGAGTTGGGGATCGAAGAGTTCGAGGAGCACGCCTCCGCGTATTTCCGCGACGCCGGTTGGGGCACGCTCAAGATCGGCTCACTGCGCGATGCGGTCGCGACTCTCGATTCGCCGGACTGGGGCGAGGCCGATCCCGACGCGGGCATCGACCACCCGGGATGCCATCTCTCGACGGGCATGTTCGCCGACTTCTTCGGCCGCATTGCCGACGCGCAGATCGCCGTGCTGGAGGTGGAGTGTCGCTCCATGGGCGACCCGCGCTGCCGGTTCCTGCTCGGGAACAACGCGGTGATGTCGACCGTCTACGAGCAGATGGGAGCCGGCGCCGGATACGAGGACGCGCTCGAGAACGTTTAGGGGCGAACGAGGAATGAGGACGAAGGACCGAGGAACGCGAATTCCTCGGTCCTTCGTCCTCATTCGTCATTTGTCCTTGAGGGCGTCCGCGTATTCCGGCCTGATGACCAGCTCTCCATCGACCAGGACCTCCCGGTCCCAGGGGAGGATGATGAGCGATTCGGTCTCGAGCGCGGCGAAGTCCGGCGCATAAGTGCCGGTACGAAAGCCGACCGCGGTGCGTACGTCGGCTGCTCCGGCGTTGACGATCGCGGCCACGGCCAGACGCAGAGTGTCTCCCGAATCACAGGTCTCATCGACCACGAGTACGTGCTGACCACGCACGCCGATGGGGGCGGCACCCAGAATCGCCGGTGTGTCGCGCGGATGGTCGGCGCCGAAGCGGCGGCTGACGATCATCGAATGAAAGTCCACATCGAGAATCGCGGCGATCACGGCGCCCGGGATCACGCCGGCGGTGGCGATCCCAACCACGAGGTCGGGGTCGTACGCACGGGCGACCTTCAAGGCGAGCGCCCGCGAGAGCTCGCCGAAGAGAGGCCACTCGACCTCCAGGACGCCCCGGGCTGGGTCGGTGGTGACGCGGCGAGGGCTCATGCGCGACGACTCCTGAAGAGCGGTTAGGCGGCGAGATGCGGCGCCCGAAGTGACGCACGACACCAGCGGAGGCCTCCGAACCATAAGCTACGCAAGCGGTTCACCGGACGGGAGCGCGGTTGCCCGCCGACTATCCGGTCGGTAACTTTGCCGGGCAGCGGACCGGGTCTCGCATTGTTCCGCATGTCCCTTCGCGCGCTCGGGCCTCTGCCGCGCGCGCTCTCATCGCCCCGTATTCCATGTCCTGGTGGCGCCGGGTCTTCGGCGGCAACTCCGAGCATATCAGGCCGAAGCGCATCGACTATCTCACCGAGGCGCTCGCGCTCGAGCGTCAAGGTGATTTCGATGCGGCGCTCACCTCGTATCGCCTCGCGCTGCGGGATCAGCCCAACGATCCCCGCATCCTCCAGAACATGGCTATCGCGTTTTCCAAGACCGGGCAGCTCGACGACGCCGTGCGCTCGTACCGTCGCGCGCTCGAGCTCGATCCGCAGCTGTCGGGCGCGCACTATGGGCTTGCGTTCCTTCTCCTGAAGCGTGGCGACCTCGCCGGCGCGCAGCGACACCTTCATGCCTTTCTCTCCAATCCGCCCAAGAGCGCTGAAGCGGATCGGTGGGTTCGGCATGCGCAGCAGACGCTCGATCAGCTGGCATCGAGCGAGGGCTCCGTGGACGCCGCGCCCGAGCTCGAGTAGCGCGTGGGAGAGGTTCTCGCGGTCGTCAGCCAGAAGGGCGGCGTCGGAAAAACCACCACCGCGGTGAACCTCGCGGCCGCGTTCGCGCGACGCGGGCTCAAGACGTTGATCGTCGATGCCGATCCGCAGGGCGCGGTACGATACGGTGTCGGGCTGCGCCGGGGACATGCGGTGCATGGCCTCTCCGACTACCTCAACGGGGTGAAGTCGCTCCGCGAGATCGTGCTTCCCACGGCGCTCCCGTGGATGCGCGTGGTGCTCGCCGGAAACGTCACCCATGAGGTTGACCAGCGACTCTATCACGAGCTCCTCACGGAGACGCCGCTGTTGCTCCAGCTGTTCGAGGAAGCGCGCAAGCGCTGCCACGTCGTGATCGTCGACACGCCGCCGGGGCTTGGCGACATTGTCCGCAAGGTGCTCGAGGGAAGCCAACACGTGATCGTGCCGCTGCAATGCGAGCCGCTGGCACTCCAAACGACGCCGCAGATCCTCCGGGGCATACAGGACGTCATCTCCCTCAACGAGGACCTCACCCTCGATGGGCTCGTGCTCACCATGTATGAGCCGACCAACGCGGCGTGCGTGCGTGTGGTGGAATACGTGAAGCAGAATCTACCGCGCAACATGGTCTTCGACGTGCTGGTTCCACGCACGGCCGCGACCGCGGACGCGTTCGCCGCGGGTCAGCCGGTGGTGCTTCGTGACCCTGCTGACGCGGCGTCGCAGGCCTACGTCAACCTCGCGACAATCATGGCGGAGCGGCTCTCGTGAGGCATCCAGGCGCGCTGCTCGTCATCGCCCTGACCGGCGCCGCGTTCGCGTGCGCGGAGGTCGGCACCGACCCGGATGTCCCGGTCGCCATCGAGATCGACCCACCGATCCTCCCGGCCATCGCCGTGGGCGACAGCCTGCGCGACACACTCGGCGCGGTCGTGACGCTCGCCGCGCGGGCGCTGAATTCGCGAAACGAGGTGATCGCGGATGCGCCGATCCGCTTCTTCGCCTTGCAGAGCGATACCGTGACCATCATCGAGGTCGATAGCACGACGGGGAAGGTGGCGGGGCTGCAAGTCGGGGATGACGACGTGATCGCGCGCATCGCCGGGCTGCAGTCGGTCCGTCTCCCGATCCGCGTCACGCTCGCGCCCGACACGGCGTTCGCCGTCTCGCCGCTCGAGGATTCCGTCCTCTACGGGATCGCTGACGATACGGCTCGCGCCATCGCCGTGACCGTGGCACAGCGAACGACCGTGAACGGCCGCGACACCGTGCTGCCGGTTCCGTTCTGGCGGGCGCGATACACCATTACCACGCCCCCAGACCTCGCCGAGAACGTTGACACGACTCGCGTGTACATCGCGAATGACGCCAACAGAGTTTCCCGGGTGGACACCACCGATGCGAGCGGGATCGCGCGACGACGGATTCGGTTTCCCCTCGCTGTCGTGAGCGACATTACTCGACGCACGTTCGTGACGGAGGTCGTCGTGCTGCGCCCTGACGGAACGCCGCTCCCCGGCTCTCCATTTCTGTTCACCACCGTCATCCGTCCCCGCTGATCCATGGCCACTGCCATCGCGTCTCGTCAGATCGTGAGCGGCGGACCCCCTCCCGCCCCGGGCACGCTCGTTCAGCTCTTCTTCGATGCCGTCGATCGATACGACCGCCCCGACGCGCTCCAGTGGAAGGCCCATGGGGCGTATCGCCCTATGTCACACCGGACGCTGGCGAGCAGAGTTCAGCACGTCGGCCTCGGCCTCCGGGCGCTGGGCGTCGAGCGCGGGGCGCGCGTCGCCATCCTCTCCGAGAACCGTCCGGAGTGGGCGATCGCGGACTACGCCTGCCTGACGAGCGGCGTGATCGATGTCCCCGTCTACCCGACGCTGCCCCCGGAGCAGACCGCCTACATCCTGAAGGATGCCGGCGTCGCGGCGCTCTTCGTGTCCACCGCCGAGTTGGCGGCCAAGGTGGCACAGGTGCGGTCGCAGGTTCCGACACTTCGTCACGTCATCGGGTTTGGTGACGCAACCTGGCCCGGTGTCGATCTCACCTTCGAGGCGCTCGAAACGCGGGGCAAGGGCGTGCCGGGCTACCCGGAGTCCAGGTATCGCCAGGAGGCAATGACCGCGAAGCCGGACGACGTCGCGACGCTGATCTACACCTCGGGGACGACCGGCGAGCCCAAGGGTGTCATGCTCACGCACGACAACTTTCATTCGAACGTGAAGGTGTGCACCGAGATTCTTCCGTTCCGGGATGACGTCGCGCTGAGCTTTCTCCCGCTCTCGCACGTCTTCGAGCGGATGGGCGACTACCTGATGATGGCCTGCGGCGTCTCGATCGCGTACGCCGAGTCGATCGACACGGTGCCGGTGAACATGCAGGAGGTGCGGCCGACGGTCATGATGGCGGTCCCGCGGCTGTACGAGAAGATTTACGCGCGCATCTTCGAGAACGCGCTGGCGGGCGGCGCGGTGAAGAAGCGTATCTTCTTCTGGGCGCGACACGTCGCCGACAAATGGGCGGACGAGACCCTGGCCGGGCGCACGCCGCGTGGGCCGCTGGCGCTTGCCTATCGACTGTCGCAGCTGCTCGTGTTCTCCAAGCTCAAGGCGCGTACGGGCGGGCGCATGCGCTACTTCGTCTCCGGCGGGGCACCCCTGGCGCCGGAGATCAACAAGTTCTTCTACGCCGCCGGCCTCACGATTCTCGAGGGTTACGGGCTCACCGAGACGTCGCCGGTCATCGCCGTCAACACCCCCCGGCACTTTCGGATCGGCACCGTCGGCCGGCCGATCCCGGGCGTCGAGGTCACGATCGCCGCGGATGGCGAGATCCTGACGCGCGGCCCGCATGTGATGAAGGGATACTTCAACAAGCCCGACGCCACTCGTGAGGCGATCGACGGCGAGGGCTGGTTCCATACCGGGGACATCGGCGTACTCGACGACGGTTTTCTCGCGATCACCGATCGGAAAAAGGACATCATCGTCACGGCCGGGGGGAAGAACATTGCGCCCCAGCCGATCGAGAACATGATCAAGACGAACAAATACGTTTCGCAGGCCGTCGTGCTTGGCGACAAGCGCAAGTTCCCGATCGTGCTCGTCGTGCCGAACTTCGAGCACCTCGAGAAGTGGGCGAAGATCAAGAACCTGATCTGGACCGACCGCCGGCAGCTCATCAACCTGCCGCTCGTTCTGGCGAAGATGGAGAAGGAGGTCCTGCGGAAGCTCACCGGCCTGGCGTCGTTCGAGACCCCGAAGAAAGTGGCCCTTCTCGAAACGGATTTCACGATCGAGAGCGGGGAGTTGACCCCGTCCCACAAGGTGAGGCGGCGTGTCATCGAGAAGCGGTACGCCGACCGGATCAATCGCCTTTACGAGGAGGATAGGGAGACCGCCGCCTAGGTTGACTGCCCGCGCGACGGGCGGCCGCCCCGGCATAGTTGGTGCACTTCCGGACGGGGATGGCAGACCATAACCGGAGTTGAACATGCGCAGGACGGTGTTGGCACTGGCGCTGCTCGCGGCGCTTCCCGCGTGCAGCTGGTTCCGTAAGGCGAAGCTGACGGATTCGACGCCGGCGCACACCCCCGCTCAGAGTTCGAGCCCGTTTGGCGAGTGGGTGCTCTTTACCGACCCGAATCAGACCGCGTTCGCCGGCGCTCGACGCGTGCAGTTGAGCCTCACCCCGAGCACCTTCCGCATGGTAGCGGTCTACCCGGCGGGGGATCAGTTCGTCGCCACGGGGGGTGCTACGATCACGCCGAGTGGCTTGCTCACGCTCACGCCCGAGAATGTGACGACGACCGCGTCGGGAGGTCGGCCGCCGCTCCTCGCGGGGGAAACGATTCAGGTTCTGGCGAGCGCGGCCGACAACACGATGGTGTTTGCGCCGCCGGCTGGCATGGCGCCGACGCCGAGCTCGGTGTGGCACCGCATAGACAAGGCTCGCGAAGCGGGACAGGTGCCCGTTCCGGCGAGAACGGCGGGGACGGACTCGCTGTAGTTCGAGGTCGTCGAGGTCGCCGAGGTCGTCCAGGGTATCGAGGTGAACAAGCTTCACTTCGAGCACCTCGACGACCTTGACGACCTCGACTACCTCAGCCTCTCCTCAGCGGCACGGCTTCCGATGTCGCCACCCGCTTGGTCGCGACCCAGTCGGACTTGTCGCGAGCGAGCTCCTCGAGACCCGACGGCAGCGTCGCCCTGAGGGGCGCCACCAGACGGCCGAACTGACGAAGGGCGGTGGCCGCGCCGTCCACGTGCGCGGCGTGACCCCCATCGAGCGCAATCCCTCGCGCCGCGGCCGGTCGAATCGGGATCGAGCCATCGGTACGCGCGAGCGAGATACCGTCGCCGCTGGCGAGCGCGATCGTCGGATTCAGAACCAGGAGCTCAACCCCCTCGATGAGGTCGCGCAGCGCTGGCGCGGCCAGGCTCCACGAGCCGGCGAGCAGGACGAACCCGCCGGGACTCGTTAGGTCGAGGAGCGCGGCCGCACGCGTCGCGAGATCGGGGTCCCTGGGCGCACTGGCAAGCGGCGGGGAATCGGGAATCGGTGTCGTGCCATCCCGCGTCCGAAAATCGACGATTCCATCCCGAATCGGGTAGCGCGCGCTGCACGCGGGACAGCCAAGCAGCCCGCGCCGAATGTCGCGCCCCGCCATCTCGAGCGTGGAGGCCACCAGCCAGGTGAAGTCGTGCGGGCGGGGGCAGCGGAGCGACTCGACCAGCTCGATGAACATGGCTATTCGTCAGGCAGGAGAGAGGCGAAGCTCATCGATGTTCACGTCGGCGGGGCGCGTCACCGCGAAGAGGATCGCGTCGGCAACGGCATCGGCGTCGAGCATGCGGTCGCGCGAGACGGTGTCGCCACCGTCGGTCCGCACCGCCTCCCAGAGCGCGGTATCGGTTGGGCCTGGGGACACCAGCGTGGACCGTACCCCACTCCCCCGCAGCTCCACGCGGAGCACCTCGTGCAGTGCGCGCAAACCGAACTTGCTCGCGGAGTACGCTCCGTTTCCCGGATAAATCTCGCGATCGGCGGCCGAGCCGACCGACACGACGTGCCCCCGCCCGCGAGAACGCATCTCGGGGAGGAAGGTGCGTGTCACGACGAACGGCGCAACCAGATTTGCCTCGATCATCGTCGAAAACTGTGCGGGCGTCGTCTCATCCACCCGGGCGAGATCGAAGGCGCCGGCGGCGTTGATGAGGAGATCCGGCGCGCCCCCCCACTCGTCGACGATCCGGGCGGCCGCACGGGTGATCGACGCGCGTCGCGTCACGTCACAGGAAATCGCGACCGCATCCTTCCCAATGGCCAGTGCGGCCTCCTCGAGCTGCGACTGCCCTCGCGCGAGCAACGCCACCCGCGCGCCAGCCGCGGCCAGCCGCGCGGCAGTCGCGCGTCCGATGCCGCGCGAGCCGCCGGTAACCACGGCCGTTTGTCCGTCGAGCGTCCCTGTCACCGCAAGGGTGTCGAGCTGCCGTGCGCGAGCTGGAGAAACTCGTCTCGCGTTCGCGCGTCGGAGCGGAACGAGCCACGAAGCGCGCTGGTGATGGTCTTCGAGTTCTGCTTCTCGACACCCCGCATCATCATGCACAGGTGGTACGCCTCGATCACGACACCGACGCCCCTCGGCGCGAGCACGTCCTGAATGGCCTGTGCGATCTGCTCGGTAAGACGCTCCTGCACCTGGAGCCGGCGCGCGAAGACATCGACGATGCGCGGCAGCTTCGAGAGTCCGACGATGTGTCCGTCGGGAATGTAGGCGATGTGAGCCTTGCCGAAGAACGGGAGCAGATGGTGCTCGCAGAGCGAGTAGAGCTCGATGTCGCGGACCATCACCATGCTCTCGTGCGCCTCGGCGAACACGGCGTCGCCGACGACCTCCTCCACATCGAGAGCATAGCCGCGCGTGAGCCAGCTGAGCGCGTTCGCGACGCGCGTCGGTGTGCGAAGCAGCCCCTCGCGCGACGGCTCTTCGCCGATCAGCTCGAGGATGCGTCGGACGAGACCTTCGAATTCGGCGTTGTGCGCCGGCCCCGGATCGAGGTCGAGACCGGCATCGAACTCGGCGAGCTCGAGCGAGTCCGTGTCCACGCGGCGGTCGGAGAGGGGCGCGGGTGGGGCTTTCGCGCGGCGCGCGGCGGCGCGCGGGCGCGAGTTTCGTCGTTGAGTCACGAAGCGATGGGGCGAGTATTGGTTCGCGAACGTATGGCGCGCAGCCACGCGCACCCGTCCAGCTTGAGTCGCTCGCGGTGCGCGTCTAACTTGACGCAACTTTTCACCGCCGGGATCACCCCTATCTGGATGGCGCCCATTTGAAAGTCAAGTTGCTGCTGCTCGCCATCCTGCAGGGCGCGTCATCCGCATGGTCGGCCCTGTGGACGTTTCCCAGCATCCTGTTCAGCGCGTTCATGATCGCGTGGGGGGCGGAGGCGGCGCAGTTCATGATCTCACAGGGGCTCGCGCTCGCGATCCTGGCGTGGCTCCAGACGCTGCCGGAATTCGCCGTCGAGGCGGTGATCGCGTGGGAGGCGGGCAACGACCCCGTGCAGTGTTTCGTCGCCAACCCTCCCATCGGCTGTCACTCCCACCTCGCGATCGCGAATTACACCGGGGCAATCCGGCTGCTCATTGGCCTCGGGTGGCCGATGATCTACTTCGTGGCCGCCTTCTATCGCCGAAAGGCGGGAAAGGCCTTGCGCGCGATCCAGCTCGAGGACGAGCACTCGGTGGAGGTGCTCGCGACGATACCGCCGGTCCTTTACTTCTTCTGGGTGTGGTACAAGGGCTCGCTGAGTCTCGTCGACGCCGGCGTCCTGATTGCCATGTACGTGGTTTACCTGGGCATTCTCTGGCGTTTCCCGCCGCAGGATCAGGAGAATCTCGCCGACGCGCCGGCGCCAGCGCGGTGGGCCTACACGCGACCGGGCGCCTGGCGCCACGCGACCATCGTGTCCTTCTTTGTCGTCGGCGGCGTGCTGCTGTACTTCACGGCGCACCCCTTTCTGAACTCGATGCTCGCGCTGGCGGTGTCCCTCGGCATCAGCCAGTTCGTGTTCGTGCAATGGGTCGCTCCGTTCCTCAGCGAGTTTCCCGAGAAGGTGTCCGCGTTCGCGTGGGCGCGGCGTGTCACGCATGCCCCAATGGGGCTGATGAACATGCTGTCGAGCAACGTCAATCAGTGGACGGTGCTCGCGGCGATGATCCCGATCGTCTTTTCGATCGCGCGCGGGGAGCCCTCGGCGCTTCCCTTCGATGGCGAGCAGCGCATGGAGATCCTGCTGACGATCATGCAGAGTGTCGTCGCCGTGCTGCTGCTCGCGAACATGCGCTTCGAGTGGTGGAACGCGTCGCTGCTGTTCTTTCTCTGGCTCGTCCAGTTCCTTCGCGCCGAGTGGCGTGAGGAGATTACACTGGTGTATGCCGCATGGGCCGTTGGTTTGCTGCTCTGGTTCATCGTGCGCCCGCCGGCCGCGCCGCGCGTGTTCTTCCAGATGGTGAGAGGGCGGCGAGGGCAGACCTGAAAGAACGAGCCCCGCCTTTCGACGGGGCTCGCACAGTGGGGAACGAAGAGGATTTTTGAAGCCCATCCGAATGTATGAGGCCCTCACCACACTTCCGCCTTCCCCGCACTGGGGCATGACGTCCGCATAGATGTCGAACCCACCCGAGTGGACTTGTTGGCTCAAAAATTAGAGCTCTCCGTCCCTTTCGAGACCACCGACGACGCACCGCCCGTTCTCGCAACAGCGCGTTCCGATGGTCATTTGCCAATCTAGAGACGACTCAGAGGTCAGTCAATCACATGGACGTCTGGATAATTGCCGCAATCGCGATGTTGGTTGTCTGGGCCGTCGGCACGTTCGCGTTCGCCGGACCGGGCTGGATTCATCTGCTGCTCACCGCCGGCGTGTCGATGCTCATTTGGCGGATCGTGTCGCGCGCCGCGCCTGACGAGTCATCTCGCCGCGATCGTCGATGAGCGACGCGGCGGGCACCGCATCGCGACCCGCGACGGCCGTCGCCGAACAGCCCGAGGCCGAGGGACGACTTCGCGATCACACGGTGCTCGTCACCGGCGCCACCGGCTTCGTGGGCACACGCGTGTGTCGCGAGCTCGCCCGAAGCGGGGCACGCGTGCGAGGGCTCGTGCGCTCGGTGGCGAAAGCAGCCGAACGGCTCGCGGAGTTCCCCATTGAGCTGCACGTCGGCGACATCCGTGACGCGACGTCACTCGGGCGCGCCATGCGCGGCTGCACCTCCGTCGTCCATCTCGCGGCGATCGCGATCGAGCGCCCGGGGCAAACCTACGATGAGGTCAACGCACGCGGCACCGAGCGAGTGCTCGCCGCGATGCGCGCCGCCGGCGTGCGGCGTCTCGTGCACATGTCGCAGAATTTCGCCTCGAGCACGTCACCCTACCGGTTCCTCCGCAGCAAGGGCATGGCGGAGGATGCGGTGCGCGCGAGCCAGGCCGAGTGGACCGTGCTCTGCCCGTCAGTGATCTTCGGACCGCAGGATGAATTCGTGAACGTGCTGGCGCGGCTCGTCCGTCTGTCGCCGGTGATTTACCCCGTGCCCGGTGGCGGCTCAGCGCGATTTCAACCCATATCCGTTGACGACGTCGCCCGCGTCGTCGCCGTCGCGCTCGGCCGTGCCGGGACGGTTGGTCGCGCGTACCCGCTTGGCGGGCCCGCGCAGCTGACGCTCCGCCAGATGGTCGAGCGCGTTCTCCTGGCGATGGAAGCGCGCAGGATCCTCGTCCCCGTGCCAACAGCCGTGCTCCGCCCTGTCATTGCTCTGTTTCAGCGCATTCTGCCGAACCCTCCGGTGACGACCGATCTGCTGGATCTGCTCGCCGTCGACAACGTGGTGGAGGGGAACGCGCTGCGCGACGCGTTCGGGATCGTACCCACTCCCTTCGCGCCCGAGGAGCTGGAATACCTGCGCGCCATCAGTGCCGGCGATGCGTTCAGATCGCTGCTCGGCCGCTAAGTGGTGCGGGATGTGCTACCGCTGAGCCATGGGCGACGAACTGCGATGACGTAGATCGTGCCCGCGGTTTACGCCGGGCGGGTCTGCGCGATGGTGACTGTCCTGCAGGACGTGCATCTCGATCGATTCTCCGCGCTGGTGGACGCCGCCGCGGCCCGTGCGGACGATCTCGCCGCGCTGTTCGACTACGTGCTCGCGATCGGCGGTCTCTGGGAGCGTCTCGGCCTTCGCGATCCGCGCGTCGATAGCCAGCTTCGTGACACCGAAAACCGTGACAGGCTCGCGAGCCTGGTGCGAGACCAGACGGCGCACTCCCGTCAGGAGCGCGAGGGAATCGCGTTTTATGCGCTGCGAACGCTGGCCGCGCTGCAGACCGTCGTCGAGGACTGGCGCCACGCGCGTTCTTCGGCCGGGGCGCTCGTCACGCGTTAGGCTGCGGCCCCTCCGGGTCGAACCGACGCTGGAATCCACTGTCCTCGATCTGCCTGAGATCCGGTGGCTCGTGCGCGTCTCGCTCCCGAACCGGGTGCACCTCGTCGAGAGCGACCTGCACTTCGATCGTCCCGTCCGAGGCCGAGCGGGCGTTGGTGTCGTCTCTGAGCCGCTCGATGCGGTCGCGGATGGCATCCGCCTGGTCGGCATCCCGCCCCACCAGCAGCAGGCGATACTGCGCGCGCCCGGACGACGCGATGAGATCCGTTTTCCTGAATTCGCGACACAGCCCGAACGTGAAGCGGCGGCATGACGTATCGTCGCCGCCACGCACCGAGATGCGGATCGTTCGCACGCGGCCGCCGTGCCGCGCCGCGCGACGCTCCTCCCACTCGCGCACGAGCCGAAAATACAGCGCGCTCGGCAGCCCCGTGTCGGGATCCGTCAGGGTGCGAAGCAGCAATCCGTTCTCGAGACCTTCTTCGACAGCCATCTCGCCTTGGGTGTGGGAATCGCTCGACGGAATGCAGGATGTCTGCCACGCAGCAACGTTAGGCCCGAGCACGCCATCGGTCGGCCTTGCCGTTCTTCCCGCGAACAAATTGTGATCGAACGCACACAGCGGCACTAAGCGTGCAGAGGGCCACGATCGCGCGCGCGGACGGGTCCCGCGCGGCAGTAGCGCGTGACACGAAGACGTGTCGGAGGCTGGCGTGGGGTACAGGGAGTTCGAGGACGATGCAGGACGGATCTGGCGGGTCTGGGACACGCGTCCGGTATCGGCGAACGCGCTCCGCTCCGTCTCCCCAACATTCGCCGAAGGGTGGCTGACGTTCGAGTCGGACACCGAGCGCCGTCGACTCGCCCCGATTCCGACGGAGTGGGAAGCGGCGAGCCCCGACCTGATGGTGAACTGGTGCGGTCGCGCCGTTCAGGTCCGTTGGGATCCGGGAAAGCGAAACGAGAACGAACGGCTGAGGAATTCAGCGGGCTAACGGCCCGCGAGCCTCCGCCTCCTCAAATCTCCCAATTCGACCAGACGACGCCGCGCTTCGGCAGGCGCTCCGGCATGTCCGCGAGGGTCATCCGCAGATCGGTCCAGCGAACGCGCGCGCCCATGCCGATCAGCGTCTGATACGCACCGAGGAACTCCGTCTGCACGCGGAGCGCGACGCGACGCGTGCCGCTCCGGCGTGCATAGTCAACCAGCACCTCGCCGAGACGAGTGAGGTCCTGTTCGCGCTCGAGCACGAGCTTGAGCACACGCATCTCCTCGCGCACGCGTCCCTCGACGAGCGGCGCGGTATGGCAGAGCGCGAACCCCACCACCCGCCCCCGCTCGCGGAGCAGCACCGTATCGCCTAACGCCAGCTGGTCGGTGAGGGCAAGCTCCCTCGTGAAGTCGAGCCCGGGCGCGAGCGTGTCCGTGAGCGCTCGACATTCATCGATCGCGTCGTCCTTGTCGCGGGCGGGGAGACGACCGAGCAGGTTCGGCCCGTTGCCGAGCAGCCCCGCGTCGAGCGTCAGGGTGATTGTCAGGCGCCCGGGGAGAAATCCCATCCCGGAGTAGAAGCCGATGTTGTCCATCGTGCGCGGCATCGTCTCGAGCCCGATCGTCGCCGCACCCGCGGCGCGCAGCCATTCAATGCCGCCACGAACGATTTCCTTGCCCAGCCCGGCGCCCTGCCAGTCCGGTCTGACGGCCAGCGGGCCCATCCAGCCTTCGACGCCCGACCGATGCGCGATGTTGAACGCCACGATCTCCTCGCGGTCATCGCGCCAGACCAGCGCGCCGCCGCTGGCATCTTCGATCGCGTATCGCCAGATCGCGGGATTGAGGAAGGGAACGCGCACCCCGACCATTCCATCGCGACGGTAGCGTTCGCTGAACGCATCGCTGAAGACCTGGTTCAGCCCCGCGATGTCATCCAGGCGCGCGGGTTGGGGGCCTTCGGCCTGATGATGAGAGCGCCACGTGCGCGCCGTCGCCATCAGTCGCCGGCTCCCGCCGCCTCGTACACCTCATCCCCCGCAACCGGCGGTGTGGTGAGGTCGGGAAACTCGGGCGTCGTCTGCTCGACCACCGAGCTCCCGCTTTCCTGGTCGTATCGGACCGAGATGACGCGATCGACACACTCGCGGACCTGCTCGATGTGCGTAATGAGGATGACCTGCTCGAACCGTCCTTGCAGCCGCCGCAACAGGTCGAGCACGTTCGCGCGCCGCGCCTCGTCGAGCGACCCGAAGATCTCGTCGAGGATGAGCAGCGAGAGCGGCTGTCCGGCGCGTTCCGCGATCATCTGCGAGATCGCGAGGCGCAGGACGAGATTCGCGAGATCCTCCTCGCCGCCGGAGATGACTGGCTTCGGCACGCCGTCTTCCAGCACTACGATGTTGTAGGAGTCGTCGAGCTCGAGCTCGCCGTAGCGACCGTCGGTGAGATCGCTCAGGAAGCCGCTCGCCAGCTCCGAGAGCTCGGGGCGCAGCTGGAAGTTGAGATCGGTCCGCAAGTCGGTGAAGGCGCGGTCCAGCTCGTCGTGCAGCAGCTTCTTGGCGGTGAGCTCACCGAGCATTCGCTGACGCGCGGCGAGCTCCGCCGCGATCGATCTCGCACGCTCGAGCGCGGATTGCGCGCTCAGCTCCTCGCCTTGCGCCTGTACCAGCGCCAGGTCGGCGGCGTGGGCCTCGCCTCGCACGCGCTCGTACTCGGCCCGTAGTGCTTCGTGATCCGCCTCGGGGATCGTCGTCTCCTCGCGTCGCGCCTGAAGCGCCCGCAATCGCGCGCGAACGGCGCCCAACCGTTCGACCGCTGACGCACGCTCGCGCTCGAGCTGCGGCACGCGCTCGAGCTGCGCACTCAGGCGCGCCGCGCGCGCGTCGAGCGGCGTGAGGCGCTCGATCTCGGCGCGCAGCTTGTCATGACGCGCGGCGTCGTATCCGGGTGGAATCGCCTCCAGCTCCGCCGCGACCTGGGCGGCCCGCTCGCTCTTGCCGGTGACGTCCGATTCCACGTGCGCCAGCTCCTGCACCGCGAGCTGGATCTTCGTGAGGCGGCGCTCGAGCGTCGATACCTCGAGCGACAATGCGCGACGCTGCTCATCGAGCGCCTGCACGTCTTCCGGCATCTCCATGAGCTGCTCGAAGCGCGCCTTGTAGTAGTTGCCGTCGACACGAACCGTCTCGAGCTGCTCATCGAGAAGATCGAGCACCGCGCGATACGTTTCGCCCAGTGGGCGCGCGCACGTCGGACAGGCTCCCTCGGCGCCGAGGCTGACGATGCGATCGCGTTGTTCCTTCAGCTCGGTGTACTGCTCGCGGAGGGCCTGTCGCTTCGTCTCCGCCTCCTGACGATCGCGCACCCACTCGGTGCGCCGCGCCTCGAGCAGCCCGTCGGTCGCCTCGAACTCGGCGCGCTTCGCGACGAGCGCAGCATCGATCTCGGTCTCGAGCGCCGGAGCGTTCTCGAGCTTCGCGCGACGGTCGCGCAGTCGAACCAGGTCGTCGGCGATGGCAGCCTGCGTTTCGAGAAGCGCGCGCCGCCGACCTTCCTCCCGCGCCAGCACGTCGAGGCGCTGAAACTCCGAGGCAATGAGCTGAAACGGCTCCAGCTCGACGCGAAGTCGCTCCAGCTCGGCACGTGCATTCGCGGCGTCGCCGAGGTCGCGCTCGACGCGCTGCACTTCGCGATCCTCGGCTGCCTCCTGCTGCTCGGCGACGCGTAAATCGGCGAGGAGCGCCTGATGCGCCTCGCGCGCGCGCTGCGCGGCCTCCCACCGCGGACGGGCTTCCTCGAGCGCGGCCTGCGACGCATCCCGCCGGCGTTCGGCAAATCGAGCGCGGTCGCGGGCCTGTCCGAGCCGCGTTTCCGCATCGGAGACCTGTCTCGCGATGGCGTCCGCGTCGCCCATTCCCTGCCTGAGCCCGGCGATCTCGGCGACGATCGCGCGACGGCGGTCGCGCGCGAGCTCCTGCGCGGCGCGCAAACGCTCGTACCCGAGCACGCGCGACAGAAACTGCGCGCGCTCCGTGGGACTCATCGCCGCCATCACGCTGATCTCTTTCTGGCCGGTGAAGTACGTGTTGAAGAACTCCTCACGCGTCATCCCCAGGCGGCGCATGAGCACGTCGGTGACACCGGTGATCGAGTCGGCGATCTTGTTGTGGGGACCGTCGAGATACAGCTCGGCGTTCGTCAGCCCGCGAACGACGCGGTAGTTGTGTCCGCCGAGATCGAAGTCGAGCTCCACTCGCACGCCGGAGCGCGCGCCGGCGCGGTTGAAGCGGATGGAATCACGGGTGCCCCGCGCGGCGGGATTTCCGTAGATCGCCCAGGCGATCGCCTCGAGGATCGTGGTCTTCCCCGCCCCGTTCGGACCAATGATGCCCGTCACTCCCGGGCCGAATTCGATCCGGCTGTCCGCGTGCTGGCGGAAATTCTGGAGGACGAGGCGGTTGAGCAGCACTAGCCGCCTAACGGAGATGGCGTACCGGCTGAGGCGACATTGGCCGCCGCGTCCGCTTCGGTCAGGTAATAGGTGCCGAGCTGCACCAGCTGGTCGCGCTCCACGCCGGACGGGAGGGACCGTTTGCCGAGGTACGACTCGACGGTCTCGCGAAGCGTGGGTCGCCGACCAGGCGCGCCGCTCGCGGCGATTCGCATCACCTCGGGGCGACGCGTGTCGAGATGGAAATACAGTGCACGGCGCCGGTAGTCGCGCAGCGCCTTCTGATCGAGCTCGCGCGCGATGTGTCGTGGCACATCACGGACGACGAGTCGCACGATCTTGTCCTCGATGCCGTCGACGCACCCGGCTACCGCGTCGTGAATCGCGACGTCCACCTCGGCCGCCGTGAGCCCGCGGGCGACGACGCCGGGGAGATCGATGAGGCGACGCGACGGCTCGAGCGCATGAAAAGTGTGCGCGCCGGTCTCGAGGTCGTACTCGATGAACCCCTTCCCCGGAAGACCGGCTTGCTGCTCCTCGACCAGCTCGCCCCAGGGGTTGGTGCTCGTGTAATCGATCGACCCGGAGTAATACGCGTTCGGCGCGATCTGGCGGTGCACGTGATAGTGACCGAGCGCGACGTACGTCCAGCGCGGCGCGCCGATGGCGTCGAGTGGAATCTCCATCGCGGCGCGATCGAGCCGGACGGCGCTCGGCGGCAGCATTCCCTCCACCTCGCCATGCAGCAGCAGCACGTTGTGCCTAACGGCGGGATCGGGCAGCAGAGCCGGGTAGTCACCAATGACGTCCGGGACCGCGAGGATGGCCAAATCGCGCTCGGGGAACATCAGCCGTCGCGGCTCCGCGTCGACCACATGGACGCCGAGAATCGTGAAGAGGCGGAGGATGCACCCCGTTTCCGTAGCGCGCGGGCGATCGTGATTGCCCGCTACCATCACGACGAGCGTGTTGGGCAGCGCCCGCGTGAGCCGCGCCAGCTGGTTGAAGGCGTGAATGATCGCCGGGTTCATTGGGCGAACGGTGTGGAAAATGTCCCCGGCGAATACCACGACGTCGGGCTCGAGCGCGATGATGCGATCGATCGCGCCACGGAACGCGTTCGCGACGTCAGCCTCCCGCTGGTTTATGCCCGACTGGGTCAGGCGATGATACTGGCGGAAGCCGAGATGCAGGTCGGAGATGTGTACCAGCCGCACGCCATCCTCGGGAGAAATTCGGCTAACTGTAATACTCCTAAGAGGATAGCGGGTTCGCTCAGTCCTTGTCCATAGTGCGCTGCCTCTGAATCAGCCGCATTCGCATTTTGACGGGGGGCAGGGCCTTCCCCGCGGCCGGCTCGATGTGCGATTGCACGGACATCTCGGTGAGCGCGTCGATGACCCATCCGCGGACACGGTCGAGAATCATGAACCCGGTGACGGTCCCGGTCATCGTCATTCGCCCGCCATCGGCCATCGCGCTCGCCGTCGAATCTCGAGTCAGCGTACCCCGCATCGAGATGAACGCCCGCTTCCCCCGACTCGTCAGCGAGTCGAGCCGAAACACTGCCTGGAGCGTCCCGGCGATCTGACCCTGGGCGGCGTCCGGGATTGGAATGCGCTGCTTCCAGGTGCTTCCAACGGAAACCTGGTGCCGCGGGAATGTGGCCGGGAGCTGGGAGAAAACCGAGCGCAGATCGCGCGGGAGCTCGGGATCCGCCTCCACGAGCGTCGCGGACCCCTCGCGAGAGAAGCGAACGCGGACCTCCTTCCCCTGCAGCGCGCGGCGCACCTGGTCAAGGCGCGGATCGAGCGCGCCGGGATTGACGGCTATGGAGTCGGTAATGGAGCGAACGGTCGTCCCGTCATCATCCGAGAGCACGACGATCGACCGCGAGAGCATCAGCATGGAGGAGCGCATCGTCATCGTCGTATCGACGTCGCGCATCCGACCGACGGCCGTAATCTCCATCTCCTGCTCGATGCGCAGCCGCAACGTGTCACCGACCTTTGGCTTGATCTGGAGCGTGACGCTCTGCGCGGCGAGAAGCCCCGATGCTCCGCTCACGACCGCGAACGCGCGCGCGAAGCGCCTGGCGAGGAGGTTCACGCGATCACGACCCGTACGGATCATCGGCGGGCAGGGACCGCAACGGCGACGCGGTAACAGGCGCGGTCACCGGCTGCGCGGGGATGATGTTGCGCAGTCGCGACGCGAAGAACGCCTTCACGTCCGCGGGACGCGCCTGCATAGTCGCGTTGCGGGCCCGAATGAGATCCGGCTCATCGTACAGTGCCACCATGTCCTGAACCCAGACGAGCGGGATGCTCGGGTCCAGCTGGCGCAGTGTACGGAAGAGCGATGTCTCGAAGGAGGCCTCGGTCGCCTGCGGGAAGCGCTCGACACCATCGCGCCCACGCAGCACGGCGGGGCGCGGAAACTTGAGAAAAATCGGCTGTGTAAAGTGCGGGTGCCGCACCATCAATTCTCCCTTGGCGAGCGTCGCCAGCTTCGTGCGCGTCGCGGGGCTCAGCACGGCGTAGCCCGGCGTGGCCAGCTCGTCCCCATCCATGCGGCCGAAGAGCGCGGTCCCGCTGTTGCCGACCACGCGACGGTGGACCTGCGACCGGAACTGCTCCGCGCCGAACAGCACGAGGCCGAGGTATCGCCCTCGCTCGGCGATGTCGAGCAGCATCTTCCGGACGTATGTATCGGGACCGTCCGCGGGCGCGTATTTGTTCAGCTCGTCGACGAACACGACGACGTGGCTGACACCGAGGTCGCGTCGCTCGAGGTGCTCGCGCAGCTTCGACACGATGCGCGCGAAGATGAGGTCCTGCGCATCCTCTTCCGCACCCGCGACGTCGATCACATACACCGACCGGTCTTCGAAGGTCCCCCAGGGAAGGTCGCTCACCGAGCCGTCGTCGGTGACGAGCCCCGCGCACCGCAGCGAGATGTTCGAGAGACGGTTGCGGACCTTTCGAATCGTCGCGATGTGGTGCGTCCGGTACCCCTCACTCCCCTTCTGCTCGAGCGCCATGATGACGTCGCGGAACCAGGCCTCCAGGTCCGCGAACGACTGCACGCGATAGCGCTTGCCCGCGAGAAGCGCGGCATCGGTGTACTCGCGATCGAGCAGACGCTCCTTGATGAAGTCGATGAGCGCGTCCGCCTTCGCGTCCACGTCATCGCGGTTAAGCATGACCTCGGCGAACTGAAGCACCTCGCGGAGTCCCCACGTGAGCGGGGTGACGTTATGCATCAGCTCCTCGTTGGAGCGCAGCGTGTTCAGCGATGTCAGGTTCGCCTTGTAGGGCGCGAAGTACCGCACGCGGTCGAACGGCCGTGCCGGCACGCGAAGGCGGTCGTAAATGGCGAGGTCGTTCGCGTCGAGGTCGCCCGGCTGATCCAGGTAGCAGAGATCGGGGCCCTTCACGTTGAAGCAGACCGCCGCGACGGAGCCCTTGCTCTCCGGAAAATGCGCGAACAGCGAGGCGAGGATGAATTCGACGGCACTCGTTTTCGTCGCCAGTCCCGAAACGCCGGTGATGTTGAGATGAGCCGCCTCGGGACCGACGAGGAAATCGGCGTCGAGATAGATCGGCGAGTCCATGCCGCCGGCCCGGTAGAGTCCGATCGGAATCGCCGTCCGCGCGCCTTCCCGCGTGTACGTGTCCATCCGCAGCGCGAGACTCACATCCTCATCAGTCGCCAGAAACACCTCGCCCATGGGAACGGGCTGAAGCGGTTCCTCCGGGATCTGCCGCAGCACGGCGGCCGTGTAGAGCCGCACTTCGGGACGCTCCGTGGGCGCGATCGCCGACGATGCGGGATCGCCATCGTGACCGAGCACGTCGTGCAGGGGCGAGAGGAGATCGGTGAAGCTGAACCCGTCGACGACGACTCCGTACACGCGCGGGATGTGTCCGTCCACGGCCCGCGTGCCCTCCACGCGCACGATCGTTCCGATGCCGACGGGCGAATCCACCGCCGTCCAGAAATGGAACTCGTGAGGCGTGTTGGGTCGGCGCTCCGTTGCGACGACACGGCCTAACGTGCGAGGCCGGGCTGGATCGGGCATGTGATCTCGGTTAGAAGGGCAGAGACGTCAGGAGGTCAGCAAATGCGGAATGCGGAATCCGGATTGCCGATGAGATTGCCCAGCGGAGGCTCTCTCACGCAATCCGCATTCAGCGTTCCGCATTTGCTGACCGCTGACGGCTCCGCCATCAGGAAATCGCACGCAGGAACTCCTCGCACTCACGAACAGGGTACGCCATTCGATCCCACCGGAAATCCGGAAGCGCCAGCGGTGCGCGCTCGGCCATCACCCAGCGAGAAACATCATCGGCGCGTGTCGTGGGGTCGTTCGACTCGGCCACCTCGACGCGCACGATTCCCCACAACGCATCGTGAGGCGCTCCATCACGCAAACGCAGGTACCAGGAGTGGACCGGCGTTCGGTTCCGCGGCGCAATACGGACGACCGGTGTCCGCTCTCCTTCGGAGAGCCCGAGGATCACGTCCAGCATGTCGCCCGACGCATAGAGCTGGCGGTGGGTCTTGATCACCCCGACGGCACAGGTGTGTCGAGCGACGATGTCGCTCGCGGAAATGCTCCCATCCACGAGCAACGGCTCGCCGACCGTGCGACACCACCGCTCGGCGAGGGCCCGCTCGGCGCGCTCGCGGTCGCGCTGCACGGCGTGCAGCGCCTGCTCGATGATGTGCGCGGGATGTCGCGAGGCGGATGCGTCCTCCTCCGCCCGGGTCGTGTCGACGATGGGGGTGTCGGCCAGGAAAGCGCGGGTGGTGCCGTCGAGGAGGGAGAGTGGCGCATAGAGCCGGCATTCGACGACGGGGCTCTCCCACGTCCGGAGCCGGCGATCGATCCGGCGGCGCACGGCGGCCGCGATGCGCCCCCAAACGAGAGGCACGCCCCGGAGAATATTGACGACGCGGCTCTCCTGAACACCGTCGAGAAAGGCGGCAAAGGTCGCCGTCACCGGGCCATCGACCGGGCGCGCTGTCGTTGCACTTTCAACGACTTGCGCGTCTATGACCCGGGGTGATTCGTGGGTACCCTCGGACCGCTCGAGCGAAGGTGCCGTGCTGCTGACGGTGGCAACGCCGGGCATGCGGTGCGCGATGAAGCGCACCGCATCGTGGAAGCTCGCCACGGGTATGGAGGGGGAGTTCGAGTCCCGCTGCCTCTGCTCCACTGCCACCGTCTCAGTCCCGCCGATCGGCCGCGTTCAGCGACCGTGCTCTCGTCTTCACTTCCGCGAGTTGATGCGCGCGTCCGTCATCAAGCGAATCGCCACACTGGTGAGCATCGTAACGGTGGTCACTGGGTGTGACAAGGCGAAAGGGTTCATCGGAGGAGAGCAGCCGGCTCCTCCGCAGGTCGCCCCCAGCGAGGCGCTGAATCTCGCCGCGCGCCCCGACATCCTCTTCCAGGTTTTCGGAGAGAGAGAGGACCCGCGAATGATCCCGATCGCGGCCGTCGAGGGCGGACAGCTCAAGAAGATCGTTCTGTCGCAAACCGGGTGGCACCAGTTCGACGCGATGTACATGCGCCGCGGCAAGGCGTACAAGGTCTATCAGGGCGGCCGCGCGCAGGGCACGGCCACCGTCCGCCAGGGAATGTGGGAGCGTCAGGAGAATCCCCTCTACACCCTGCCCGGCTGTCAGGCCCTGACACCGCTCGCGGCCGTCAGCGTCGCCGGACTGACGAAATCCTCCTACACCGTCGAGGCGCTCGCCGGCTCGTTCACCCGCCAGCAGTCCCACAGCGCCAAGTCCCTCTCGGGCGGCGAGCTCCGGAAGGCTGGCCGCGACGTCGCCATTGAGGCGGGCGCGCCCGAGAACATCGACTGGAAGATGCTCGATGCGCTCGACTACCGGGCGGTGGCGATCAATACCGGCGCTACTGACTCGCCGACGATCGTCGCCTCCTACATCGACCCGACGGCGGCCGATGCGAGCTCGCCAACGACGAACACGGTCCATCTCTTCGTCATCGCCGACCGCGACGGCGAGGGCTATGCGCCGACAATGGCCCACGTCGTGAACGGGCCGATCTCGAACGCCGTGTACCGCCGATTCTTCGACCATCTCGACGTCACCGGCGACGGTATCGACGAGATCGTGGCCGAGGAGTGGGGCATCGGACAGGAATCGTCGCTGGTCGTGCTGGCGTGGATGAACGGGCGCTGGCGGGAGGTTTTCCGAGGGCGGTCGAGCTGGTGTCTCGATGAGGGGAAATAGCAGGCCGCCGCCCTACCCCACCACCGCGACCGCGAGTCCATCGCCGACCGGAATGATCGTCCCCCGGAGGCGCTCGTCGGTCGCCAGACGCCGGTTGAACTCGCGAACACCGCGCGTCCCCTCGTCCTCGGTCGCCGGATCGAGCACACGTCCGCCCCACAGCGCGTTGTCGGCGACGAGCAGGCCGCCCGGCCGCAAGAGGCGAAGCGACCAGTCCAGATAGGTGGGGAGCGGCTCCTTGTCCGCATCGAGAAACACCACGTCGAATCGCTCACCGTCGAACGCTGGAAGGACGTCCAGCGCCCGACCAACGCGTACCTCGATGCGATCGTCGAGTCCCGCGCGCGTGAAGTAGCGTCGCGCGAAGTCCGCGTGTCGCTCGTCGATCTCGATCGTAACGAGGCGACCTGAGCGCGGCAGCGCACGCGCCATCCAGATCGCCGAGTATCCGCCGAGCGTGCCGACCTCGAGCACACGCTCGGCGCGCACGGCGGAGATGAGAACCTGGAGGAGACGCCCGGTGACGGCGCCGATCGAGATCGGGGGAAGACCCTCGCGGTCGGCGGCCTCACGGAGCGCCGCGAGGACGTCGTCATCGCGCGCGAAGAGCGAGGTGATGTACTCGTCGACGCGATCGCTCACGGGGCGTTGTTCCGGGGTGGCGTTACAGCCCTATTCAACACCGAGGTCCCACGCCTGCTCGAGGTCTTTCTTCGAGTAGGCGCGAAACGCGGTCAGTGTCTGCGTCCGCTCGATGCCGGGCACCTTGACGAACTCCTCCGTCACGACCTGCGCGATTCGATCGTACTCGGCCACCTTGACGATCGCGACGAGGTCCCATTCGCCGGAGACGGAGTAGACATCGGTCACCCCGTCGATGCCGGCCAGGCGCTGCGCGACCTGCGGGATGACCTTGGGGTCCGCACGAATGAGCACGATGGTCGTGATCATTCGTCCTCGGGAAACGGGGGCACGTTGAGCAGCCACAGCCCCGCGATGCGATCGCGATCGTCGAGCTCGATCACCAGGTCGCGCGCGAAGCGCACGGCGCGCGCGGGACGTTTGACGCCGAGCTTGAAGTGGATGGTGCGCTCGGACTGATCCGCTTCGGCGATGAGCGATGTATCCACTTCGACGGCGGCCACCTCAGGCTGCGATCCGCGAGATGGGACGACGATGCTGGCGTTCTGTGCGTCGGCGGGCGGCACGAGGGTCGCGACCTTGCGCACGTCGGGCCACACGGCGACCTCGACGCCGTGAATGCGACCTGCCTCGACATCGAGCACGACCCATGAGCCATCACTCCCCGTGAGCTCGACCGATCCGCTCATTCCCTTGCCGGTCGCACCATTGCGGAGGCTCGCCGTGAGGATGTCGGTGTCGGGATCCCAACGATACTCGACGTCGGACAGCGCGCTGATCGGCTCGACTTGCACGGCGATGTTCACGAGAGCACTCCGTTGGGGGCCTTCAGTATTCTGGACGCGTCACGGAATGGCGAGGCCGAACGCGTGCCACGCGTGGCGCGGCGTTGCGGAGGGCACGACATCGGCGGCCTTCGTTGCCAAGATACGGGCCCCGGCGCGAGGCGCCAGAGCGTTCATCGACCGTTGATTTCGCGCCATAGCTTCACCAGTCGGCGCGTGCCCTCGACGACGCTGGTGATGGGAGCGGCGTATGACATTCGCACCCAGCCCGGGGTCAGAAAGGCCGACCCCGGCACGACCGCCACCTCATGCTCCTCGAGCAGACGTCGCGCGAACTCCGCACCGTCGTCGCGCTCTGGATCGTCGCCACCGACTCGCGCGAACAGATAGAACGCGCCTTCCGGCTCGATGACCTCGAGTCCCGGCTCGCCGCGCACGATCGCGATCACCGCGTCGCGCCTCCGCCGAAACTCGGCGACCATCGATGCGACCGAGGCGCTCGCTTCCTCGCGACTGGTGAGCGCCGCAAGCGCAGCGTGCTGCGAAGGCGCCGCGGCGTTCGAGGTGGTGTGCGACTGAAGCGCGGTCATTGCCGACGCGAGCTCGCGTGGCGCGATCGCCCAGCCGATTCGCCATCCTGTCATTGCGTAGGCTTTCGCCACGCCATCGACGATGACGAGCCGATCGAGCGACGACGCGACCTCGAGCGCGGACGTCGCGATCGCCTCGCGGTACGAAATGACGCGGTATATCTCGTCGCTGATCACCCACCATCCACGCTCCTGCGCAAACTCGAGCAGCGCGGTCAGCTCGTCACGCGAATACACCGCGCCGGTCGGGTTGCAGGGCGAGTTGAGCATTACGCCCTTTGTCCGGGAGGTGGACGCGGTCTCCAGCATCGACGGCGTGACCTTCCATCCGCTCGCTGGATCGCCGAACACCGGCACGGCGTTCGCGCGCGACAGCGAGACCATCTCGTAATAGCTCGTCCAGCTCGGCGTCGGAATGAGCACGTCATCGCCTTCGCCGAACAAGCAGAAGCACGCGTTGAAGAGTGACTGCTTGGAGCCCGTGGACACGACGACATTCCCATGGGAAATACTGGCGCCCGCCTCGCTCGCCTGTCGGGCGATCGCCTCGCGAAGGGGGAGAATCCCTTCGGTGGCGGTGTAACGCGTCGCGCCGGCATCGATGGCGCGCTGCGCGGCGCGTCGAATGAACTCCGGCGTGTCGAAATCCGGCTCGCCGGCGCCAAGGTCGATGATCGCGCGGCCGGCCGCCCGGAGCGCCTTGGCGCGTGCCGAGACGGCGATCGTCGCGGATTCGCGCAGCTGCGCGATGTTTCCTGAGGGCACGAAGGCGCGATTGCTGCGAGTGCCAGCGAGCAGGGACATGCGGAGGCGGTGGAGGGAAATGGGGTGTGCGAGTATACTTTAACACCCCGGGTCGTGGGGACGCCATTGACAACGGAGGCACCAGTGGAGCAGCACGGGCGAATCACCGAACACGACGAGCGCGAGCCGGCGAGCGTTGGACGCAGCCAGAACGCCGTCCACATCCTTCCGCATGACATGACATCGGCGGCTGGCGTGCTCGCGGCGATGCTCGAGCGTATCGATCGCGGTGTTCCCGAGCTGCAGCTTCTCCTCGTGGTGCCCGATCCCGACACCGCCATTACGTTCGCGCGGGCGGTCTCGACGCTCCCTGAGGCCGCCGGGCTTCGCATCGTCCCCGCGTCGAGCCCGCGACGCGCGACGCGCCTGCTCCGTGTTCCGCCCGTTCACGGTGTCATCGGCGCGCCCGCGGAGCTTCTCGAGCTCGTGCGTACCTCCGTGCTCAAGCTCGAGCGTGTTCGCGCGCTCACGCTGGCCTGGGTGGACGAGATCGTGGACGACGCTGCGTCGACGGAAGCGCTCGAGTCGTTGCTCGCCGAGGTCCCGAAAGAGGCGGCGCGAACGATCATTGCCTCACGACAAACCCCCGAGCTGGAGCAGCTCATCGAGCGTTATGCCAGACGCGCTCGCCGCTCCGGCGAAACGGCCAGCGAGGGCGGCGCGGTACCCATACGCTACGTGGCGACGTCATCGTGGGGAAAACTCGCGGCGCTGCAGCGTGTGCTCGACGAGCTCGACCCGGAGGTCGCCGCCGTGTTCACGCGATCGGAGGCGACGGAGCACGAGGTTCGCGCACTCATCGAGTCGCTCGGGCACCCCGCCGAGGACGGCGGCGTCCGGGTCACGCGAGGCGGTCCAGTGATCGAGGCCGACACGCTGGTATTGCTCGACCTCCCCAGTCGTGATGAGCTTCGCGCCGTCATGGGTGGGGCGACGCCGAGCGTCGTCGCGATCGTTCAGCCACGGCAGCTCGATGCCTTACGAGCGTTGAGTGGTGGCGGGCCCGTGACACCGCTGCCGGCGTCGCCGGCGCCGGCCAGCGCCCGGAAGCGAATGGCATCGTTGCGAACGCAACTCCGGGAGGTCCTCACGCGCGGCATTCCAACGCATGAGATGCTCGCCCTCGAGCCGCTTCTCGAGGAGTACGATGGCGTCGAGATCGCGTCGGCGGCCCTCCATCTCCTGGAGCGCGAGCGCGAGCGCACTCGCGACGTCGCGCGTGCGGTTGCGCCAGCCCACGCGCCTGCAGCGGCGGCGGCCGCGCCTGGGGGCTGGACGCGCATCTTCGTCGGCGCTGGAACACGCGACCGGGTGGGGCCTGGGGATCTGGTGGGCGCCATCACGGGGGAGGCCGGTGTCACGCGCGAGCACATCGGAAAGATCGAGCTTCGCGAGAACCATTCCCTTGTCGAGATCTCCAGTGGCGAGGCGGAGCGTGTGGCCAGCGCGTTGACCGGCACGACGCTCCGCGGTCGCCGCCTCGTCGCTCGTGTGGACAAGGGGCGCGAGGGTGCAGGTCGCAGCGAGCGCGCCGGACCCGGGTTTCGTGGTGACCGCGCGGGCCGTAGCGAGCGCGGGCCGCGCGATCGCGGTGAACGAGGCGAGCGTAGCGAGCGGGGGCCGCGGCGACCTCGCGGCGACGTCGAGCGCCGTCGCCCACCGGCAACCGAAGGCGAGTAGACGCACGGCATGCTCTACGGCGCGCGCGGCGGCTGGATCGAGGTCATCGCGGGGGTCATGTTCAGCGGCAAGAGCGAGGAGCTCATTCGCCGCGTTCGTCGTGCGATGATCGCGAAGAAGAAAGTGCAGGTTTTCAAGTCGCACCTCGACGAGCGCTATCAGGGGCTGTACGCGGTTTCCAGCCACGATGGCCGGTCCGTGGAGGCGATCCCCATCGATTCGTCGATGCAGATCGCTCAACAGCTCAACGCACTGGCCGATGTCATCGCCATCGACGAGGCGCAGTTTCTGGACGCGGGGATCGTCCCGCTGGTCAGATCGTTCGCGATGCGCGGGTTGCGGGTGATCATCGCCGGGACGGACACGGATTTCCGCGGAGAGCCGTTCGGCGCGATGCCGCAGCTCATGGCCGACGCGGAGCTGGTGGACAAGTTGCACGCGATCTGCGTGATCTGTGGTGGGCCGGCGAGCCGGAACCAGCGGATCATCGACGGGCGCCCCGCGACGTACGACTCGCCGACGATCATGGTGGGAGGACGCGAGTCGTACGAGGCACGGTGTCGCCATTGTCATCAGGTGCCGCGCGCCGACGAAAACCAGGTGCCCCTGTTGTGACCGCCACTGTTGACTCTCGCATCCGGCGCACCATAGCTTGCGCGCACGTTCCCTGACGTTCTGGAGACTCGCATGCTGCTCGTCGGGCTCACCGGCAACATTGCCAGCGGGAAGTCGAGCGTCGCCCAGCTGTTCTCAGGCTGGGGCGCCACGCTGATCGACGCCGACGTGCTCGCTCGGCAAGCGGTGGAGGTCGGCACGCCGGCGTATCAGGCGATCGTCGAGCGCTGGGGAGAGGAGGTCACCGCTCCGGACGGTCCCATCGACCGTCGCGAGCTGCGGCAGCGTGTATTTTCCGACAGCGAGCAGCTCGAGGCGCTCAACGCGATCGTGCATCCGGAGGTGCAGCGGTTGCGCGACCAGCTCGTGGATGAGGCGCGCCGTCGCGGAGACCGTATCGTCGTCTGCGACGTTCCGTTGCTCTTCGAGCGCCGACTCGCCGAGCAGTTCGACCGGATCGTGCTCGTGGATGCTCCGCGCCCCGTACGCATGGACCGACTCGTCCACGCCCGCGGCCTGGAGATGACTGAAGCGATGAGGATGATCGCCTCGCAGATGCCGGCCGAGCTGAAGCGAGCGCGCGCGGATTACATCATCGACAACGCCGGAACAATGGCGGAGCTGACGCAACGTGCGCGGGAGATCTGGGACGCGTTGGAGAGGGATGCAAGGCCCGCGGCTTCTTAGGGAAACGGCTGCTTGACTCCGCTCCCAAGCCCGTCTAGACTTGGCGCCGTTTCCCCCTCACGGAGCACCGCGCGTGGCCGACATTCCCAAGGATCTCCTCTACACGGAGGAGCACGAGTACGTGAAGGGGACCGGCGAATCCGGGGTCGTTCAGATCGGTATCACCGACTACGCGCAGAGTGAGCTTGGCGACGTCGTGTACATCGAGCTTCCGCAGGTCGGGACCACCTTCAACCGCATGGATGTGTTCGGCACGATCGAAGCGGTGAAGGCGGTGTCCGAGCTCTTCTCCCCGTTGAGCGGCGAGGTGGTCGCCATCAACACGCGGCTCGACAAGGAGCCCGCGCTCGTCAACACGGACCCATACGGCGAAGGCTGGATGCTCCGCGTGCGGGTGAAGAACGAGGGAGAGCGGAAGCAGCTGCTCGACGCGGCGGCCTACGCGAAGCACATCGGACAGTAGCCCGAGCCCAACGAGCTAGTCCCCCGCCTTCGCAATGACGTCCGCATAGGCGTCCGTCGGCGGACAGGAGCACACCAGGTTCCGGTCGCCGTAGGCACTTTCCACTCGCCCAACCGACGGCCAGAACTTGAAGTCCCGCGTCCAGGGCGCGGGGAATGCCGCGCGCTCGCGTGAATAAGGTCGGTCCCAGTCCGCGGCGATCACGCGGTGCATCGTGTGCGGCGCGTTCTTCAGCGGGTTGTTCTGCCGGTCCATGATGCCGAGCTCGATCTCCCGCGCCTCCTCACGAATGGAAATGAGCGCATCGCAGAAGCGATCGAGCTCCTCCTTCGATTCGCTCTCGGTCGGCTCGACCATGAGCGTCCCCGCGACCGGAAACGACACCGTCGGGGCGTGGAAGCCGTAATCCATCAGGCGCTTGGCGATGTCCTCGACGTCAACGCCCGCCAACTGCTTGAGCGGGCGCGTGTCGAGAATGCACTCGTGTGCGACGGTACCGTTGCGACCCTTGTACAGCACTTCGAAGTGCCCCTCGAGCCGTTTCGCGATGTAGTTCGCGTTCAGAATCGCCACTTTCGTCGCCTTCGTCAGTCCCTCGCCGCCCATCATGCGGATGTACAGGTACGAGATGGGAAGGATGCTCGCGCTGCCCCAGGGTGCCGCGCTCACCGCACCGGTCGCCTTCCTCCCGCCGACGGGAACCACCGGATGCCCGGGAAGGAATGGCGCCAGGTGCGCGGCGACGCAGATCGGTCCCATCCCGGGACCGCCGCCCCCGTGCGGGATGCAGAACGTCTTGTGCAGGTTGAGGTGACAGACGTCAGCGCCGATGTCGCCGGGTCGCGCGACGCCGACCATCGCGTTCATGTTGGCGCCATCGAGGTACACCTGCCCGCCGTGCTCGTGAACGATCTCGCACACCGTGCGAATCGATTCCTCGAAGACGCCGTGCGTCGACGGATACGTGACCATCAGCGCGGCGAGCCTGGCCGAGTGCTCCTTCGCCTTCGCGCGAAGGTCGTCGACATCGATGTTGCCATCCTCGTCCGTCTTCACGACGACGACCTTCATCCCCGCCATTACCGCGCTCGCCGGATTCGTTCCATGCGCCGACTGGGGAATGAGGCACACGTCGCGATGCGTCTCACCTCGGGACGCATGATACGCGTGAATCACCAGCAGCCCCGTATACTCGCCCTGAGACCCGGCGTTCGGTTGCAGCGAGGTCGCGGCGAAGCCGGTGATCTCGGCGAGGTCGCGCTCGAGCTGCCGGAACATGTCCGCGTAGCCCTCAGCCTGCGAGCGCGGGGCGAACGGATGCAGTCCTCCGATCTCGGGCCACGTGATCGGATACATCTCGGCCGCCGCATTGAGCTTCATCGTGCACGAGCCGAGCGGAATCATCGAGTGCACGAGTGAAAGATCACGCGACTCGAGCCTGCGGAGATACCGCATCAGCTCGGTTTCCGAGTGATGCGAGTTGAACACCGGGTGCAGGAGATACGGCGTCGTGCGCGCATGTGGCGTCTGGAACTTCTCATCCGCCTCTCGCGCGAGTGACGCGACATCGAAGCTCGGTTTCGCGCCGCCGTTGAACGCGGTCAGCAGGTCGCCGACGTCCTGGAGAGAGTGGGGCTCGCCGAACGAGACGGTAATCGCAGCGTCACCGACGACGCGCACATTCATTCCGTTCTTCGCCGCAATGTCGGCAATCGTTTGTGCAGCTCGCGGAGCGCCCTGGCCGCATTCGACTCGCACCGTGTCGAAGAAGGGGCCGCTCGTCACCTCGAAGCCGAGCCGGCGCACCCCCGCCGCGAACAGCGCCGCCAGCCGGTGAACGTTCCGTGCGATGCGTCGAAGCCCTTCGGGGCCGTGATAGACGGCGTACATCCCCGCGATCACCGCGAGGAGCACCTGCGCCGTGCAGACGTTGCTCGTTGCCTTCTCGCGCCGGATGTGCTGCTCTCGCGTCTGAAGCGCCATACGGAGTGCCGGCCGTCCCTCGGAATCACGCGATACCCCAATGATCCGCCCTGGAAGCTGACGCTTGAACTCGTCACGAGTGGAGAGATACGCGGCGTGCGGCCCTCCGTATCCGAGCGGGACGCCGAACCGCTGCGTGTTCCCGATAGCGATGTCGGCGCCCCATTCGCCGGGCGGCGTCAATAGCGTGAGAGCGAGCAGGTCCGCATCCGCCACGACGAGCGCGCCCGCCGCGTGCGCCTTCCCGGTGAACTCGCGGTAGTCGTAGATGACGCCATCGGTGCCTGGATACTGCACGAGCGCGCCGAACACGTCATCGCCGAGCGCCGCCGTCCGGTGATCCCCAACGACGACGTCGATGCCGCGAACGTGCGCGCGTGTCTTCACGACGTCGATCGTCTGCGGATGGCACAGCTCCGACACGAAGAATGTCTCCTTGCCCGGCTTTCCACGCACCGCGTACGCGAGCGTCATCGCCTCGGCCGCTGCGGTGGCCTCGTCGAGCAGCGAGGCATTCGCGATCTCGAGACCAGTGAGGTCGATTACGACCGTCTGGAAGTTCAGCAGCGCCTCGAGGCGGCCCTGCGCGATCTCGGCCTGATAGGGCGTGTACGCCGTGTACCAGCCCGGGTTCTCGAGCACGTTTCGCTGGATGGCCGGCGGCGTGATCGTCTCGTTGAAGCCGAGTCCGAGGAAGGAGCGGGTCAGCCGATTCTTGCGCGCCAGGGCGCGCATGCCGGCCAGGGCTTCGTGCTCCGATTGGGCGGCTGGCAGATCGAGCAGGCGGTTCAGCCGAATGGCCGCGGGAACGGTCGCGTCGATGAGCTCATCGAGCGAGCCGTAGCCCAGCGCGGCGAGCATCTCCTTTACCTCCTCGTCAGTCGGCCCGATGTGCCGTGCGACGAAGGGATCGGGGGCGAGGACGGGGGTCGTGGCGGTTGACATGCTCATGAATTTACCTTCCCGGCACCTCAATGGAATCCACGACCGGCCTCGCTTCCCTCGCACGCTCGCGCGAATCGACGGCGCCTTTGGGCGCGTCGATATTAATCTCGCCGCCGGCCGATGGCGCGACCAACATGGCGCTCGACGAAGCACTGCTGCTCCGCGCCGGGCGAACGGGAACCACGATCTACCGAGTATATGGGTGGTCGCGTCCCACCGTTTCCCTGGGACGGAATCAGGCGGCGCGAGGGTGGTACGACCTCGATCTCGCCGAGTCGCGCGGAATCGCGTTCGTCCGGCGACCCACCGGCGGGCGGGCTATCCTCCATCATCGCGAGATCACGTACGCAGTCGCGGGTCCGGTCTCGGGCTTCGGCTCCCTCGGCGAATCGTATCGCAGGATCAATCGTCTGCTGCTGGAGGCATTGCGTACCCTGGGGGTCGACGCGCACGAGGCGCCCGCAGCCGGTCGCGCGCCGAGTCCTGGTGTGGCGCCGTGCTTCGAATCGCCCGTGGCTGGCGAGCTCGTTGCCGGGGGACGCAAGCTCGTTGGAAGCGCACAGGTGCGTGACGGAGATGCGTTCCTGCAACACGGCTCCATCCTGGTCGACGATGATCAGCATCTGCTCAACGAGCTTCTCCACGACCGCGAGACGTCACCTCCGCCAGCGTCTCTGCGCGGCCTTACCGGCCGCGCGGTGACGATCAACGATTTCGCGAATGCTCTTGCTCAGGCCCTGCGCACCCACGGTGGAATCGCGCCGACGCCACTGGAGCCGGACCAGGGGTTGCTCAGCGACGTCCAATCACTCATTCGTACCCGATACGCCGTCGCCGACTGGACGTGGCGGCGGTGACGCAGTCGTTCCTGCCTTGACGTCGCGTCGCGACGCCACCCATCGTTGCCGCGTTTCCATCACCCACCCGCCCATGCTCTCCCGCGCCCTCCTCGCCCTCGTCCTCTGCACCTTCGTCGCGTGCCGCCCCGGTGATCGGCGAGGCGGCGACGCCGGCGGCACCATGATCATCAGCGTCGGCGCCGAGCCCGACGCGCTGCTGCCGATCACGACGACGAGCGTCGCGGGAAATCAGGTGGCCGACATCATCTTCGAGCGTCTCGCCGAGCCCGGTGATGAAATGAACACGCGGGGCGACGCCGGGTTCGTCCCGGAGCTGGCCGAGAGCTGGACGTGGTCGCCCGATTCACTCTCGATCGCGTTCAAGATCCATCCGGATGCGAGGTGGCACGACGGCAAGCCGGTGACCGCGCGTGACGTGGCGTTCAGCTTCGACATTCACAAGGATCCCGAAGTCGGATCGTCGGTGGCGCCGCTGCTCGCGCGAATCGACTCGGTGACGGTTCGCGACTCGCTCACCGCGGTCGTGTGGTACAAGCAGCGCTACCCCGAGCAGTTTCTCGACGCCGCGTTCCAGGTCCGCATTCACCCGGAGCATTGGCTCGGCCAGGTGAAGCGCTCGGAGTACACGACGTCGCCCGTGGTCCGATCGCCGGTGGGGAGTGGGCGCTTCAAGTTCGTCCGCTGGGAGCCGGGTTCTCTCGTCGAGGTCGTTGCCAACACCGCGCACTATCGCGGCCGCCCCAACCTCGACCGCATCCTCTGGACGATTGCTCCGGATTTCAACACGTCGGCGGCGCGCCTGTTCGCGGGGGAGGCGGATTTCATTGAGTATCTCCGTCCGGAGAACATCGAGACGATCAAGAGCCGCCCCGAGCTCACCATCGCGCGCTATGGATCGCTCGACTACGGATTCATGTGGTTCAACCTGCGTGACCCGCGGAACAGCGCGCGTCCCCACCCGATCTTCGGCGATGCGGGTGTGCGGCGCGCACTGTCGATGGCCGTCGATCGAGAGAAGGCAGTCAGGAACGTGCTCGGTGAATTCGGGTTCGTCGCCGTAGGACCGCTGCCGAGAGCGCATCTCTTCGGCGACACCTCGAGGCTGACGTCGATCGGCTACGATCCTGAAGGTGCCAAACGCCTGCTCGACTCACTCGGATGGCGCGACACGAACAACGATGGCATTCGGGAGAAAGGCGGCCGGCAGCTCCGGTTCTCGCTTGCGGCGCCGACGTCGAGTCAGACGCGAATGCAGTTCTCGGTCGTGCTGCAGGCGATGCTCCGCGACGTCGGCGCTCGCGTCGAGCTCGACCACATGGAGCTTCGCGCGTTCCAGGAGCTGCTGGCGCGCAAGCGCTGGGATGCCGCGATGCAGGCGTGGCGCACGGATCCGACGCCGTCGAGCATCATCCAGACGTGGGGGATCGCCTCCGTGAAGGACGGCGTGAACTTCGGGTCGTACGAAAATCCGGCCTTCGACGCGTACGTCGACAGCGCAGCCTCATCGATGGACGCGCAGCGCGCGAATCAGCACTACCACCGCGCCTACGAGACGATCATCGCTGACGCGCCGGCGATCTGGCTCTATGAGCCGGTGAACGCAGCGGGGCACCACCGGCGGATCAAGGTCGCGACCATGCGACCGGACGCCTGGTGGACGCGCATCCACGAGTGGCACATCCCGCGGAACGAGCGCATCCCGCGGGACAATATCGGGCTGCGCCCAGCCTCAGCCCAGTAACGCATGCGGGCCCTGGTCGCCCGCCGGCTGCTCCAGGCCGTCGTCATCGTCGCGATCTCGGCGACGGCCACGTTCCTGCTGGTGCAGCTGGCGCCGGGTGACCCGTTTAGCAACATGATCGACAACCCGCGCATCCCGCCGGAGGTGCGCGAGCGGTGGCGAGCGCGCTGGGGGCTCGACCGTCCAATGCACGAGCAGTACGTGCTCTACCTGCGCAATGTCGCGCGCGGGGACCTCGGGTGGTCGTTCTCGCAGAGCCGTCCGGTGATCGACGCCATCGCCGAGGCGGTGCCGCGCACGCTGCTCCTCATGGGGGTCGGCCTGCTCGGCGCGTTCCTCCTCGGCATCGCCACCGGAGTCGTACGCGCAGGACGACGGGGATCGGTCGCGGATCGCGCGTTAGGCGCGGGGACCCTGTTCTTCTACTCGATGCCCGAGTTCTGGCTCGCCATCATGGCGATGCTGGTCTTCGCGTACTGGCTGCCGATCTTCCCGACGTCCGGGATGACGACCCCGGTGCTGTACGACTACATGTCCCTCGCCGGCAAGGTGCGCGACCGCCTCGCACATCTCATCCTCCCGACAGCCACTCTCGTCCTGCTGACGGCAGCGATCATCGCGCGCTATCAGCGCGCCGCGCTCCTCGACGTCGCGACGCAGGACTTCGTGCGGACCGCGCGAGCGAAGGGGCTCCCGGAGCGTGCAGTGCTCTGGCGGCACATCCTGCGGAACGCCCTGCTCCCGGTGATCACGCTCCTTGGCCTCTCGTTGCCGCACCTCGTGGGCGGGACGGTGTTCATCGAGCAGGTGTTCGCCTGGCCGGGGATGGGGCGGCTCGTGGTCGGGGCGATCGCGGCGCGCGATCACGCGCTGGTGATGGCGATCGTGGTGCTCGGAAGCGTCCTCGTGACGTTAGGCAGCCTCATGGCCGACCTGCTGTACATGGTGGCTGACCCGCGCCTCAGGGATCACGCGCGATGAGCGCATGACGCTGGCGAGCTGGCTGGTCCCCCTCGCGGTCGCGATCCTCGCGACGGCGGCCATCTCCCGAGTGTGGGCGAGCGCCGGGACGAGCGGAGGCCCGTGGGGCACCGCGTTCAATCGACTCCGACGGAACCGAGGCGGAATGCTCGGTCTGGGGTTCATCCTGTTCGTGGCCGCCGTCGCCCTGCTCGCCCGCTGGCTCGCCCCATTCGATCCAAACGACCAGCTCGACATCATTGCGCTCGCGTCGCGTCCGCCCAGCCTGGCCTATCCGTTCGGGACCGACATTTATAGCCGCGATGTCCTCAGTCGCGTCGTCTATGGCGCACGCATCTCGCTCTCGATCGCCCTGCTGGCGGTCGCCGTGTCGATCACCGTCGGCACCACGTATGGCGCGATCGCCGGATACATCGGAGGGCGCGCAGACGCGGTCATGATGCGCATTATCGACGCGCTGCTGTCGATCCCCCGCATTCTCATTCTTCTGGCGATCCTCGCGCTGTGGGGGCGCGTCTCACTCGGCGCGCTCGTGCTCATCCTCGGTCTCACCGGGTGGTTCGGCACGAGCCGCCTCGTACGCGCACAGGTGCTGGCGCTGAAGGCCGAGGACATGGTGCTCGCCGCACACGCGCTCGGCGCGCGGGGCCGGCGAATACTCCTGCGACACATTCTCCCCGGGGTGACGTCGACCATCGTCGTCGCGGCGACCCTCGGCATCGGCAACGTCATCACCCTCGAGGCCGGGCTCTCGTTTCTGGGCGTCGGCGTTCGGCAGCCGACCGCGAGCTGGGGCAACATCATCTCGGATGCATCCGCCGACTACGCCGGACTGTGGTGGATCTCCCTTTTCCCGGGGCTCGCCATCGTGGCGACGGTGATGGCGTGCAACATCGTGGGCGATGCCTTGCGGGATGCGCTCGACCCGAGGGAGATTCAGCCCGCATGACGGCCCCCGACACACGGCCCCAGGCCCTCCTCTCCGTTCGCGATCTCAGGACGTACTTCCACACCGACGCCGGTATCGCCCGCGCGGTCGATGGGGTCTCGTTCGATGTGATGCCGCGCGAAACCATTGGGATCGTCGGTGAGTCGGGGTGCGGCAAGTCGGTGACGTCGCTCTCGATCATGCGGCTCATCCGAGCGCCCGGAGTGATCGAGGCCGGCAGCCGTGTCGAGCTCGAAGGACGCAACCTGCTCGAGCTTCCCGAGCACGAAATGCGTCGCATACGGGGGAATCGAGTCGCGATGATCTTCCAGGAGCCGATGACGTCGCTCAACCCGGTGTTCACGGTCGGCGAGCAGATCGCCGAAGTCGCGCGCGTGCACGCGAACGCGTCGCGTCGTGAGGCATGGGACCGCGCCGTCGAGATGCTTCAGCTCACCGGGATTCCCTCGCCCGCGGAGCGCGCGAAGGAGTATCCGCACCAGCTGTCCGGTGGGATGCGCCAGCGAGTCATGATCGCGATGGCGCTCATGATGAATCCATCGCTGCTCATCGCCGACGAGCCGACCACGGCGCTCGATGTCACGATCCAGGCGCAAATCCTCGAGCTGCTCCAGAACATTCAGGAGCGGTTCGCGATGTCGATCATCCTCATCACCCACGATCTCGGTGTCATCGCCGAGGTGGCGCAGCGCGTGCTCGTCATGTACGCGGGTGAGATCGTCGAGCAGGCATCGGTGGGCGATCTGTTCGCGCACCCTCACCACCCGTACACCGAAGGCCTGCTCGCCGCGATGCCCACACTCGGCGCCGCGCGAACCCGTCTCGCCGTCATTCCGGGGACGGTACCGGCGCCCACGCACTGGCCCCCCGGATGCCGATTTCACGACCGGTGCCCCTACGCCTGGGAGCGCCCGGAGCGCGAGCACCCTCCGCTGTTCGAGGTCGGCCCATCGCACTGGTCGCGCTGTTTTCTCGCTGAGGAGCCGGAGCATCGCCGCGTGATCACGGGATCAGAGGATCGCGTCGGAGAACGGCGGTGAGCGCTTCCCTGCTGTCCGTTCGCGACCTCGTCAAGCATTTCCCGATCACCCGCGGTGTGTTTGGACGCACCGTCGGGCAGGTGCGCGCGGTGGACGGCATCTCCTTCGATGTGAAGAGCGGTGAGACGCTTGGGCTCGTCGGCGAATCGGGGTGCGGCAAGACGACGGCGGGACGCGCCATCCTTCGCCTGATCGAGCCGACGTCTGGCCAGGTCACGTTCGACGGGACCGACGTGCTCGCCCTCGATGCCGCGCGACTGCGCGCGCTGCGACGCCAGATGCAGATCGTGTTTCAGGATCCCTTCTCATCGCTCAATCCGCGGATGACCGTCGGGGCGATCGTGCGCGAGGGATTGACGATCCATCGGCTCGCCGAGGGCGCAGCCGCGCAGGCACGCGTCAAGCAGCTCCTCGAGGAAGTCGGCCTTCGCGCGGAATACGCGACCCGCTATCCTCACGAATTCTCCGGAGGCCAGCGCCAGCGCATCGGCATCGCCCGCGCGCTCGCGGTGCAGCCGCGTTTCATCGTCTGTGATGAGCCGGTGTCCGCGCTCGACGTGTCCGTTCAGGCGCAGGTGATCAACCTGCTCCAGGATCTGCAGCGGGATCGCGGGCTGACCTACCTCTTCATCGCGCACGATCTGTCGGTCGTCGAGCACATCGCCAACCGCGTCGCGGTGATGTACCTCGGACATATCGTCGAGCTCGCGTCAGGCGACGACTTGTACGCCGAGCCCCTCATGCCCTACACGCAGGCGCTGCTCTCGGCGGTTCCCATTCCCGATCCGCGCAAGCGCAAGACGCGTATCGTGCTGACCGGAGACGTGCCTTCACCCGCCGACCCCCCACCGGGCTGCCCGTTTCATCCGAGGTGTCATCATCCCGCGAAGGACATCGCCTGCACGCGGATCAGGCCGCCGCTGGAGATGAAGGCCGAGGGCCATCTCGTCGCGTGCATCAAGCAGCTGCCGACGCGCATCGGCTGGGACGAGCAGCGTGCCGCCGGCGCGACGAACGCGCCCGATCGTTACGTTCCGTTGGCGCTCGCCACCCCGCGCAGCTGACCCTGACCCGAGCCGAGGACTTCCCGTGACGTCATCCGTCAACGAGCGCGCGACCACGCTCGATCTGCCACCCTCGGGCGATCGCAGCTTCTTCGGACACCCCAAAGGGTTGTCGACGCTCTTCTTCACGGAGATGTGGGAGCGCTTCTCGTACTACGGGCTGCGCCCACTCCTCGTGCTGTTCATGACGGCGGCGCTCACCACCGGCGGATTCGGATTCGACCGCACGACCGCGTCGGCCATCGTCGGGATTTACGCCGCCAGCGTGTATCTCGCGTCACTGCCCGGTGGGTGGGTCGCCGACCGCCTGCTCGGATTGCGCCGCGCGATTCAATGGGGCGCGGCGCTCATCTCCGCCGGACATATCGCCATCGCGACGTCGGCCTTCGCACGCACGCAGCTTCCCTTCTTCCTCGGCCTCATCTTGATCGTGCTGGGAACGGGGCTGCTGAAGCCGAACATTTCGGCGATCGTCGGCGATCTGTATCCGGAAGGCGGTGCGCGACGGGACGCCGGATTCGCGATCTTCTACATGGGTATCAACGTCGGCGCTACCGTCGGACAGATCGTCACCGGTGTGTTAGGCGAGAAGGTCGGCTGGCACTGGGGATTCGGCGCGGCGGGCGTCGGGATGCTGCTCGGACTCATCGTGTACACGCTACGCGCACCGAAGACACTGGGCTCGATTGGCGTGCACCCCACCCGGGATCCCGATGAGGCTCGCCAGGCACGCCAGGAGCGGAACGTCAAGCTCACGCTTGCGGTTGGCGTTGGTATCCTCGCACTCGCGATCCTACTCGTGGCGACGGGTGTAGTGGTGGTGAGCGCGTCGGCGATCGCGGAATCGATGACCTACGTCCTCGTGGGAACCGCAGTGCTGTACTTCTCCTACATCTTCATCGGCGGCGGCCTCACGAGCGACGAGAAGAAACGTGTCGTCGTCATCTTCGTGCTGTTCCTCGGCGCCGCCGTCTTCTGGGCGGCGTTCGAGCAGGCGCCGACGTCGCTCAACTTGTTCGCGAGAGACTTCACCGATCGCCAGATCGGCGGGTTCGAGGTGCCGTCGACCTGGTTCCAGTCGATCAACTCCGCCTTCATCGTGCTGCTGGCGCCGGTGTTCGCGGCGATGTGGATGACGCTCGCACGGCGAGGGTTTGACTTTTCCAGTCCGGCGAAATTCGCCCTGGGGCTCTTCCTCGCCGGCGTGGGTTTTCTGATGATGATCTGGCCCGCGAAGATCATCCTCGCCGGCGGAGCCGGCACGCTCGTGTCTCCCTGGTGGCTCGTCGGCAGCTACTTCTTCCAGACACTTGGAGAGCTGCTCCTGAGCCCCGTCGGGCTGTCATCGATGACGAAGCTGTCGCCGAGGAAGTACGTGGGCCAGATGATGGGCATTTGGTTCCTGGCGACGGCGGTCGGCAACCTGATCGCTGGCCTTGCTGGCGGACACATTGACCCCGAGCAGCTCGACCAGATACCGAGGCTGTTCATCATGACGACGGTTGGGCTCATGGTGGCGGCCGCGGTGCTGGCGCTCCTCGTGATCCCTATTCGCCGGATGATCGCGACCACCGGCGCACCTACCCGGTAACCGAATGCGTTATCTCCTCATCTGTACGCTCGCCCTCGGGTTGGCCTGCTCCTCCGCACGGCAGGGTGTTTCATTGCAGGCTGTCACGGCCAGCGAGGCCGTCGCACGGACGCAGCAGCAGCCGCGAGTGGTCGTTCGACGAGCGTCGATGGAGCTGGAGGTAGAGACGATTGCCCCTGCCGTAGAGCGGGCCACACGCCTCGCCGATGTGTTCGAGGGCTACGTCGAAAACGCGACGACGCGGGGGGACAGGTCCGCACAAGTGATACTGCGAGTCCCCTCCGCCAGGCTCGATGAGGCGCTCGATTCGATCGCGCTGCTCGGGAAAGTCACGAGCCGCAGCCTGTCCGCGCAGGACGTCACCGAGCAATCGGTGGATCTGGAGGCACGCGTCACGAGCTTTCGCGCGGCGCGCGACAAGCTTCGGGAGCTGTTGAGCCGGGCGACCACCGTCGCTGACGCGGTCGCGGCGCAGGCCGAGCTCACTCGCGTTCAGGCGGAGCTCGACAGCCTCGAGGGTCAGCTCAAGGCGCTACAGAGCTCCGTCGCGCTCTCTCAGCTGTCGGTCACGCTGAACCGGCGGATCGTGCTCGGCCCACTGGGCGTCGTCGGCAAGGCACTGGGCCAGGTGATCGGCAAGCTGTTCATCTGGCGTTAGGCGCGGCCTCACGGCCAGGTGAACACACTGGCTGGCACGGACCGCTCGCGACTGCGGCTCACGTCATTCGGCTCGCGCCAGTCGCGCCCTGCCACGTTGTGCGAGAGCCGAATCTCCCAGCTCGAGTTCGGCTGTCCACCGATGGGCATCGCGACGTCGAGGCGCCAGGTGCGCTTGGAGCGTGGCGGCACGGCCGCGAGCAGGCTCACGCCCGCCGCGTACCGGAGCGGAGTGTCGACCCCGTAAGGCGCGTCCCCTTTCCAGACGCGCCCGGCATCACCGAACAGCGCGATGCCGACATCGGCCTGGCGCAGCAGCTGTCCCATGTACCAGCGATGGTCGAGCCTGACGACGGCACGTTGCGAGCCCGCCTCCTCGGAACGCCGAAAGCCGCGCATGCCACTGCGGCCGCCTAAGCGCACCTGGAACGGGATGCGCTGACGCCACCCGCCGGACCACTCGAGCGATGCGGTCGTCGTATGCGTCGACATCACTCGCTGTGTCACCGCGAGTCGCATGCTCCCCAGAATTCCGTCCCACTTGTTCGTGTCGTAATTCTGGCGGCCTTCGCCCCGGGCACTGAGCGTCACAATGCCACTCTCCCCACCGACCCCTGCGTAGAGGTCCGCGGCGAGCAGGTAGTCATCGTCCGTCGTGTTGAGAATCGAGAGACTGCGCCCAATCAACGTGCCGAGCTGAAAGCCGAGGCGAATGTCCTGAGCCGCGGTGAGCCCGTCGAAGCGCTCGACGCGGCGGAATCGAACGTTGCGCAGTCCCCAGAGCGCGTTCACCCGCGAATTGCGCCGCGCTCCATGCCGCGAAACCAACGAATCGTACGGGACACCGGGAAGTGGCTCGGGCGGAAGGAATGGCGTGTCCTCTTCCTGGGAGAACGACACGCCGAACAGACTGAGGCGCCCCGGCACTCCAATGCGAACGACGGCGCCAACGTCGAGAAACTCCCGCTGGAACGCGAACGGGACGCGTTCCCCTTCCACACGATGAAACTCGAACAGCTCGCGGATTCCGCCGGCCGAGGCGCGCCACGCGAAGCGCTGCTGATCCGTCAGGAACGGGTGCGACAGGTCCGTCGTCCAGTCGCTCATCCCGTGATCCCGCCGCGCAGCCGACGCGGCGAACACATAGTGCCGTCCGAGGAACTGGTGATCGGTACCCCGCACCGCGTACGTGTCACGCGTGTTGCCGTCCTGCCACTCGCCGACGATGAACGTGCCGCTCCCCAGAAAATTCGCTTCACCGAGCTTGATCGCGGTGAGGCGCGCGCCGGAGGTAGAGCCGCCGATGACGGGAGTGAGCTCATCGCGCGTCTCGACCAGCAGGGCGACGGTTCCCGCCGTGTCCGGAATGACGGCAATGCTCGCGTCGGCGAAAAACGGCTGGGCGCGCAGAATACGCTCGGATTCGGCACGCTCCAGCTCGATGCAGGGGCGTCCCGGCTTGACGATCAGAAACCGCCGGACGACGCCCGGCTTCGTGGTGACGTGAAGCTCCGTGGCGAATCGGAGCGGGCCTTCCCACCAGCGCGTCCCGAGCTCCTCGTAAGGCGGATGCGCGACGATCGAGATGTCGGAGATGATCTCGCCGTTGCACCGCATGGTCTGCGCTCGAGCCTGCGCGGCGAGCAGCATGACGACCGGCAGACTCCACCAGCGCGCGATCCGCACCCGCTATTTCCCCATCCGGCGCTTGAGCTCTTCCAACTGCCGCTGGGCATTGGCGTCGCGCGCGGCGCGGTCAATGTCCCGGCGCAGCGCGTCAGCCTCGGCGCGCTCCTCGTCGAGGGGGTCCGGCATCGCCGGGGTTGGGGCCGCCTCCGGCGGCATGACACCGGCGTTCGCGGCCTTCAGCTGAGCGGTCATCTCATCGATCTCGTGTTCGGCGAGCGCGAGCTCCTCCTCCTGTGCGGCCAGCTTCTTCTCGAGCACGGCTACACGCTCGCCGTGCTTGCGCTCGTACTGCTCCGCGATGCGAACCGTCTCCCGATCGTCGATGTCGGTCGCAAGCTTCCCGCGCCGCCGCACCGTCTCGAGCTCGGCCCGCTCGGCCTCGAGCCGCGAGCGCGTGCGGTCGATGCCCTGGCGCAGGTCGGCGAGCCCGACCTTGGCCTGGACGAGCGCGTCACGCATTTGTGCAAGAGCCGCGCGCCCCTGGGGAGAGGACGCGCGGCTCAGGGCGTCGCGCAGCGTCTCCTTCAACCGCTCGAACATCGCGGCGCCGGTGACGGGGAGCGCGACGTCACGACTTGCGGGGAGTCTTCGCGTAGAAGCTCGACATCACGCGCTCGACTTCCTGGGACTTGCACTGGGGACAGGTCGCCGTGCGCGCGTTGTGCTCCGAGATCTTTTCGCGCGTGGTGAAGTGCTGACCGCACTTCCGGCATTGGTAGTCATAACTTGGCATAACACCCTCGGGTCCGATGGTCGCCCGTGTACGATACTCGGCGACCGTCGACGCGCAAGCGCCGGTGTTTCGCCTAGCTCAGCAGGCGCCAGCGTGCCTCGTCGCGGACCTGCCGCATCAACCGGTCGGGGGTGTGCACGTCCGGAAAGAGCAGCGTGTCGCTGATCTGATTCAGCGCCACCCGAAGGCGCTCGAAACGATCCGCCGCCACGAGATAGAGCTGCGCGAGACCGTTTTCTTGGGCCAGCCGGTGATCGGCTGCCAGCCGGAACCCTCGGCGGCCCATCTCGGCGTAATAATCCAGATCGGGACCGCCCCGGCGCCATTTGCGATGCTCGATGTAATCCGGAAAGAGACCGCTCACCCACAGCGCATAGTTCCCCAGGTGCGCACGCACCAGGAACGCCCGCCGCGGATCGGAACGCTCGGCATCCTCGAGCAACGATGCCAGCGTGTCATACTCCTCGTCGTCGCTGGCACCCACTCGCGTCGCGCGGTCCCTGATCCCGAAATGCACCAGGATCGCGGCGACGTAGTCGGCCAACGTCCGGTCTTCCTCGCCCACACCGCGCAGCGCGTGACGCACGACGACGTAGCAGAACAACGGCAGCGACGCTCGGCCGCCTAGCGGCTGCTGCACCAGCGCGCCGAGCAGACGCGGATCGTCGAGCACCGAGTCGATGCCTTCTTCACGCAGCTTCGCTTCGGCGTCGTCAGGCCGACCGACACCAGCGCGCGCGAGAAGGTGCACCGCCAACTGCGCATCATCGCGCGTGAGGGATTCCCGAACATTCGCGAGGATCATCACGTGCCTCCATCCGTACCGGACTCACATGCTGTCTCACACTGGTACACCGAACGTGCCACGATGTGCACACGACGGCGTCTCTTCGTGTGACGATCACCGCCACCCCGGGTAAAACATCGTGTTAGCAGTCGCGAGCCTCGGGTGCCAAAAAAAAAACGCGCGGGTCACTGAAGGCCCGCGCGTTCCGACGTGCCAATCCCCGCTCTCACCGCGTCGCGCGCGGTCGATCCGAACGATTCGCGACGGCCAGCGCCGAACGCATGATGAGGTCCGACACACGCGAGAGCTTGTCGAAATCGATCTTCGACACCTCGTCACTCACCTTGTGATAGTCGGCATGCAGTCCCGTGGTGAAGAACACGATTGGAATGCCGCGCTTCGCGTAGCTGTAGTGGTCGCTCCGAAGATAGATCTGCTCCGGGTGATCGGGTGAGTCCCATTCACGGTTGATCGAAAACGGTCGGCTCAATGCGGTGTTCACCGAATCCACGAGCGCACCGAGTACCCGGCTCTGACCGTTCGGCGCCGCACGCGGGCCGACCAGCATGAGCGAATCCGGCGCGTTACGCCCGATCATGTCGGCGTTGAGCTGCGCGACGATCGAATCGACTGGAACGGTGGGATTCGTCACGAACCACTGGGAACCGAGCATCCCCGCCTCCTCGCCGGTGTGCCAGACGAACAGCACCGAGCGGCGCGGACGCACCGGCGAGCTCGCCAGCGCGCGCGCGATGGATACGAGCGCCATCGAGCCCGATCCATCATCGTCTGCGCCATTGGCGATCGTGTCGGCGCCCGCCGCCGCCTGGACCCCGATGTGGTCGAGGTGCGCGCCGAGCGCGACGTAGGTGTTCGAGAGTGCTGGATCGCTGCCGCGAAGCACGGCGACCACGTTGTGACTCGCCGCCTGTGCCCGACCGAGCGTGACCTTCGCGGTCAGGTGCCGCCCCAGCGCCTGCGCCTGATCGTCGGCGGGCCATCGCGCGGGAAGGAGCGGTGATCCCGCGCGGGGGCGGGCGAACATCACCATCGGCAGCACACGCTGCTCCTCCGTCTCTTTCGACGAGAGCTCGAGCGACCCGTGCATGATCTCGCTGGCCATCGCGTCGAAGTCGTCCTCGAGCTTCCCGGTCGCCACGATGATGATGGCGGCCGGACCGCGCATGAGGATCGCGCCCATCCGCTGGCCTAGCTGCTCGGGCGCCTCGAGTCGTGCCCGCGTAGCGGAATCCGCATTCGCCGGCGCGCCGCCGACGAAAACGACGACCTTGCCCGCGAGGTCGAGCTTGCCGAGATCGTCCCGCCCGAGCTGCGGGGACGTCATCGCGTAGCCGGCGAAGACGATGTCGCCGCTCGCCGACAATTGCGGAAGCGGCACTCCCTCGCCGAGTCGGAGCAGCGGCACGAGATCCTCGCCCGCCTTGAGCTCTGTCGCGCGGCCTCGCGAAGTCACGAGGAATTTCGTCGTCGGCGTGAACACCTGCCGAGACAGCGGAACCCGCTGAAAGAACCCGCTATCCCCCATGGGCTCCAGACCAGTTCCCGTTAGGCGCTCGGCGATGAACTCGGCGGCGCGGCGAGCCGAGGGGGTGCCGGCCAACCGTCCGAGAAGCTCGTCAGAGGCGAAATGCGTGAGATCGGCACGCAGCGCGGACTCGTCGATCGGGGGTACGGGCAGTGGAGCGGGTGCCGACGTGGGCGGAGCTGTCGCGGGGACGGGGCTGGAATCGATCGCGGGCGCCTGCGAGCAGGCACTGGCGGCAAGCAACATCAGCGTCGCAAGGCGGCGCATGTCATCTCCGGAAAAAAGGTCGTTGAGGGGACACGTGGGAGGCTAACCATCGCGCCTGAGGCGGGCAAGCACGGGCCGTTTGCCAAGCCGTTCGGAGGGCGTCAGGTTTCATGGCGCCACATACCCTGGCGTGTCAGGAACGCCATCCCCCGGGCGAGGTATCAGTACGGACAATGCTCTACGTCTGCATTCCCACCTATGACGAATCGCCGACGATTGGGTTGCTGCTCTGGCGCATTCGCAAGGTGTTCGAGAACTATCCGCGCGAGTACGAGATCCTCGTGCTGGACGACGGAAGCACCGATGCCACGGCCGAGACCCTCGCGCCGTACCGCGAGGTGTTGCCCTTGACGATCCTGCGCCACGACAAGCGGCGCGGGTATGCGGCATCGGTGGAAGCGCTGTTGCGTGCGGTTTCGCAGCGTACCCGTTACCCGCGTCGGGACGCGGCGATTCTCATGCAGGCCGATTTCACCGATCAGCCGGAACATCTTCCGGAGCTGATCAAGCGTCACGAAGGGGGCGCCGATCTCGTGATCGGCGAGTACGCGTCGTCGGCGGCTACCACGCCGGTTCCCGTCAGGCGGCTCCGTCGCCTCGGGCGATGGCTCATTCGTCCCTTTGTACGTGTATCAGGAGTGACCGATCCTCTCGGCACGTACCGTCTCATCCGTATTGCCGTGGTCCGTGATCTGCTCAAGGAGGCCGGAGAGGGAGCACTGCTAAGAGCGGATGGCTGGGCCGCGAACGTAGAGCTTCTGGCGAAGGCGGCGCGATTCGCACGGCGAATCGAGGTCGTGTCGCTGGAGCCGCGATACGACCTGCGTCCCCGGGATACACGTGTTCGGCCTCTTGCCGGTGCACTGGATCTTTACCGTTTCGGACGGGCCAATCGCGCTCGCCGAGCCGCACCCACAACGACATGAAGACCTTTCTGCAGGCTGATGTCCTCGCGATCGTCGTCGCACTCACCGCTCCGGCCGAGCTGACACCGCAGGTGCCGGTGCCGTTCTCGGTCGGAGAGCGGCTCGAGTACGATGTGAAGTTCGGCATGCTCAAGGTGGGCAGCGGCCGCATGGAAGTGGTGGGCGTCGAGGAGATTCGCGGACGCCAGGCGTGGCATACCTCGTTCACCGTGAAGGGAGGAACGTTCTTCTACAAGGTGAACGATCGCCTCGAGAGCTGGATCGACACGGAGACGTTCTCGTCGCTGCGGCATGTCCAGGATCTTCAGGAGGGACGGCGCGACCGGGAGCGTCGCTTCGAGATTTATCCCGACCGCGTCCTGTACACGGAGAATGACAGCGAGGAGCGTGAAAGCGTTCGCGACCCGCTCGACGATGGATCGTTTCTCTACTTCATCCGTACAGTGCCGCTCACGGTCGGGCAGACGTACGACTTTCCTCGTTACTTCAAGCCCGACCGCAATCCTGTTCGTGTGCGCGTGCTTCGGAAGGAATCGGTGAAGGTGCCCGCCGGGCGCTTCGACGCGATCGTCATTCAACCGATCATCAAGTCGAAAGGCATCTTTTCCGAGAACGGCCGCGCCGAGATCTGGCTGTCGGATGATGACCGGCGTATGATGCTCCAGCTCAAATCCAGCCTGTCGTTCGGCACCCTCAGCCTCTATCTGAAATCGTACACTCCGGGGACAGCCAGCGAGACGCAGTGACGCGCGAGGCGGACCTCTCGCGGGTCCGCACCGTCCCCATCGCGCAACGTCCGAACAAGGTACGCGCCGAAGAGTTTGCCGGGCCGCCAGGTGCCGACCGCTCATTCGGCGCGTTCTTGCGTTCACTCCCCGATGTGCTGGCCGCTCGTGATTTCAAGAGCGTGGTGGACGCGATAGCCCGGGCCGCACGTCGCCGTGCGGTGATCGCCATGGCCGGCGGTCACGTCGTGAAGACGGGAATCGCGCCGGTCCTGCTGGAGCTCTTGCGTCAGCGCGTCATAACGCATCTCGCGCTCAACGGCTCGGCCGCGATTCACGATTACGAGGTTGCGCGTTGGGGCGGGACATCGGAGGACGTCGCGTCAGGCTTGCGCGATGGGACCTTCGGGATGGCGGAGGAGACGGGGCGTGAGATGAACGAGGCGTTCACGCGAGGGCGCGCCGCGAGCTGGGGGATGGGCGAAGCACTCGCCCGCGCACTCGCCTCGCGCTCCGATCTCGTGCACCCCGAGCTTTCGCTCCTGCTGGGCGCACACGAGCTCGGGATTCCCGTGACCGTCCATGCGGCGATCGGCGCGGAGATCATCCACCAGCATCCTGCCACCGATGGCGCGGCGATCGGCGACACCAGTCATCGCGACTTTCGCCGATTGGCGGCGGCGATGCCGACACTGCACGACGGTGGAGTGGTGCTCAACCTCGGCAGCGCCGTGATCATGCCCGAGGTTTTCCTCAAGGCGCTGACAGTCGCCCGCAATCTCGGCGACGGACGGCCGACGCATTTCACGACGTGCGACTTCGACATGCTTCGTCACTATCGGCCGCGGGTGAACGTCGTGCAGCGTCCGACCCTGGAAGGCGGCGCGGGATACGAGATCACCGGGCACCACGAGATCATGGTGCCGCTGCTGGTGTGGGCGGTGGTAGAAAGGCTGGGCCAAGGGCCAGGGGCCAAGGGCCAAGGGGGTTGAAAGGCAACCGGCGGCGCGTTGCGCGGCCGGTTGCTCATCAGATGAGCGCGGCTGCCGCGAAGCGGCGCCGCGCCTTTCCACACCCCCTGGCCCTTGGCCCCTGGCCCGCTGTAGCTGGGCCAAAGCCCCAGCTACAGCTGCGCTATCCCCTCCCTGCCTAACGTGCGCCGCACGTATCCCATCTGCCCCACATGGTAGCCCTCGTGGAACAGTGCGAAGACAATGGCGCCACGGAGCGTCCCATCGGTCGAGGGGATCTTGAGCTGGAGGTGGGAGTGTAGCTCCTCCTCAGTCATCGCGCGAAGCCGCGCGCGCAATGCCTTGCCGGCATCCTCCCACACGCCTCGGATGTCCGACAGCGCGGGGTATTTCTCGCTGTCGGGAGGCGGGCTGCCACGCTGGAACAGCGCGGGCCACGGCACTTCGCGATCCACTCCGAGCAGGCGACCCAGACGCACTCTGGTTTGCGCCAGGTGGCCCGCCATCCAGATCATCGGATTCGAGTCATCCGATGGCGCACGTGTCAGCTCATCGGGATCGAGGCCGTGGAGCGCTCGCGCGTACAGGTTGTCTACGATGTCCATCAAGCCCATGACGTGGGCGATCGCTTGATCCATTGCCATCATTGGTGAGAGGTGCGGTGCATGTCTCATTGAGATAGAACGCACGCAAGACGGGCGGAAGATCCAGTGGATCTTCCGCCCGTCTCGTTCCTTCAGTCTTTTTCGCCCGGCTTAGACCGTCGGACCGCTCCACCGCTCGCGTAACCGACGAGCCGTTTCAGGGCTCACGATGCGAATGACGATGTATACGATCAGCCCGACGATCGCGATGCGAATCGCGAGGCCGAGAAGGAAGAGCGCGAGGCCGATCAGGCCCTTGAGAATGCCGAACACGAAGCTGAGGAGAAAAAGCCCCAGCACGGCCAGCGCGCCGATTGTGAATATGGTGCGAAGCATCGGGTTGAGCTCCTGGCGGTTGCTGTGAGTATTACGCGCGACTCCGCTGCCCGGTTTCAGCCAGATGTGATCATCGTGGGCGCCGGTCTGGTGGGCCTCTGTTGTGCGACGGCGCTCGCCCGCGAGAATGCACGTGTCATGGTCGTGTCAGCAAGGGAGGATGGGGCGGCCTCACCTGCGGCCGCGGGGCTCCTCGCACCGTCGGTTGGAGTTACGCCGGACCCGGCGCGCGCGCTAGGGATCGCCGCCAGGGAGCTGTATCCCGATTACCTGGATGGCCTGGCCGAGCGAACCGGACGGCGCGTCGCGCTGCATCGCGGGCTGTTGGAGATCGCTTTCACCGATGCGGATGCGGCGACTCTGCGGCCGCTGGCTGGCCCCGATTCGCCGTGGCTCGAGAACGAGGCCGTTCATGACCTCGAGCCAACTTTGTCCCCCACCGCCGGAGCACTGCTTCACTCGCGCGACGGAATGGTGGACGTTCGCGAGCTGCTGAGCGCCGTCGAGCTCGACTTGGTGCGGGATCGCCGGGTGTCTCCGCGCATCGATGGACACGTCGTCCGAGTGCATCCCGCGTCGCGGCCGATCCGGCTCGATCTTGCCGACGGCACACAGCTGGAGGCGCGCAGCGTGGTCATCGCGGCAGGCGCATGGGCGAGCAGCATCGCCGGCCTGCCGCGCCCCCTCCCCGTCACACCTTTTCGCGGCCAGATGCTCGCGATCGAGCCGGGGCCCCTTCGCCATGTCGTGATGGGACCACGGGGCTACATCGCACCGCAAAACGACCGCCTTGTCGTCGGGAGCACGATGGAGCGAGTGGGATTCGATCCGGGGACGACGGAGGCCGCCGTACTACAGCTCCGCCAATGCGCCGCCGAGATCTCACCCTCGCTCGGATCGCATCGCGTCCTCTCGCAATGGTCTGGCCTGAGGCCGGTTACGCCGGACCTCCTTCCGATCGTTGGCGAGGACCCCGACCACCCCGGGCTGTTCTACGCCTGTGGCCACTCGCGGAACGGAATCCTGCTGGCGCCGCTTACAGGAGTGGTGATCGCGGAGCTGATCACGCGTGGCGCGGCGTCTCTGGACGTGAGTGTGTGGGCCCTGAGCCCAAGGGTGTCGAGGGATTAAGGGTGTCGAGGGATTAAGGGTGTCGAGGCGATCGAGGTGAAAGCGATTCACCTCGACACCCTCGACACCCTTGACACCCTCGACCCCCTTGCCGCAGAGACTAACCTTCGAAGTAACGCCAACAAGGTTACCACGTCCTACCAACGCGAGCCACAACAGGATAGCTTACCCCGAACCGCGGGCTGAGAACGCAAAATGCGCTCGCCGCGAGGACCCGCGATCGACCGCACGACGACCATCTGCGACCCCGGGACGACTCTTGGCGGATACCCTCTACCAGATCCTAGGCCGGCGCCGGGCCGACCCGCTCCCCGAGCGAAAACCCTCCTGGCTCAAGGTGCGCGCGCCCGGCGGGCCCAATTACGGGCGCCTCAAGCACCTGATGCGAGACCTCGACCTCCACACCGTGTGCGAGGAAGCCCACTGCCCCAACGTCGGCGAATGCTGGGAGCACGGCACCGCCACTTTCATGATCCTCGGCGACGTCTGCACGCGGAACTGCGCCTACTGCGCGGTCGCGCACGGCCGCCCGCCGAAATACGACATCGAGGAGCCGTCACGCGTCGCCCAGGCGATCGCGGAGATGCAGCTCCGCCATGCGGTCATCACGTCGGTCGATCGAGATGACCTGCCGGATTTTGGCGCGTATATCTTCGCCGAGACGATTCGGCAGATTCACGACCGCGTCCCGGGTTGCTCCGTCGAGGTCCTCGTTCCCGACTTCCAGGGGAACGAAGACAGTATCAGCCTCGTGCTCGACGCGCGTCCCGAGATCTACAACCACAACACCGAGACGGTGCCGCGGCTCTACAAGCGATGCCGTCCGGGCGGGCGGTACGAGCGCGTGATGAAGATCTTCCGTTTCGCCAAGTCGTACGCGCCCGACATTCCGACGAAAACCGGTATCATCCTCGGGATGGGCGAGACCATCGAGGAGGTTGTCGTCACCATGCGCGAGCTGCGCGAGGTGGAGGTGGACATCCTCACTCTTGGCCAGTACCTGCGCCCGTCGGCCGATCACCTCCCGCTCGATCGATACGTGACGCCTGACGAGTTCCGCTACCTTCGCGAAGAAGGCATCGCGATGGGATTCAAGCACGTCGAGTCCGGGCCCCTCGTCCGGTCCAGCTACCACGCCTGGGAGCAGGTTCAGGCCGCGAACCTGGTGAACCCATGAGAGACGTCAGCCGTTCGCGCCGGCGCCCCACCGCTCGCGGTGGAGGCGACGCCGGATCAGCGAATCCTTCCACCACCGACATGGCACAGAAGAAGACCGTCGATCACAACGGAGCCGCGGGCTCCATCGATGCCGCCGCGCGCGGTGATGCCGCGCTGCGTCGCGACCTGCTCCGCGAAATGCTCCTGATTCGCCGCTTCGAGGAGCGGTGCGCCGAGGCGTACGCGATCGGGAAGATCGGCGGGTTCTGCCACTTGTACATCGGGCAGGAGGGTGTCGGCGTCGGCGCGATCTCGACGTTGCGCGACGACGACTACGTGATCACGAGCTATCGCGAGCACGGGCAGGCGCTCGCCCGTGGGATCTCCGCGCGCTCAGTCATGGCGGAGCTCTTTGGTCGCGTCGACGGTTGCTCGAAAGGCAAGGGCGGCTCGATGCATCTCTTCGATCGCAACGTGAACTTCCTCGGCGGTCACGGAATCGTCGGCGGGCACCTTCCCATCGCGACCGGTGTCGGCTTCGCGATCAAGTATCGGGGGGGCGATCAGGTTTGCGTGTGCTTCTTCGGGGAGGCGGCCGTCAACAACGGCGCGTTTCACGAAGCGCTGAACATGGCCGCGCTCTGGAAGCTCCCGGTGATCTACCTGATCGAGAACAACCGCTATGGAATGGGGACGGCGCTCGAGCGCGCGTCGGCGATCAACGACATCGCGGAGCGTGCGTGCTCGTACGACATGCCGAGTGAGGTCGTGGACGGGCAGGACGTGGTGGCGGTGCGCGCGGCGACGATGCGGGCGCTGCAACGTGCGCGGAGCGAATCGATCCCCAGCCTCCTCGAGGTGCGGACCTATCGCTTCATGGGCCACTCGATGTCCGACGCGGTGAGCGGTACGTACCGCACGAAGGAGGAGCTCGAGGAGCACATGAAGCGCGACCCGATCGTGGTGCTCCGCACCACGATGGAGAAGGAGGATGGGTGGACCGACGGCGACATGTCGAAGCTGGACGAGGAGATCAAGGCGGTAGTGCAGGACGCCTGGGACTTCGCCGACGCGAGCCCCGAGCCACCGCTCGAAGCGCTGTACGAGGACGTTCTCGTCGATACCGTGTCCTGAGGGACGACGATGCCAGTCATCACTTACCGCGACGCTTTGAACCAGGCTCTCCGCGAGGAGATGCAGCGCGATGACCGTGTCTTCCTCATGGGCGAGGAGGTCGGCGTCTACCAGGGCGCGTACAAGGTCTCGAAGGGAATGCTCCAGGAGTTCGGCGAGATGCGCATCGTGGACACGCCGATCACCGAGCTCGGATTCGCGGGCGTCGGTGTGGGCGCGGCCATGGTGGGGCTGCGGCCGATCATCGAGTTCATGACGTGGAACTTCGCACTGCTCGCCCTGGACCAGGTCATAAATTCGGCGGCGAAGATGCTCTACATGTCCGGCGGGCAGTACCCGATGGCGATGGTGTTCCGCGGACCGAACGGGGCGGCACTGCAGCTCTCGGCGCAGCATTCGCAGGCGTGGGAGTCATGGCTCTCGCACATCCCGGGGCTCAAGGTCGTGGCGCCTGGCACTCCGTACGACGCCAAGGGCCTGCTGAAGAGCGCGGTACGCGATGACAATCCGGTGATCGTGCTCGAAGGCGAGATGCTGTACAACACGAAAGGTGAGGTTCCGGAGAACGAGGAAGTGATCGTTCCCATCGGGAAGGCCGAGGTGAAGCGCGAGGGATCGGACGTCTCGTTGATCGCCTACGGGAAGATGGTCCTCGTCGCCCAGCAGGCGGCCGAGCAGCTGGCGAAGGAGAACATTTCCGCGGAAATCGTGGACCTGCGTACGATCCGTCCAATGGATGTGGAAGCGATCGCGACCTCGGTGGTGAAGACCAATCGTGCCGTGGTCCTCGAGGAAGGATGGGCGGTCGCGGGCGTCGGAGCGCATGTCGCCGACTTCATACAGCGTGAGTGCTTTGACGATCTCGACGCGCCGGTCCTCCGCGTGCATCAGGAGGAGGTGCCAATGCCGTACGCCAAGAACCTCGAGCGCGCGGCCAAGCCCGACGCGAAGAAGACGGTGGCGGCGGCGAAAAAGGTTCTCTACCTGGAACAGTGATTTTCACGAACGCGGAACGAGCATTGAGGACCGAGGAATTCCATCGGGTGGCCATCCTGCCGATCAGATTCCTCGGTCCTTCGTCCTCGTTCCTCATTCACTCTACCTAACGGGCGATGGCAACCAAGGTCGTGATGGAAGCGCTCTCTCCAACGATGGAGGAGGGACGCCTCGTCAAATGGCTGAAGAACGAAGGCGACAAGATCTCCTCGGGTGAGACGCTCGCCGAGGTGGAGACGGACAAGGCCGTGATGGAGCTCGTCGCCCGCGGTGAGGGCGTGCTGCGCAAGCGCCTGCTCGGGGAAGGCGAGACAGCACCGATCGGCCAGCTCGTCGCGGTGATCGCCGCGCCTGACGAGAACATCGACGCGCTCGTCGGCGGAGGCGGTGCACCGCCCGCAAAGGAGGCCAAGCCGGCGGAGGAAGTCGTCGCCAAGACAGGGGAAACCACGGGCGCGTCCCCGGTGCCCCGCGCGCCGGAGCAGGCGCAGGGCGAAGCCTCGACGCCACCTCAGCAGAAGGTGCCCGCCTATCGAGTAGGAAGCGCGGCTCCGAAGGCGGCGGCTCCCCCGAGCCCCGAGCCGCCGACGGAGCAGGCTCGTGAGGGTGGAAACGGCGAGGGGCGGATGCGGAGCTCCCCGCTCGCACGCCGGCTCGCGCACGAGCGTGGTCTCAACCTCGACGGCGTCCGTGGGTCGGGGCCGGGCGGGCGCATCGTCAAGCGAGATATCGAAGCCGCGGCGGCGGGCGCCGCAGCGCAGCCGCGAGCGGCAGCAGCAGCCGCGCCGGCACCCGCCCGCGAGGGCGACTTCGCCGATATTCCGCTCACGCAGATGCGCAAGACGATCGCGCGGCGGCTCGCCGAGTCGATCGGACCGGTTCCGACGTTCTATCTCACCAGCGAGCTCGACATGGAGCGCGTGGTCGAGATGCGAACCGCGATGACCGAGATGGGCGACGAGTTCAAGGTGTCGGTGAACGACATCGTGATGAAGGCGGTCGCCACGGCGCTCTCGCTGCACCCTGAAGTCAACGCGCACTGGCTCGGCGACCGGATTCGGCAATTCAACCGCGTTCACCTGGGCATGGCGGTGGCCGTGGAAGACGGCCTCATCACTCCGGTGGTATTCGACGCCGATCGCAAGCGGATGAGCGAGATCTCTCGTGAGGCACGGGAGCTCGCCAAGCGTGCCCGCGAGCGGCGTCTCAAGCCGGAAGAGTACATGGGCGCCACCTTCTCCGTGTCGAACCTCGGGATGTTCGGCATCGAGCATTTCACCGCGATCATCAACCCGCCGGAAGCGGGGATCCTCGCGATCGGTGCGGTGGAACGGAAGCCGGTTGATATCAACGGTGAGCTCGTCACCCGCCAGCGCATGCGCGTCACGATGAGCTGCGACCACCGCGTGATCGACGGCGCCACCGGCGCGCGCTTCCTCCAGACGCTGCGGAGGATGCTCGAGAATCCGCTGATGCTGGTTTACTAACCCCAACGAAGAACGAGGACGAAGGACCGAGGAATTCGATTGAACGAGCTCTCCTCGAAATGAATTCCTCGGTCCTTTGTCCTCGTTCCTCGTTCTGACTTCGCTTTCAGAGACCAACCCATGGCTTCGTTCGACGTAATCTTCATCGGCGGTGGGCCCGCGGGGTACGTGGGCGCCATCCGATGCGCCCAGCTCGGGCTCAGTGTCGCCGTGTTCGAGAAGGAAAAGCTCGGCGGCACCTGCGTCGTGATCGGGTGCATTCCCGCGAAAGCGATGCTCGAATCGGCGGCGCTCGCCAATCACGTTCGCCACGCGAAGGAGTTTGGCGTCACCGTGGGCGAGGTATCGTTCGACTACGGCGTGGCGATGAAGCGCTCGCGCGCCGTGAGCGATCAGAACGTGAAGGGCGTCGAGTTCCTCTTCAAGAAAAACAAGATCACGTGGACGAAGGGAACCGCGCGCCTCGGCGGCGGGAGCTCCGTCGTCCTCAAGACGGCCGAGGGCAAGGAGGAAAAGCACGACGCGAAGAAAGCGGTCGTGATCGCGACCGGGTCACGCGTGAAGGGACTGCCGCAGATCGGCCTCGAGCTCAACAAGAAGACGGTGATCTCGTCGGACGACGCGTTGCTGCTCGAGAAGGCGCCGAAGTCGATGGCGGTGATCGGCGCAGGTGCCGTCGGGTGCGAGCTGGCCGATGTCTTCAACGCCTTCGGCACCGAGGTGACGCTCCTCGAGGTGCTGCCGACCATCCTCCCGCTGGAGGACGCCGAAGTGTCGGCGACGTTGGGGCGCGCGTTCAAGAAGCGCGGCATCAACGTGATCGCCGGCGCCAAGATCGGGAACGTGAAGGTGGCCAAGGACTCGGTGTCGATGTCGGTCGAGTCGGGCGGCGCGAAGACCGACCTCAAGGTCGACGTCGTGCTCGTCGCCGCCGGCCGCGCGCCGGTCGTCGAGGACATCGGCCTCAAGGAAGCGGGAGTCCAGCTCAACGAGCGGGGGTTCATCAAGATCGACGAGCAGTTTCGCACGAGCGCGAAGACCATCTTCGCCATCGGTGATGTCGCCGGCCCGCCAATGCTCGCGCACAAGGGCTCGCGCGAGGGCATTACCCTCGCCGAGCAGCTGGCGGGCAAGCACGCGCATCCGGTGAACTACGGGAACATCCCGAACGCCACGTACTGCCATCCGGAGGTAGCGTCGATCGGCCTCACCGAGCAGCAGTGCAAGGACAAGAAGCTCGAGTACAAGGTGGGGAAATTCCCCTTCTCAGCCAACGGGCGCGCCCGCACCAGCGGCGAGACCGATGGTTTCGTGAAGATCATCCGCGACGCCAAGTACGGTGAGATTCTGGGTGCGCACATCATCGGCCCGCACGCCACCGAGCTCATCCACGAATTGGCGGTGGCGCGCGAGAACGAGTACACGGTCGAGGAGATCGATCTGGCGGTGCACGCCCACCCCACGCTCTCCGAGGCAGTGGCGGAGGCGGCACTCGACTCGCTGGGGCGCGTCATCCACGTATGATTTCCGTTGGGAACGGCAGAGAGGACAGAGTTCAGAATACAGAATTCAGAATTCAGGCCCCACCTCTGACATCTGAATTCTGTATTCTGAATTCTGTCGTCTTTGCCGTGTTGTAGGAGCTGCTGCGATGCTGCTACTGACGGCTCACCTCGGAACGGTCCCATACCTGGAGGCCCTGGAGCTTCAGCGCGATCTCGCCCGCCGGCGTATCGCGGGGGAGGTCGAGGAGGACATCCTGTTGCTGCTCGAGCATCCGCCGGTCGTCACGCTCGGGCGCACGGCGAAGGCATCGAATGTCGTGTCGTCGCCCGACGCACTCCGCGCGCGGGGTGTCGAGGTTCACGAGGTCGAGCGCGGCGGCGACGTCACCTTTCACGGGCCGGGCCAGCTCGTGGGGTATCCGATCTTCGATTTGAAGCGCCATCGTCGTGACCTGCACTGGTATCTCCGTCAGGTTGAGGAAGCGCTGATCGTCGCCCTCGCGAACGTCGGGATCGAGGCGGAGCGCCATGCCGGGTATACCGGCGTATGGACACGGGGCAGGAAAATCGCGTCGATAGGCGTGCATGCACGCGATTGGGTGACATGGCACGGCTTCGCGCTGAACGTGCTCACCGACCTGTCGTTCTTCGACCTGATTGTCCCCTGTGGCATCCCACAGGTGCAGATGACCTCCGTGGCGCGGGAGACGGGGCGCGAGGTGACGATCGCCGACATGGCGGCGCTGTCAGGGTCGGCGTTCGCCGAGGTGTTCGGCCTCGAGCTGCGCGGCGCTCCGGCTTCCCTGCTCGAAGCCGTGCCGCGCTGACCGCGCTAGGGCGGCCGCTCGCCCGCGGTCAGACACGGTTCCCCGACAGTCGCTGGAGCCTCGCGACATCGGCCCCTAACCTCGTGTCAGGCGGCGCACGCATTTGCACGACCCGCGCGCCGATGATCCGGGCAAAGGAGGGACGATGCGTCAACATCGTGCGGTGCTGGTCCTGTTCGCGGCGTGCTTCGTGGCCTCCTGTGGCTCGTCAGGCGGCACCGAGCCGCAGCCGGCGGCCGGCGCTGGCGGTGGTGGCGGTGGTGGCGGTGGCGGGGCCGGCGCCGCTAACACTATCATCGTCAGCAACAACACCTACACGCCCGATCAGGTGTCGATCGCAAAGGGTGGCACGGTCACCTGGCAGTGGGACAGCTGCAGCGGCGATGGATACGGCGGTCAGGTGTGCGCGTTCCATACCGTGACCTTCGACGATGGAGGCCCGAGCGCCTCGGCGCAGAATCAGGGTACATTCGCGCGCACGTTCGCTAATGCAGGCACCTACACCTATTACTGCACCGCACACGGGCGAAGCGCGATGTCAGCGTCGGTCACCGTACAGTAGAACCCTCGGGGCGAAAACCCTGTCGGAGGGCGTAATTCGAGTGACCGCTATCCGGTGTCTGGCTGCCGACCTGACACGCGATCTTGCGGACTAGACCTCAAGCGCGTCGCGACTGAGATTCCACCCGTCCCAGATTTCTTCGCTCCGACGGGAGGATCCTTGAGCATTACCGGCCGCGTCACGGGCGGTATCCTGGCATCGCTGATCCTGGCATGCTCAGTCTTCCGAGGCGGCACACCAGCCGCGCTCGACGGCCCAGCCGTCATCCGCGTCGAGAATGGGAGTCACTACGACGTATCCGTCTTTTTCGTTCAGCGGGGTGAGCGCTTGCGCCTCGGCTCGGTCTCCGCGCTGTCCGCTGGCTCGTTCGACGTACCTGCGCGCCTGATCCAAAGCGCGAACGAGGCTCAGCTTGTGGCCGACCCCGTCGGGATACGTGCGAGGGCCGCGTCTGAACGGTTCGTCATCCGACCTGGGCAACGCATGGTCTGGACGATCGATTCCAGCCTGCAGCGCACGAGCATCAGTATCTATTGAGCCGCGTGCGGTACGTTATTGTGGCGGCGGCGGCGGGCCACCCTTTCCACCCTCGCCTCCGACCACACCTGTAACTTGCCCCAGCCCAATAGCGGCAGCCGCCAGACCTCCCACGAACGCGACCGTCCGAGCTTTCGAGAGCTGCCGGCGCTGCAGCACCGCGACGTAGCCTCTCGGAACTGTCACCGCCTCTCCTTTCCAGAACGTCTCGTTGCCCTCTCCGGTGACCGTCGATGAGACGGCGATTCTCAGGTCGCCGGAACTGTCCGCCTGGATCACGTCACCATTGATCGTCACGATCCGCGGCCCGATGTACCTGGCGAGCTCCGTCGATCCAGCGTCGGTCAGGAAGATTCGCAGTCGGGTGCGCGGGGCCGGAGTGACGGAGGTCTCCGGAACGTGCGAATAACAACCCCACGACAACAGGACAACCAAAAGAACGGATAATCGCATCCGGGCGCTCCAAAGCGTGAGTACCTAACGAACCAGCGTGCGCGCGTGCATGCTCTCAGCAAATTTCGGTGCGGTAAGCGAATCACCACCTCGAAAAAAACACCTCGCCCGGTGCCGCCGACCTGCCGGCACCGGGCGAAGGCGCTCCTCATACCGACCCCAGTCTACTGCCCGATGCATGCGCTCCCGTCGGGAGCGTTTGTCGTCGGTGGATCGAAATCGTTGCGGGTCGGTTGCTCTGAAGGCAGCGGAACATTCGAATTCGCGTTCCGCTCGTCGACGCCATAGAGCAGGCGCGCCCCAACCTCGGATGCACCCGAGGACGGGGTGAGGTTCGGGTAGCAGCTCCGCCGATAAACCGTCCAGGCCTCGATGTTCTGGAAGTACGCCAGGTACAGCTCTTCGAGGATCGCCTTCAGTAACGCCGGACCGGCGGCCACGATGTTGCCCATCCCAATCGACGTGCGATAGGCGTTGAGCGTCAGCAATGCCCCCGCCTCATCACCCGTCCGATACTGCGCTTCGGCCCGCAACAAGGTGTTTTCGGCCGCGGTAATGATCGGCTGGTCGAACGTGCGGCTCCCGCGGGACGACTGATTCAGCACCGCATGATACGCCTTCTGCGGCTCGGCCGGTTCGGCTCCAATGACGATGTTCGTATCACCGGGCTCGAACCACTGTGTCAGCCGCGGGTCGTTACGTGCCGTGAGCAGATCGACAAGGAACTTTCCAGCGCGGATGTAGCTGTCACGCTGGACGAACATGAACTGATACCAGACGTTCTCCTGTCCGGCCTGCGCGTCGTGCGTGAACGTGAAGTTGTTCGCCGACGCGCTGATTCCATTGGCAGTCGCCGCGAGGGCTTTCTGCGCGCAATTACCGCCACAGGCGGTTGTTGCCAATGCCGCTGGAACCTGCGGATCGGTCCAGTGCAGGTAGTAACGCGCCTTCAGCGTATGCGCCGCCTGCAGCCACTTGGTGGTGTTCCCCGCGTAGATGAGGTCCGCACTTGGCGTTGGCGCATCACCGGTCGCCTGCAGATCGGCGATCGCGGAGTCCAGCACGGCCTGGACGCGGGCGTACACCTCGGCCTGATCGTCGAGAGCCGGATCCGTGACATCAGACACGGCTTCCGAGTACGGAATGTCGCCCCACACACTTGCGTGGGTGCCAATGATCAAGGCTTCCCATACACGGGCGATCCCGCGATAAGGACCGGTTGTCGCGGCCTGGATCTCGCGCAGGTCGATCAGCCCTCCGCCGGCGTAGGCCGCGTTGAACTCACCGGTGATATCGTCCTCGGTAACGTCATACTGATCGATCGCGATGTACTGGCGATCGGTACCGGCAAACTGCTGCGCCCACATTGTGGCGATGCGTGCGAGCGCACCCTCCTGCTCGACGGCCTGAGCCGTGGCGACGCCAACCAGCAGCTGGTCGACGGTCGCCGTGCTCGGCAACGTCGGGTTCTTTTCAAGCTTGTCACCGCTGAGGAAGTCCGAACACCCTGCGGCAAGCAGGGTCGGAACTATCGCGCCAGCGAAGATTTTCGATACTCGATGCATGGATAATCCTCGAGACGGTTACCAGTTCAGACCCACGGAGAACACGAACGAGCGGGTCTGCGGATTGTTGAAGTAGTCGATGCCGCGCAACGCGACCTCGGCGCCGCCCAGGTTGGTCTCTGGATCGATGCCCGTGTAGTCGGTCCACGTCTTCAGGTTGCGCCCAGCCACCCGCAGGTCGACCGAGCTCATCCCAAAGCGCCTCAGGAAAGCCTGGTCCAACGTGTAGGCGACCGAGATCTCGCGGAGCTTCACGTAGCTCGCGTCCTCAATGAACTGCGCAGCGACGGGACCAAAACCGCTCCCCAATCCCTGGAACCAGTCCTGATCAATCAGCACCGCAGTTCCGGCACCCGGGCCTGCAACCGCTCCCTCATGGAAACCGTTACGCCCGAACACCTGGTTCGTATTGCGAATCTCGGTGTCCTTGTGCGTCCCGAAGTTATAGAGGGCACCCTTCGTCCCGTTCCAGTTGTCGCCGCCCTGCTTGATGTCGAGCAACCCGGAAACCTGCCACTTCCGGAACAGCGTGATTGCGGTGCGCACGCTCCCCGTCCAGTCCGGATTCGGGTCCGCGATGACGCGCGACGTCGGATCGAGAATCGGGAAGCCATCCGCGGCGATGTAGAGCGCGCCTTGCGGTGCGTTTGAGGCTCGGCAACTCGCGTTGATGTCGATCCCATCAACCATATTCGTCTCGTCGTACCGACAACGAGCGAAGTCCGCGCTGCGGAGCACGCCGACGCGCGAGCCCTTCACGGCCGCCCCGCCCGGATCTGTGAAGCTCCCGGCCATATCGACATAGTCGAATCCGCTGAGATCCACCACGAGGTTGTCGTTCGTGGCGAACAACAGCGTCGTTTCCATGGCAAAATTGGGCCGGGTGAAGGGGCGAAGGTTCAGCGTCGCCTCCCAACCCGTATTGTCGATGATCGCCGCGTTCTGCACCTGGCTGGTGTAGCCCGTCGTCGGGGGAAGCGGCGCCTGGAAGATCACGTCCTTCGAGCGCGAGTCGTAGTATGTGACCGACAGATCGGCCTTTTCCTTGAACAAGCCGATGTCGAACCCTGCCTCGAGCTCGGTTGTCCGCTCGGGCTTCAGCTCATCGTTGCTCTTCGCGCCTGCCCGGGTCAGACCGCCCTTTTGCGTCGGTGACAGGAATGGACCCCATCCCTCGGTCTGATTGGCGATCGAGAAGCCGCCGATCGTCTGATATGCGAATGGCTCGCGACCAGTTTCGCCGTACGCGACCCGCAATTTGCCTGTGGTGACTACGCCGGCGAGGCCCTCGGGTCCAAGCGCTTCGGTGAAGTTCCACGCCGCGCTCGCTTTCGGGAACCAGTGGCGCCGATCAGCCTTGCCGAACGTGGATGATCCATCGTTCCGCACGCCCGCCGTCAGGAAAAGCTGATCCCAGAAGTCGAACGTGGCCTGACCGAAGAACGACTCGTTATGGACGTAGCTCTCGTCCTCGAACGGATCGTGGTCGATGGTGTTGTCGACGTTGTCGACGTCAGGCGCGATGTAATCGTAGCCCGTCACGAAGATCATCTTGTTGCGACGGCTGTTGAGGTTGTGCCCCAACGTCACGCTTCCCGCCAGATTCGTGCTGTACGTCCAGCGTCCCGTCGCTATCAGGTTGTGGTCGATCTGGTAGTTGACGATATCTCCTCGCGTGAGTGAGCCCGGAGCCCAGTTCGAGCTGGACGGCGGCAGCGCCTCGAGCCGTTCGTCAGCCGTATAGTCTCCGCCTAACGTGTACCGAATGCTCAACCAGTTTGTCGGATCGTAGTCGAGGTTCACGTTTCCGAATACGCGTCCGGCATCAGCGACGTTCGTGTGCTCGTTGACAACGAAGAACGGGTTATCATAGCCACGTGTCACCGCCAGCGCCGTCGGACGAGGATACCGATACGACCTATGCAATCCTGTCGAGTCCAGATATCGTCGATTGTCGAACTCCGGCGGGGTGCGGAGCGCGCCGAGCATGAGACCGCTGATGTTCGATCCCTTCTGGATGAACGACCCGCGCGCGTCGACGTACGACACGTTTCCGCCGATGGTCAGCCGGTCGAGCAGCCGATGCGTTGCCTTCACGCGGAAGCTGGACCGATCGTACCAGCTATTGGGGCCAACGATCGTGCCGTCATGGTCGAGCCGGCCCGCGGAGAAGTAAAACGACGTGCGATCCGATCCCCCGGACGCCGTAACGACGTTGTCCAACATCCAACCTGTCTCGAACATTTCGTTGAAGTGGTCGTACGTCGGCGTTCCAGCCGGCAGCTCCGCGCCATAGCTCACCGATGCCGGACGACAGCCCGGCGCAGAGCAAACAGCCGCGGTCCCGCCTGAGCCCTGACCAAAGCGTCTCTGCAGCGGTGGACCTTGAGTCACTTCGTCGATGCTGAGGCTCGACCGGAGCGAGTACCGCGTCGGCCCAACGCGACCACCCTTCGTGGTGATGAGCACGACTCCCTGTGCCGCGCGCGCCCCATAGATCGCGGCCGCCGCCGAGCCCTTCAGGATTTCGATGCTCTCGATATCGGCGGGGTTGATGTCGCCCGCACGGTTGGGAGACACCGTACTCCCGGTGAGGGGACCGGTCGCAAAGGTCGTGTTATCGATCGGTGTTCCGTCAACCACAAACAGCGGCTGACCAGTGCCCTGGATCGTCTTCGACCCACGGATGCGAATGTACGACGATGCGCCCGGATCACCAGACTGTTGCGTCACCTCGACGTTAGGCGCCTTGGCGGCGAGGGCCTGGACGACGTTCGCCTCGTTGCTCTTGGTGATGAGGGACGAGTCGACGCTGTTGCGCACGTTGCCGAGCTTCTCCGCCGTCGTCAGCGTGCCGGCGCCGGTGACCACGACTTCGCCGAGGCGAAGGGGATTCGCCACCATGGCGAAGTCCTGCGTGATCGTGCCGGGACGAAGCGTGACGCGAGCCGATTGGGCGGTATACCCGATCAGGCGCGCCGTCAGCGTGACTTCCTGTCCCTGCACGCGAGCGGCGGGAATCGCGAACGTGTACGTGCCATCGTCACGCGTCAGGCTGCCAACGTTCAAGTCGACGACGAACACGCTGACGGCCGCAAGCGGCGCGCCGCCTTCCGTCGTCACCCGCCCCTGGATCGTGGTGCCTTCCTGCGCACCCGCCCAGGCGGTAAAGCTCACCAGCGCCGTAATCCCCAAGAACAATCCACGGAAATAATGCTTCATACGGTCAATCCTCCGATTCCTTGTGTGTGTACCGGAACGGACAGCATGAGTCGGGATGCATGACCCTCCTGTGGTGAGTGCCCGCAAACACGGCGTGGCCTTGCGGACATGGTGAACCGCGGACGCGGACTGCGCCGCCGTCTCGCGGAGAGGCGCGGGCGTCACCGTGGTGCCGGCCCGCAGCGCGACCGCCGGAGAAACGCCAACCGGCAGAATTGACAGGACGTTATGCCGCGGTTCACAGAGTGTCAAGAAAGAAATGCCCTATGTGACGAACGCGATTTCAACTGGGACGAATCGTGTCGAGTTGTAAAGAAAATGTCGTCAGAGCAGTGTGACCCTCCTCGCCATCGAAGGGTCACGTGACCCGCGTGCGGGGCGATATATTGACCTCGGCATGACCCTTCCTCCCCGCGTCTATCCGCCCCGCGTGCGCGAAGTCTCCGCGGACGCGCGCGATTTCTCAGCGGAGCTGAACCCCGAGCAGCTGGCCGCCGCCACCCACGGTGATGGCCCGCTGCTCATCGTCGCCGGGGCCGGCACGGGGAAGACGCGGACGCTCGTGTATCGCGTCGCGCATCTCATCGAGCGGGGCGTCCGCCCGGAGCGAATTCTGCTGCTGACCTTCACGCGCCGAGCCGCGCAGGAGATGCTCTCCCGCGCCGAGCGACTCGTGGGGCCACAGAGTGGGCGTGTGCACGGGGGCACCTTCCACGCGACGGGACACCGGCTGCTGCGCACCTACGGTGCAGCGGCGGGTCTCGCGAAGGACTTCAGCATCATCGATCAAGGTGATGCCGAAGACCTCATGGGTCTTTCGCGCGCCGCGCTCGGATACGCGCAGAAGAAGTCGCGGTTTCCCAAGAAGGAGACGCTGCATCACGTTTACTCACGGCACGTCAACACCGGCATCGCGATCGACGACATCGTCGCCGATGAGTATCCGCAATTCCTCGATTACCGCGACGACCTGACGCGCATCTACGCGGACTACACGAGTCGCAAGGAAGAGCGAAACCTCGTCGACTACGATGACCTGCTGCTCTTCTGGGCGGCGATGGCGGAGAGCGGGACCGAGCTCGCGGCGCGCATTGCAGGGCTGTACGACCACGTGCTGGTCGATGAATACCAGGACACGAACCTGCTGCAGGCGCGCATCCTCCTCGGCATGGCGCGCGGACATGGCAACATCACCGTCGTCGGCGACGATGCGCAAAGCATCTACGCGTTCCGCGGGGCGACGGTGCGCAACATCCTCGACTTTCCAAAGCACTTTCCGGGCGCCCGCGTCGTCACGCTCGAGCGCAACTATCGCTCGACCCAGCCCATTCTCGACGTCACCAACACGCTGATCGCCCGCGCGCGCGAGCGATACTCGAAGACGCTGCGGACCGAGCGCACCGGAGGCGAGGCGCCCTGGCTCGTCGCGGCGCGCGATGAGTCGGCACAGACACGCTTCGTCGTGGACCGTATTCTCGAGCTGCACGAGACCGGCACGCCGCTGCGCGAGATGGCGGTGCTCTTCCGCGCCGGCTACATGTCGGCCGACCTCGAGATCGAGCTGACGAACCGCAAGATCCCGTTCGAGAAGTGGGGCGGACTCAAGTTCCTCGAGGCGGCGCACGTGAAGGATGTGCTCGCGTTTCTGCGCATTCTCGAGAACCCGCGCGATGAGGTGAGCTGGTACCGCGTGCTCTTGCTCCTGCCGGGAATTGGCGATGCGACCGCGCGCGCGGCGGTGGACGCCATGGCGCAGATGGCGTGGACCTCCAGCGCGTTTGGCCGGTTCGCGCCACCGCCACGGGCCCGCGCGGCGCACGCGGCACTCGTCGAGCTCCTCGACGAGCTGCGCACCAGCGCCGATCTCGAAGGGCGTGCCCTCAGCGCCGAGATCGGGCGCGTGCGGCGACTCTACGACGATATTCTGCGAGAGCGGTACGATCGGCCGGAGCCACGCCTCGCCGATCTCGATCAGCTCGAAGTGATCGCCGCCGGATTTCCCTCACGCGCTGTATTCCTGTCGGCGCTGGCGCTCGAGCCGCCGTCGTCCACCCAGGATCTCGCCGGAGCGAGCGATCGCGAGCGCGATCTGCTCATCCTCAGCACCGCGCACAGCGCGAAAGGTCGCGAGTGGGACGCGGTGTTCCTCATCTGGGCGGTCGATGGCTTCTTCCCTTCGTCGCGCGCCATCCGCAGCGAGGAGGACACCGAGGAGGAGCGCCGTCTCATGTACGTCGCCATGACGCGCGCGCGGAACGATCTCGCGGTCGTCTATCCGCTCAACGCCTATCACTCGCGGCGGGGCGCGGACTATTCGATGGATCAGCTCTCGCGCTTCATTGATCGCGGCGTACGCGCGAAGATGCAGCGGGTCACTACCGGGGAGGAAACCGTGGTCGCGCAGGCGGCCCCGACCGCGCCGTTGATCGACTTACGGGCACTCATGCGCGGAAAGTTCAAGACCTGACGACGCTCACGGACTCAGGCGACTCACCCACGCGCGCAGCTCGCCGTACGGATCGTCCTTGCCGCGCTTCGCCAGCGTGATCACTCGCTCGATCGTACGCCGCAAGTCCCGCCGCTCGGCCTCGTACACCGCGTCGAACACGTCCAGATCCGTCTGATAGATGCGTCGCGCCAGCAGCGCCGCATTGTCGAGTTGCACCCGAGGCAACGCCCCCGGGTCGATTCGCCGCAGCTGCGGGCCGACGGAATCGATGAGAGTCCGGCGCGCTCGCGCGTAAATCGTGTCCCGCGCTCTCAAGCGCGCATCGCGGTCGTCGGGGCTCGCACGATACGCTGAGTCGAGCTCTCGCCACAATCGCGTCCAGAAGCGACCGAGCAGCTTGTCGTCCTCCCAATCATCGACCGCTTCGCGGGCGTGCACGGAATCGCCGGCCGTACGAAAGAACCACTCGGCGCCGCGCGCTCCAACGAATGTGGCGAACGACTCGTTGAAGATCGCCTGCCCGGGCGCGTAGAAGGTGTTGTGGGTAACCTCGTGGATCACCGTGTTGGCGAGATCGAGCGAGTCGTACCGCAGCGTGGTGGAGAGCAGCGGATCGTTGAACCACCCGAGCGTGCTGAACGCCGCCGAAGGCCGCAGGTAGGTGTCGAGCCCCTTCTCGCGAAGATCGCTTGCGGCATCCACCGCTGCGCCAAAATCGAAGAAGCCCTTGTACGGCACGCGCCCGACGATGGGAAACCACCACGTGTGCGGCTCGAGCCGGTCGCGATGGGCGGCCGAGAGGACGAGCACCAGCGTGTCGCGCGCGAGCTGCGAGAAGGTGGTAAAGCTCTCCCCGACGTCGAGTCCGATGGAGTCGCGCGCGAACGATCGCGCCGCGAGCACGAGGCGCAGCTTCGCCCGCGTGATACTATCGGTATCGGGATCGGCGACGAGACGCGCGATCTCCTTGCGCGCCGCGAGGATCTTCGCCTCCTCCCATCCGGCGCGGCTCAGGTAGCAGCCCATCGGCGTCACCGCCAGGAACAGCACCACCGCGATGGTGAGTCCCGCCAGCGCCCGCCTCACGATCCGACGAACGCGCGCCATGAAACCGGTCACCGCCTCCCGGCCAGGCCGGACTCGCCTAACGCCACCACCGCAGCCCGAACCGATGCGTCGTCAGCGCCAGCGCATCGAAGGACTGGTAGGCGTAATCGAGCGCGAAATGGCGCGCGCGCACGCCGCCGCCGAACGACATCCGGGATGTCGCCGAGTTCTCGGCCCGCGCGAGCGCCCCAACGCGACCGCTGAAGGCCAATCCGTTCGCCGACGTCCACGTCACCTCGGCGCCTCCGAGAGGGAGCGGGTCGCCATCGCGATGCTGGGCGACCTCGACCGTGCCTAACACATCGAACGGGCCGACCCCCCGCCACGGCAGCGAAGCTCCGACTCGCAGGAGCCGAGGCAGCGGCGCGCTCGACCCCGCGGTCTTGAGCCCGGGTCCGACGTTCTGGATGCTCACGCCGATGGTCGCCCCGCGCCACACGTCGATGGCCGCGCCGACATCGAGGGCGGGGGCGCCTCCGCTCGCGTCCGCGAGCGACTGCCGCACGTATTTGGCAGCCCCTCCGATTCGAAGCATCCGCCATGTCATTCCGTAGCCGACGAGTGCAGCCACTTCATTGGCGGACACGGTGCGTCCGGTCGCGTCGCCGCGCTCACATCCGGTCGTCTCGTCGCAGACGAACTCATCGATGCTGCCGTAGCTCAGCACCTGTACTCCGATGCCGACGGTTCCGGGTCCGAGCTGGAACGCGCCGGAAATCGCGCCCAGCGTGGACCCTTCGATGTACGGCTGCACCGACATGCTGGCCGCCCGTCCCTCGAGCGTCGCCAGCTGAGACGGATTGTAGAAGAGCGCCGCGTCGTCCACTCCGGCGGCGACGTACGCGCCCCCGAGCGCGAGGGCGCGCGTGCTGGACGGTAGCTCGAGCACGAGCGCGCTCGTCTGTCCACCTTGCGCGTGCGAGACCGAGGGCGCGAGGACCCCGAGGCTCGCGAAGGTAGCGAGAATCGTATATCGCATCGTGATCACCGGACGATGAAGACTTTACGCCGCATCGTTCCCGATGGGAGCTCGGCGACGAGCAGATAGACTCCGTTGGCCAGCGTGCGCCCCGCGTCGGCCTGAAGATTCCACCGGAGTGTCGTCGCGTCATCGAACTCCGTCGGCTGGAATGCTCGAACGCGCCGGCCGGCGAAGTCATACAGCTCGACCCGGCGCGGAGCTTCGCCGAATCGGATGACGACCGGCGACGTGCGCACGGGATTCTGCGAGATGTTGAACGACTCCCCATCGGCGAGCATGAGCGCGCGAACGTTCTCCACCGCCGCAGCCACGTCGAGCTTGCCGAATCCCCACGAGGCGTTAGGCGACGTGTTGGGCTCGCCGGTGAAGGTCCGGCTGGTGAACGGATCCTGTCGCGCGCCTCTCATGAGCGCGTCCACCGCCTGCTCGGGGGTGAGATTGCGGTACACCGCGAGCATGAGTGCCACAGCGCCCGTCACGTGCGGCGTCGACATGCTCGTGCCGTCCATCACGACGTGCGCGCTGTCGGGACTCACCACACGCGGATCGCCCCCGAAGAACGCGGAATCCGACATCGACGAGAACGCTACCCCGGGTGCGGTGATCTCGGGCTTCAACCGCCCGTCGCGTGTGGGGCCGGGCGAGCTGTAGTAAAGGATTTCATTCACCGGTGCCAGCAGCGGGCTGAACGCGTACGTGTTGCCGTTGTACGCCACCCACGACGTGAACGCGTGATACCCGCCCACCGTGATCACGCGCTCGGCGTCGCCGGGAGCGTGCACGAGGCGGCGGTTCGTCGCCCCGGTGGTGAAGTATGGTTCGGCGGCGATGAAGACGGTTGGAATGTATGCGTCGACCAGCCCACTCCCGCTGCCCGACGTCTTCCGAAAGATCAGACGCCAAACCCCCTGGGCCGGCCGAGCCGCCCCATCCCGCCACTCACCGATGAGCGCGGTGTAGTAATTCGTAGCCGAGCCGGGGAAGAGTCCCGAGGATGAGAAATCGATGTTCGCGACGATGAAGGCGCTGTCCCCTCGGGCGGTGCCGTTGTAGCCGACCACGCCGCCCGCGGCGCCGAGGGAGGTCGCCACCGCGTTGAATCCGAGATCGATACGCGTGCCGTCCGGGCGCTGAAGCGTCACGGCGAACGTGTCCTGGGGCGAATAAAATGCCTGCACCAGGAACAGGTCATTGCCAATTACGGAATCTGTCGGATACTGGGGAACGACAAGCTCAATGACGCCGGAATCGCCGCGAGCGACCGTCGCCTCACCGTGCAGCGATCCGCTCAGGGCAAAGTTGGACCCGTCGTTGCCGGCCGCGGCAACGATGATGCGTCCAGGTCCGACCAGCGTGTTCATCATGGCCGATATCGCCATGGTCCCATCGTGCGGACCGAACGCCGTTCCGAGGCTGAGGTTTACGACGGCGGGTTTTCCCAGTTGCTGGGCGCGCGCAAAGATGTAGGCGACTCCATCGACGACCGCCGTCGTCGACAGCGACGTTCGCACGACAATGAGATCGGCTTCTGGCGCGACGCCTACGTAGTCGTACCGCGGCCCGCCTCGGTTCGCCCCCGAGCCATCCCCGGCCGCGATGCCGGCAACGTGGGTCCCGTGCCCATCCCGGTCGTACGAGGGGCAGGCGCCGTTCTCTCCGAGCTGCTCCCGGCGGCACTCGATGCCGTAATCGAACGAGTTGTCTCCGACCCTACCCGGTGGTGCCCCCTGCACGGCGCCCGGCGCCTGATCCCAGAGATAGAGGATACGCGACTGTCCGGTGACGTCATCGATGAAGTCACGGTGCCGGAAATCGATGCCCGTGTCGACGATCCCGACGACCGTTCCCTGACCGGTCGCGCCGGCAAACTCATCCTTGTCAACGCGACTACGCAGCCCTGCCGCTCGAATGTCGGTCATGGTCGAGGTGGTGTACTCGAGCCGGGGGGCGAGGGCAACGCTCCGCACCCCCCTCAGTGCGCGAATCTCCTCGAGCCGCCTGAGTGGAACCTGCGCGGTGAGCCACTCCCCAGCGCGCACGCCCACGCGAGCGCCCAGCGCCGTGAGCCTGTCCTCGGCGCCGGGAACCGCCCGGACGAACACATCGGCCATGATCTCGCCTCCCGCATCGCGCGAAAGGGTGATCATCGGGTTGTGCCGCGAGAGCCCCAACTCGCGCACTCGCTCGACCTCGGCGCTCGGCACTCGCTCACGCACGCGAGGCCGTCGTGTCGCTGGGCGTTCGATGACCTCCTGCGCGGCGAGCACGGGCGCGCAGAGGAGCAACGCGGGCAGATACCTGAATTGCATTGTGAGGCGTCCGGAGGGGCGGGAATGACGGCGTCGTCGCCGGGCCCGCAACATAGTTACGGGACCGGCGAAGGGCGAGGCGCGACCCAGCCGCGGGGGGCTACGGGAGGCGGAACAAGCCGAGCTGAGCCTTCAGCCCTTCCGCGAACACCATTCCGTCCGGCTTCGTGAACCGCACGCCGAGCGCGGGATCGGAGTCGGACGCGCGCAACTCGTAATGCGCCATGGTCCCCGGAAACATGGAGCCCTCGACGCTGGCGCCGAACGCGAGCGACGCTGGAATCAGCGGGTAGACGCGTGGGAATTGCTGCGGTGCAATCGCGTTCAGCCTCGCGAAGATCCGGCGCAGATTCCTCGACTTGAAGCGGTTGCGCTCAGGCACGCTCGTCCGCGGATGGCCAACGATGCTGTCGGTATAGAGCGCGATCGCCCAATCGCCGAAAAGATTTGGGAATGGCTCCGCGGCCACGGCCTCGACGTTGGCGACGCTCGTCCGATTCGTCTGCACGAGGCGCGCGAAGACCGTGCTGTCCTTCAGGTCGGCAAGCCATCGCAGAAAGAGCCACGCCGCCCCGCGCTCGGCGAGCGACCCTGTAGACTCGAAGAGCGTCAGCGACGTCGTCGCTGTTGATTCCAGGAAGTCGTAGGAGTTCGAGAGATCGTTGCCGATGAAGATGTTGGCCGTGTCGCTGAAGAGCCTGCCGGGCGGCAGGTTGGGATACTTGTTGTCGTAGTAGCGCGCGACGACTTCCTCCGCGATGTGGCTCAACCCCTCGTTGAGCCACGTATCCTCGTCCTGACCGCCGCGAACCAGCACATGCTGGTTGAACGAGATCATGTGCTGGAACTCGTGGATGAACGTCGGCGGCATGTTCGCTTCGACCGACGCGACCGAGCGCGAGCACCCGAACTGTCCCTGCGGGTCGGGGACGAGGGAATAGAAAATCTCACCCTTGTTCGAGTTGGCATCCTGCGTGAAGTCGAAGCCGAAGAAGAACCCGGCGATGACGACCGAGCAGTTGGTGGGGGACGTGAGGGCATTGACGACGGGCGTCATCAGAACGATGACGTGATCGTTGGCGTCGATGTCCGACTCCGATCCAAATGTGTTCACCCCGATCGGGTAGAGGTCCTGGTCGAACCAGGTCCCGAGCTTCGTCAGTACCGAATCCGAGAGCCCGTTCGTTCCGGTCGGGGACTGGTTGTCCACGTAGATCATGATGTTCTGTCCGGTGAAGCGCAGCGTCGCCGTCACCGTGGCGAATTCGGGGTCCTGGTTGCCGCTGGGGAGCTTCGAGAGGACCTTGAAGGTGCGCGTCGAGCCCACCGTCTGAAGCGAAGGTCCGCGCACGGCCTGTGTGGAGAGCGAGAGCCCGCGAAGCTCACGCGCTTGCCGAGCGGCCCCTGGTGCCAGTTGGTGTTCGATGGCTCGCAGCGCGTTGTCGAACTGCACGGCAAGCGAGACATTGCTGGCGTCGGCGATCCGGGGCACGGGCGTCGTCGAGCCACCGTTCCCGAGCTTGTATCGGACGGTCGAGCGCGTCGCGTTGGCGGTCGCGAACTGCGGAACGACCAGATACTTCGCGCCACTGCCGGTTGCCCACACGCACTTGCTGAGCTCCTGTCCACGGAACGTCCGCGCCTGAAACGGAGCGAAGGCGACCACGTTCCCGGTCGCGTCGGACGAGGGGCAGGCGACGGTATTGGGCGGTGGCGGGCTCGTTGAATCCGAGCATGCGGCGAGCAGAGCGGAAGCGGGAGCCAGTGCGGCTAGCAGGCGCAGGCGCATTCAGTCCTCGATCTCGTTAAGAGGGCGCCCACGTTGACAGCGGCGCCCTACTGGTTCAGACGAGCGGAGGACGAGCCGGGTTGCGTCGTTTCGCTGCACCCATCTCCCGGCCGACCCGCTATAATTCCAGATTGCCTGGCAAGGACCGCCGAGGCTCCAGCGTCCTCTCATACACCCCGTTCAGGCAGAGGTTGTCACCCCACCGATGTCTTTCGTTCACCTGCACTGCCACTCCGAGTACTCCCTCCTCGACGGCGCGAACCGGATCGACGACCTGATCGCCCGCGCCAAGGAGCTGGAGCAACCGGCCGTCGCCATTACCGACCATGGTAATCTGCACGCGGCGTGGGAGTTTCAGGAGAAGGCCAAACGGGCCGGCGTCAAACCGATCATTGGAATCGAGGCATATGTCGCGCCGGGGGACCGCCGCGAAAGGGGCCGTTCCCGCCCTTCCGGCGAGGCCAACAGGCCGTTCGCCAAGCCCTACTTCCATCTGGTGGTGCTCGCGCGCGACGCAGTGGGGTATCGAAACCTCGTGAAGCTCTCGTCCCTGGCCTACACCGAGGGCTTCTACACCAAGCCTCGGGTCGACCGCGAGCTGCTCGCGCGCTACAACGAGGGGCTGATTGTAACCTCCGCCTGCATGGCGGGCGAGGTGGCTACTCACCTCCTGAATGATCAGTACCAGCTGGCCGCTGATGCGGCGAGCTGGTATGCGGACGTGTTCAAGGATCGGTACTTCCTCGAGGTCCAGGGGCATGACTCGGAGGGACAGGCGCGGCTGAACAAGCTCGTGCTGGGTCTCGCGAAGGATCTCGGGCTCCCGGTCGTGGCGACGAACGACGCGCACTTCCTTCGAGCGAGCGACCACGACGCGCACGATATTCTCCTCTGCATTGGACTCGGGAAAGACCGAGGCGACGCAGACCGGATGCGCTACGACCGCGGGCTGTACTTCAAGAGCGCCCCGGAGATGGTGCAGCGCTTTCCCGACCGGCCCGACCTGATCGAGAACACGCTTCGGATCGCCGACGAGGTCGACGTTCCGTTTCAGAAGAAGTACTTCCTTCCGTCCTTCCCGCTCCCCCCGGGGGCTGCGACGGAGAACGAGCTGCTCGTTCAGCTCGCGACGGAGGGCGCCCACACACGCTACGGCAACCCGCTCCCCGAGAACGTACGCGAGCGATTGGAGTACGAGCTCGACGTCATCACGACGACGGGGTATGCCGGGTATTTCCTCATCGTCTCCGACTTCATCGCCGCGGCTCGCGAGCGCGGGATTCCGGTCGGCCCAGGACGAGGGTCCGCTGCCGGGTCGCTGGTCGCCTACGCGCTTCGCATCACCGACGTCTGTCCGTTACGGTTCGATCTCCTCTTCGAGCGCTTTCTGAATCCGGAGCGCGTCTCGATGCCGGACGTCGACGTGGACTTCTGCTTCGAGCGGCGAGGCGAAGTGATCGAGTACGTGCGCCAGAAGTACGGTCGGGAGTCGGTATGCCAGATCGTCACGTTCGGCACGATGAAGTCACGCGCCGCCATCAAGGACGTTGGGCGCACACTCGGCTTCACCCCGGCGGAGACCGACGCGCTGGCGAAGCTGATTCCGAATCAGCCGAACTTCTCCTTGACGGTGAAGCAGGCGGTCGAGGAGATCTCCGAAATCGCGAAGCTCTACCGCACCGACGAGCGCTACAAGCAGCTCCTCGACTATGCGATGGCGCTGGAGGGACTCTCGCGCCACACGGGCGTCCACGCCGCGGGCGTGGTGATCGCGCCGGGCCCCGTGGACGAGTACGTCCCCATCTGCACCCAGGCGACGAAGGGCTCAGGATCGAGCGCCGAGGACGAAACGGTCGTCGTGAGCCAGTACGACATGAACTGCCTCGAGAAGGCGGGCATGTTGAAGATGGACTTCCTCGGCCTGACGACGCTGACGGTCATTCACGACACCGTCGCCTCGATCCAGGCGCGCACGGGTGCGGCGCCCGATCTCCAGACGCTTCCGCTGGACGACCCCGAGACGTACCGGATGCTTCGGTCGGGACGCACGGCTGGCGTCTTTCAGTTCGAATCGAGTCTCGCCACCGACGTGCTCCGCCAGATGCGCTGCGACCGTTTCGACGACCTCGTTGCGTCGAACGCGCTCGTGCGCCCCGGACCGCTCGACAGCGGAATGCACCTCGTCTACATCCGCCGCAAGCGAGGAGAGGAGCCGGTCAGCTACGTCCTTCCCGAGCTGCAGGCGATTCTCTCTCCGACCTACGGGGTGATCACCTATCAGGAGCAGGTGATGCGGATCGCGCAGGTGCTGGCGGGCGTATCGCTCGCCGAAGCCGACGTCCTGCGCAAGGCGGTGGGAAAGAAGGACGCGGAGCTCATCAAGCTCGAGCTCGGGAAGTTCATCCAGAAATCCGTCGCGCGCGGGTACGACAAGAAGATCATCGACGACATCGCGGCGCAGATCGAGACGTTCGGCCGGTACGGATTCAACAAGTCGCACTCGGTCGCGTACTCGATCCTGTCGTACCAGACGGCGTGGCTGAAGACGCACTATCCCGCCGATTACATGGCGGCCCTGCTTTCGAGCTGCATTGGCGACACGGACAGCGTGGTGAAGTACATCGCGGAAGCGCGCGAGCTCGGGCTCGAGGTGCTCCCGCCGGATGTGAATGAATCGGGCTACAAGTTCACCGTCGTCGGTGATCGGCGCATCCGCTTCGGGTTGGGCGCCATTCGAAACGTCGGCCGCACCGCTATCGATTCGATCCTCGAGGCGCGGCGCGAACGAGCCTTCACGACGCTCTTCGATGTGTGCGACCGAGTCGATCTGCGCATCTGCAACAAGCGCGTGTTCGAGGCGCTGATCCACTCGGGTGCGCTCGACGGACTCGGCGGGCATCGCGCGCAGTACGCCGCGGTGCTCGATGCCGCGATGCAGGAGGCTTCGCTCAAGCAGGATGAGCGGCTGAGCGGACAGGTGTCGTTGTTCGGCGACGCCTCCGCCGATGGGATCGCGCGCCATCACATGCCAATGACGCTCCCCAACCTGCCCGCGCTGACCGACGCCGAGCGCCTCGCGAAGGAAAAGGAGATTCTCGGATTCTACATCTCCGGACATCCACTCGAGCCTTTCCGCACGGAATGCGAGCTCTTCGCGACGCACACCGTGGCACAGCTCGGAGCGTGGTCCGACCAGCCGGTGGCCTTGGGCGTCGTCGTGACCTCCATTCGCCGCCAGCTCTCCAAGCGGTCCGGCGCCGAGTTTGCGCGCTTGACGATCGAGGATTTTTCGGGATCTTCGGAGGTGCTCGTCTTCCCCGAGGCCTGGGCCCTGCTGGCCGATCGCATCCGAACCGACGTGCCCGTGCTCATGCGCGGGGGCTATTCGCGTCGCGATCAGGGGGCGGATGCGCCTGCGTTCATCGTCGAATCGGTGACTCCATTCACCGAGCTCCGCGCCACCGGAAACGTCGCTGTCGCGCTGGAGCTGGGCGGCAACGGGTCGGCGCTGCCCGCGGACATCCTGCGCGACGTGCGCGCGATCGTCGAGTCGCACGCCGGGTCGGCGCCGGTGGAAGTGCGCTGGCGGGATCACAGCGGAACGAATACCCGGTTCCGTTCGCGGTCGCTCAAGATCGCCGTGACGAACGCGGCGCTCAACGAATTACGCGCGCTGTTGGGCGACGAGCGCGTGAGACTGGTACGCGGGAGCTGACGTGGCCACAGCGACCACGCTCGAGTTCGAAAAGCCGATCGTCGAGCTGCAGAACCAGATCGACGAGCTCAAGAAGATGGCGGAGAAGCAGCAGCTCACGGTCGGCGATGAGATCGCGCCGCTCGAGAAGCGGCTGGCCGATCTCCGCGTCGAGATCTACCGCAACCTGTCGCCGCTCCAGCGCGTGCTCGTCGCGCGCCACAAGGACCGTCCGTTCACGCTCGATTACGTGCGGCTCGCGTTTACCGACTTCATCGAGCTGCACGGCGACCGCGCCTTCCGCGACGATGCGGCCATCGTCGGCGGATGGGCCCGACTCGATGGCGAGACGGTGATGATCATCGGTCAGCAGCGCGGGCGCGACACGAAAGAGAATCTGCGCCGCAATTTCGGCATGCCGCATCCGGAGGGCTATCGCAAGGCGCTCCGCCTCATGAAGCTGGCGGAGAAGTTCCAGGTCCCGGTGCTGACATTCATCGACACACCGGGGGCGTGGGCGGGCCTGGGCGCCGAGGAGCGCGGCCAGTCGGAGGCGATCGCGCGCAACCTGCTCGAGATGAGCCAGCTCCAGGTCCCGATCATCGCCACCGTGATCGGCGAGGGCGGCTCGGGCGGTGCGCTGGCGTTAGGCGTCGCCGACCGCGTGCTCATGCTCGAGAACGCCGTCTATTCGGTGATCACGATCGAAGGGTGCGCGGCAATCCTCTGGAAGGATGGGAAGTCGCCAACCATGAAGGAGCGCGCCGCGAGCGCGCTGCGCATTACCGCGCAGGACCTCTACGAGCTGCGCGTGATCGACGAGATCGTCCCCGAGCCGCCCGGCGGGGCACACGCCAACCATGAGGAGACCGCCCACACGCTGCAGCAGGCATTGCTGCGTCACCTCGAGGAGCTGCGCAAGTACAAACCGGACAAGCTCGTGCGCCGGAGGCGAGAGAAATACTTGCGCATGGGACAGTATGCCGAGTAACAATCACAATGAGGAACGAGGCCCAAGGAATAAGGAATTCGATTGGGCGACACACTACGCGATCGAATTCCTCAGTCCTGAGTCCTCGCTCCTCATTTCGACGATCGCATGCCCCACCTCATAGAAGTCGCCTTCAAGGGCAATCGCCGCGAATTCTTCGTCTGGGACGGCGAAGAGCCGCCGCGCCTGCACGCGCCGGTGGTCGTCGAGGCGGACCGCGGCGAAGACCTCGGGCGCGTCAACGCCGTGGGCGAGCTGGCCGAGCGGCGCTGCATGGGGTGCGCACACGGGTGTGGCGCCGAGCCTCCCGCTCGTAAGGCGCTCCGCGCCGCGACGGCTGACGACGAACGACGCGCCGCCGATTTGCGCGTGCAGGATGACGATGCCCGCCGGAAGGCGATGGAGAAGGTGCGCGCGCACGGACTCGTGATGAAGGTGTCCGACGCCGAGTGGCAGTGGGACCGACGCAAGCTGACGTTCTACTTTACCGCGGAGAAGCGCGTCGACTTCAGGTCGCTGGTGCGCGATCTCGCCGCGGTCTTTCGCACGCGCATCGAGCTGAAGCAGATCGGCGTTCGCGATGAGGCGAAGCGCCTGAGCGGCGTGGGGCGGTGCGGCCGCGAGTACTGTTCGGCGGCATGGCTTCCCGACCTGCGGCCAGTCAATCTGCAGATCGCCAAGGATCAACGCCTGTCACTCAACCCCTCGCAGATCTCGGGCGCGTGCGGGCGGTTGATGTGCTGCCTGCGCTACGAGCACGATTTCTACGTGCAGGCGCGGAAGCGCTTCCCCAAGGAGGGGCGTATCCTCGTCACCTCACTCGGGGAGGAGAAGGTCATCGCCAACGACATTTTCCGCGAGCGCGTCACGCTGCGATCATCGGAGGGGGACGTTCGGGTCGTTCCCATCGCCGAGCTCGGCCGCGAGCTGCAGCAGCCATCGGCGTTCGCCGTCGAGGCGGAAGAGGAGACGCAGGCGACGTCTGCCCTCGATACCAGGGACGACGAGGTACCTGAGGAGCCGGAGACGGAGCCGACCGTCGTCCCCACACCGGGCGCCGAAAGCGCCAGTGCTCGTGAGGCGCCGCGCACCGAGGGCGCACCGCGCCCGGGCGGTCGGCGACGCGGCCGGCGTGGCGGGCGACGCGGGCGCTCGGGCTCGGGCGGCCCGGGATCCACCGCCCAGGAATAGCGTGGCGAAGTTCTACATCACGACCGCGATCGACTATGCCAACGGCGATCCGCACATCGGGCACGCCTACGAGAAAATCGGCGCCGATGCGATTGCCCGGTTTCACCGGCTGCGTGGTGATGACGTCCATTTCCTCATTGGCATGGACGAGCATGGCCAGACCGTGGCGCAGAAGGCGGCGGAACGCGGGCTGACGCCACAGCAGCAGGTTGACGAGATCGCGCCGCGGTTTCGCGACATGTGGAAGAAGCTCGCGATCTCGCACGACCAGTTCATTCGCACCACCGAAGCGCCGCACAAGGCCGGCGTTCGCGCGCTGATCAAGCGTATCTTCGATAACAGCCCGGACGATTTCTACGAGAAGTCCTACCGCGGGTTGTACTGCATCGGGTGCGAATCGTTCAAGCAGGCGTCCGAGGTCGTCGACGGGCGCTGCGTGCTTCACCCGAGCCGCGTGCTCGAGCAGGTGGAAGAGCGAAACTGGTTCTTCCGCCTGAGCAAGTACGAAGGGTTCCTCCGCAGGCTGTTCACCGAGCGGCCGGAGTTCCTCCAACCCGACTCGCGCCGCAACGAGATGCTCGCGCTGCTCGACCAGGGACTCGAGGACATTTCGGCGAGCCGCGCGCGCTTCACGTGGGGCGTTCCCTTCCCCGCGCCGCTCAGCGATGGCGAGCAGCAAACCACCTACGTGTGGTTCGACGCTCTCCCGAACTACCTGACGGCAACTGGTTTTCCCGAAAAGGGCTATCGGGATCGCTGGCCGGCGGACGTTCACGTCATCGGCAAGGACATCACCCGCTTTCACAGCCTCATCTGGCCGGCAATGTTGCAGGCGGCCGAGCTGCCCCTTCCGCGTCGTGTCTGGGTGCACGGGTTCGTGCTCTTCGGCGGCGAGAAGCTCAGCAAGACGGCCGGCGTGCGCCTCGAGCTCGAGGAGGCGACGGCGCGATTCGGCGTGGACGCGTTCCGCTATTTCCTCCTGCGCGAAGTGCCGTTCGATGGAGACGGAAGCTTCACCTGGGAACGTTTCGAGGAGCGGTACAACGCCGACCTCGCGAACGCGTTCGGCAATCTCGCCAGCCGCGTCGTGTCCATGCTGGAGAAGTACACCGGCGGCGTCGTCCCGAAGGGAGACCGCAACGAGGTGGACCGTGCCGACGCAGCCGATCTCGCCGAATACACCGCCGCGATGGATGGAAGCCGGGGGTATCTCCTTCACGAAGCGCTCGGATCCCTGTGGAAAAGCGTGACGCGAGCGAACGAGTACGCTCAGAGGACGCAGCCCTGGTCGCTGGCGAAGCGGCCCGAAGCTCGTGCGGAGCTGGAGGGCGTCCTCGCCTCACTCGCGCGGCAGCTCGCGCGACAGGCGGTGCTCGTGTCCCCCTTCATGCCTAACAAGGCGGCGGAGCTCTGGGCATCCCTGGGTGCACCGGGGGACGTCACCGCCCAACGTCTCGACGAGCTCGACCGCCTCGATCCCGCCGGCTGGAAGGTGCAGAAAGGCCTCGCCCTCTTCCCGCGCGAGCAGCCCTCGAAGAAGGCGCCGGACGCCGCCTGATCGCCGCTGACATCGCCGCTGGACGACGCTTCCATTTCGCTTCGGGTGCTTCGGGGTGTCATGGGTCGAACAGCCCGCGAAACCGCCCGAAAACGTGATCTGGCGCACGACGATCCTGTGTCAGCAAACATTTGCCTCACAATAACTTAGGCGCATCATACGATCAGCCTCCGGCCCGGTTTTTGACTAAGGGTCGCTGGAGGGGACACTGAACGATTTTTCGAGTGACGGCTGCCTCTGGCAACCCGTCCTTGAAGTGTACCCCCTGCACGCTGTCACGAGGAGTCGAATGGCCCAGCGAAGCTGGACGTTATTGGTCGTTCCGCATGGGAGCGACTCGCCGCGCACCTTCACGCTCACCGAGCGTGCGTTGCGCGTTGGCTCGGGGATCGCCGCCGTCATCGGCATCGTCGCGGCCATTGGTATTGGCGTCCTCGTCAGTACGATCGGGATGCCGACCTCGCGCATCGCGCAGCGGGAGAATCGGCTGCTCTCCCAGGAGCTGATCGACCTCAAGCTTCGGCTTCGTCACCTCGAGGACACCCTCGATGTGATCGGAAAGCACGATGAGCGCGTACGTCTGCTCGCCGGGCTGCCGCCCGTCGATTCGCAGGTCGCACAGGTGGGAATTGGCGGGCCGGGAATGCCGCAGGTCTCCGATGACCCGCTCTATCGATCGAACCCGACGCTCGGGCGCATGGCGTTCGACACGCGCATCGACCTCGACAAGCTGCTCCGCCGGGCCAACCTCCTCGCGCAGAGCTTCGCCGACGTTTCGGATTCGCTGACCAAGCACCACGAGCGCTATCAGCGCATCCCCTCGATCATGCCCACCGCAGGCTGGCTCTCGAGCACCTTCAAACGGAGCCGCTTCCATCCGATCCTGCACATCAGCAGGCCGCACGAGGGAATCGATGTCAGTGCGCCGATGGGTGCACCGATCGTTGCTCCGGCGGCCGGTGTCGTCAGACGCGTGGCACGCGAGGCGGGCTACGGGCTCGTGCTCGAGATCGACCACGGCAACGGCATCGAGACGAAGTTCGCGCACATGTCGCGCGTCATGGTGCGCCGCGGTCAGCGGGTGAAGCGCGGCGAGGAGATCGCCGCGGTCGGCAACAGCGGACTCTCCACCGGCCCGCACCTGCACTACGAGATTCACATCAACGGGAAGGTCGTGGATCCGTTGACGTACGTGATGCCGGATGCGATTCCCGATTGATTGGTTCCTGGTCTGACGGCAAAGACGTCAGAGGTCAGATGTCAGAGTTCAGAAATCAGAAAAACCTACGGGGAGCCAGCAGTGGCTCCCCCTGGTCGTTTCTGACGTCTGAATTCTGACATCTGACCTCTGATGTCTTTGCCGTTCCCAGCTACCTCGGGTTTCCACTTCCACTCGCCCCGCCGCCGCCGGGCCTCGTCCCTCCCGTCCCCGTCGGCGACCCGAAGTCCACCTGCGGTGCCTGACCCGCCTCGGCCGCCGCCTCGAAGTAGGCCCGTGGCTTCGCGCCGGTGGCTTTCGCGGTGAGGTTTTGCGGGAATTGGCGGATGTAGGCGTTGTAGTCGCGCGCTGCCTCGTTGTAGTCCTGCCGCGCGACGGCGATGCGATTCTCCGTCCCGGAGAGCTCGTCCTGCAACCGCAGAAAGAGCTGGTCGGCCTTGAGCTGTGGGTAGTTCTCCGCCACGGCGATCAGCCGTCCGAGAGCGCCGGTCAGCTGCGCGTTCGCGGCTTCCATCTGCGCGGGGTCGCCGGAGCGAACGGCGCCCGCCACCTGCGAGCGCGCCTGCGCGACGCCGGTGAACACCGCTTCCTCATGCTCCGCATACCGCTTGACCGTGTTCACCAGGTTGCCGATCAGGTCCGAGCGGCGTTGCAGCTGCACCTCGATCTGCTGTTTGGCGGACGCGGCGCGCTCGTCCTTGCTCTGGATCGTGTTGTAGCCGCAGCCGACCAGCAGCGCGCCAGCGAGTGGCGCAAGCCAGCGTAGTCGCATGT
>DASTYE010000117.1:0-15313 GCA_035765135.1 Gemmatimonadaceae bacterium | reverse complement strand
CTCGGGGCCCTCGTGCTTGGCCGACACCTTGTACAGCTCGAAGCGGCCATCGGCCGCGTCCGCCGCCACCCGGAGGCGCAGCGCATCCATCTCGATCGCCGACATCGGTTTGAAGTCGCGCACGATGCGCAGGTTCTGGCGAAGCACGCGCAGCGAATCGATGCCCGAGATCGTCGACGCCACCGGAAGGCTCATCGCGTAGCGCAGCGCCTCGTCAGGCGACACGACCTTCTTCGAGATCATGCTTGCCTCGCCCCCGAAGCTCTTCATCCCGATGGGGGCAATGCCGCGCCGCAGCAGCTCAGGAAGCACGAGCCGCTCGAAGCTCCGGAACGTCGCATCGAAGCAGTTCAGCGGAAGCTGACAGGTGTCGAACGGAAAGTCGTACGAGAGCATTTTGAGGTGCAGCTCCGGGTCCTTGTGTCCGGTGAATCCAATGCACCGGACCTTTCCCTGGGTCTTCGCCGCCAGCAGCGCGTCGGCCGCACCGCCGGTCATGAAGTGCCGCTCCGGGTCGTTGTAGTACGCGACCTCGTGAATCTGCCACAGATCGAGGTAATCCGTTCCGAGGCGCCGTAGTGAATCCTCCAGCTGACGCATTGCCGTCTTGGCGTCCCGGCCATGCGTGCACAGCTTCGTCATGAGGAAGACGCGACCGCGCTTCCCCTTGGCGAGCGCCTTCCCCATGCGCTTCTCGCTCTCGCCGTCGTGATATTCCCAGGCGTTGTCCATGAAGGTCACGCCGGCATCCATCGCCTCGTGCACGATGCGAATCGCCTCGGCCTGCGTATCGACGAGCCCGAGATGATAGCCGCCGAGCCCGATGATGGAGACGTCGGCGCCAGTGCGGCCGAGCGGGCGCGTTGGGACGGGGGCTGATGGGGTGCGGGCACGGCGGGCGGGCATCGCGAGGCTCCGGATCGGGGACTCCGACGACCAGCGGCAATGCTCATACCGAAGGGCGAATGCGGAATACGGAATTCGGATTTTGCGAGTAAGACCCTGAAGCATCAAGGGGCTCCGAAGTGGCGATCGGAGCCCTTCGTGGATCAGGGTCTTACAAGCATCCGGATTCCGCATTCCGGATTCGCCTCAATTCCGCTCCCACGCGAACCCGGTCGCCAGCCGCTCCAGCCGCTTTTCTTCCCTGTTGTACCGCAGCACGACCGTCGCGCCCAGCCGCTCTGCTCGACCGCGCATGGCGATATCGTCGATCCCGTCCCCATCGGCGTCGAGCGCGTGGAGCGCCACGTGTGCGCGGAAGCGTGGATCGAGCACGCTCAGGGGCGTCACGCCCCCCTCATCGGAAACGGCCACCGCGCCTTGCCGCACGTATTCGTAGTTCCCCGCGACGAGCGTGACGACGAGCAGCATTCGCGACTCGGCGAAGCAGCCGATTGCGTGCGACGCCTCCACGCGCAGCGTGTTCTGCAATCGCTCCGGAAGACGCACGGAGGCATCGCGTAGCGCCTGCTCGAGCGAATCACGCGCGAATCCGGCCTGGAGCCACACGCTCTCGGGAACGTTGGTCCGCCCGCACCTCGTCGTCACCGGCGGAGCGACCGAGTCCGTCCGCATCGCGGCGGCAAACACGGTCTTCTTCCCTCGCGCGATGGAATCGACGCGCGGGGGCGTGGCGAGCGTCGCCACGATCCGACCATTCCAGACATCGAATCCGTTGACCGTGACGGTGTCGCTTCCCCACGGGCCGTAGAGCCGAAAGCGATCTCCCTCGCGCACCGGAGAGAGGATGTCGATCGCCTCTCGAAACGCCGCCCTGTGGGCGGGCGTGGTGAGCTTCGAGTCGAACCGCCCAATGTCGACGAGCATGCGCTGGTCGCGCGCGGAAGCCGTGTACCAGCTCTGCCCTCGCGCGGCGAACACCATGTAGTTCGCGAGCGTCTCGGCCACCGCTGGCAGCACGACGAAGCGCGGCTGGGGATGCACGGGTGCGCGCAACGAGTCGGTCGCGAGCTCGATGACCGCCTCCGTATCGCCACTCGCGTCCGCCCAGGCGACGAAGGAAGCCGGAATCGTGTCTTCGGCGAGTGGGTCGTCCGCGACCAGCGGCTCAGACGCGCCATGCGACCGTGTGCACGCCGCGGAGAGCGCCAACAGAGACAGCAGACAGAACCGGGGGAGGTCCATGGAAGTGCGTGGGGGCATCGGTGAAGGACGAGCAACGCTCGCGTCTCGTTTCCTTCTGGCCGGTCTCGCACCAGTCAGGTAAGCTACTCGTCTTTCACGACATCCACGTAGGGGACCACTTCAATGCGGGAAGTTCCAATCGCCTGCGTCGTTCTTGCCGCCGGACAGGGAACGCGGTTCGGGGAGCCGAAGGCGCAAGCGAGGCTGGAGTCCGGCGAGCGATTCATCGACGCCGTGGTTCGGGTCGCCACCGAATGTGATCTGAGTCCGATTCTCGCGGTGGTGCCCCGAGGGATCGACGTTCCAGCGCCCGCGAGGACCATAATCAACCCGAATCCTCGAAGCGAGCAGGCGGCGTCCCTGCGTTTGGGCCTCGCAGCGCTGGCTAACGACCCGGCGGAAGCCGTGATCGTGTGGCCGGTGGACCACCCATTCGTCCATCTACTGAGCGTACTGGCCCTGATGGATGCCTTCAAACGGACGCGGGCGCCGATCGTCCTCCCCGCTCATCAGGGGGGACGCGGGCATCCGGTCCTGTTTGCGCGCCCGCTTTGGCTCGAGCTCATGACGACGGCAGCCGGTGGAGCACGGACGGTCGTGCACGCCCACGCCGCGGACATTGTCGAAGTGCCGGTGCCTGACGAAGGCGTCACACGCGACATCGACACACGATCAGACATGCCGCACAGCGGCGGGAGAGCTTCGGATGGCGTTTCTTGAACTCGACGGTACCGCGCGCGAGCTCGGTCCCGAGACGACTGTCGGCAGCGGGTCGCAGGCGAGCTGGCGGGTGCCAGCCAAGGACCTCGCGGCGCGCCATTTCACCGTGCATCTCGAAGGCGACAGTGGCGCCAAGGTCGTCCCCGCGTCACCGCAACACATCGTCATCATCAACGGCGAGCCCGTGCCGCCGACTGGAACCGCCGTGAAGCGCGGTGACATCATTTCGGCGGGCGCCGCTCACTTTATTTTTCTCGCCAAGGAATCCGACAAGCGGCCGGAGCTGCCGGCCCCACTTGGACCGTCGTTCCTCGTCGACACGCAAAACCGTCGAGCCTATCCGCTGAACCGGCGTGTCGTTCAGATCGGCCGGGAAATCGGGTGCAACATCGTGCTGAAGGACACGAGCGTCTCGCGCTTCCACGCCGACATTCGCGCGGAGGGCGGCCAGCACGTGCTCTACGCGATGGGCTCGACGGGGACGAAGGTGGGCTCCGAAGCCGTCACGCGCCCACGCATGCTGCGCGAGGGGGACGAGATCCGGATTGGCCGCGCCACGTTCACCTTCACGCGTGACAAGGTTCCGCCGGCGATGAAAGTCGTCGAGCTCGAGGAGCACGCCGACGCGTCCTTCGCCCGCCGCGAGACCGTCGTCTACCAGCGCGCCATCACCGGATCGCACGAGACGCTGGCAATCGAGAAAAGTCCGATTCCGATGGTGCTTGGGGTGCTGGTGCTCCTGGTCGGGCTCATCGCGGTATTCACCGTGCGCTGAACAAACGGCAAAGGCGTCAGATATCAGATTTCAGAATTCAGACGTCAGAAACGGCACGCGGGGATCCGGATCTCGGGTCCCCGCGGGTTTTTCTGACCTCTGAATTCTGAAATCTGAATTCTGACGTCTTTGCCGTTGCGCAAGGAGGGCCCGGCCAACACGGCGCCCTAACCCATTGTACCAGCCTGACTTCTGCCAGGGCCTCCACGGTTGCTAATCCCGACAGATTTACTTAGGATTCGACTCGGGACGCCGTATCGCGCACGATTCCTTCTATCAGGGACCGCGCACGGCTCGACCACCCAGCATTCACGCGCGTCCGGCCCATGGAGTCCCTATGAGCTCGTCCATCGAGTCACTCGTCACCCGCGAGTACCAGCACGGCTTCGTCACCGACGTCGAGACGGAGAGCGTTCCGCGCGGGCTGAACGAAAACATCATCCGCATGATCTCGGCGAAGAAAAACGAGCCGCCGTTCATGCTGGAGTGGCGCCTCAAGGCGTACCGCCGGTGGCAGGCGATGACGGAGCCTCACTGGAGCAACGTCACGTACCCCGCCATCGACTACCAGGACATCATCTACTACTCGGCGCCGAAAAGCGTGAAGCCGCTCCAGTCGCTGGATGAGGCTGATCCGGAGCTGCTGCGCACGTACGAGAAGCTCGGCATCCCGCTCACGGAGCAGAAGCGCCTGGCCGGCGTCGCCGTCGATGCGATCTTCGACAGCGTGTCGGTGGGAACGACGATGAAGGAGGAGCTCGCCAAGCTCGGGATCATCTTCTGCTCGTTTGGCGAAGCCGTGCAGCATCACCCGGAGCTCGTGCAGAAGTACCTCGGCTCCGTCGTGCCGTACAGCGACAACTTCTTCGCGGCCCTCAACTCGGCCGTGTTCAGCGATGGGTCGTTCGTCTACGTGCCGCCCGGCGTCCGCTGCCCGATGGAGCTGTCCACGTACTTCCGCATCAACGCGGCCGACACCGGTCAGTTCGAGCGGACGCTCATCATCGCCGACGAGGGCGCCTACGTCAGCTACCTCGAGGGGTGCACCGCGCCCAAGCGCGATCAGAACCAGCTGCACGCGGCGGTCGTCGAGCTCGTCGCACTCGAGAACGCGACGGTGAAGTATTCGACCGTGCAGAACTGGTACGCGGGTGACGCCGAGGGTAAGGGCGGCATCTACAACTTCGTCACGAAGCGTGGGAAGTGCGCCGGACGGCGGTCCAAGATCTCGTGGACGCAGGTCGAGACCGGGTCGGCGATCACCTGGAAGTATCCGAGCGTGATTCTCCAGGGCGACGACTCGGTCGGCGAGTTCTACTCGGTGGCGGTGGTGAACAACCACCAGCAAGCCGACACCGGGACGAAGATGATCCATATCGGGAAGAACACGAAATCGAACATCGTCTCGAAGGGGATCAGCGCCGGCCAGGGAAACAACTCCTATCGCGGCCGCGTGAAGGTGATGCCGAAAGCCGAGAACGCGCGTAACTACACGCAGTGCGATTCAATGTTGATCGGGAATCGCTGCGGGGCGCACACGTTCCCGTACATCGAGGTGCAGAACAACACGGCGACCGTGGAGCACGAAGCGTCGACGTCGAAGATCGGCGAAGATCAGATCTTCTACTGCAAGCAGCGCGGCCTGTCGGCCGAGCATGCGGTGTCGATGATCGTGAGCGGTTTCTGCCGCGAAGTCTTCAAGGAGCTCCCGATGGAGTTCGCCCTCGAGGCCCAACAGTTGTTGGGCATAACGCTCGAAGGGAGCGTGGGATGAATCCGGAGTGCGGAATGCGGGTAATCATGATTCACTAGTCACATTCGCCATCCGTATTCCGCATTCCGCAGTCAACTTTACTGAATCACCAATGCTCGAGATAAGAAATCTTCACGCTTCAGTCGACGGAAACGAAATCCTCCGCGGCATTGACCTCACCGTCAACGCCGGGGAAGTGCACGCGGTCATGGGGCCTAACGGGTCGGGGAAGAGCACGCTCGCGCAGGTGCTCGCCGGACACCCGGCGTATGAGGTCACCGCGGGCGAGGTGCGCTACGAGGGACGGGATCTGCTCGCCATGGAGCCCGAGGAGCGCGCGCAGGCGGGCGTCTTCCTCGCCTTCCAGTACCCGGTAGAAATTCCCGGCGTCTCCAACGCCTACTTCCTGCGCTCGGCGTACAACGAGCTGCGCAAGGCACGTGGCGAGGAAGAGGTCGACCCGCTCGACTTCCTCCAGGTCATGGAAGAGCGCCTCAAGCTGGTGGACATGGACGACTCGATGCTCAGCCGCTCGGTGAACACTGGCTTCTCCGGCGGAGAGAAGAAGCGCAACGAGATCCTGCAAATGGCGGTGCTGCAACCGAAGCTCGCCATCCTCGACGAGACCGATTCAGGGCTCGACATCGACGCGTTGCGTATCGTGGCGAACGGCGTGAATCAGCTCAGGCGGCCCGATAACGCGACCATCGTCGTGACGCACTATCAGCGCCTGCTCAACTACATCGTGCCTGACCGCGTGCACGTGCTGGCCGCCGGCCGCATTGTGAAGTCCGGCGGAAAGGATCTCGCGCTCGAGCTCGAGGCGCGAGGCTATGACTGGGTGTCGGAACCTCAGCCAGCATGATGCAGGAACTCTACCTGACCGACTTCGAGACCTTCGCATCCAATGGCGGAGGCGTCGGCCCGTCCTGGGTCCCGCGCCTGCGCCGCGCCGCCATCGCGCGCTTCGCCGAGCTGGGCTTCCCCACCCCGCGCAACGAGGACTGGCATTTCACGAGCGTGGCCCCGATCGCCGAGGCGGAGTTTCATCCGCTCGGGGCGGCGTCGGGAGAGGTGCGGCCTGCCGATCTCGCGCCGTTCGTATTCGGGCGCGTGGACTGGCCGACGATCGTGTTCGTGAACGGCAGACACGCGCCGAATCTCTCCACGATGGCGACCCTGCCCTCGGGAATTCGTGTGATGAACCTCGCGCAGGCGTGGCGCGAAGCGCCGGATCTGCTCGAGCAACATCTCTCGAAGATCGCGACGTTCGACGACCAGAGCTTCACCGCGCTCAACACCGCCTTCATGTACGACGGCGCCGTCGTCCACATCGCGAAGGACGTGCAGGCGGACGCGCCGATCCATCTTCTGCACGTCGTGGATCCCATTGCGGCACGGGCGGTGATGCATCCACGGCATCTCATCGCGGTCGATCGGCACGCGAGCGCTCGCGTGATCGAGAGCTACGTCTCGCTTGGCGACGCGCGCTATTTCAGCAACGCCGTCACGGAAGTCGCGCTCGGCGAGGGCGCTCACCTGGCGCACTACAAGATCCAGCGGGAGAGCCGGCGCGCGTTCCACGTCGGGACGATTCAGGTGCATCAGCCGCGCGACTCCAAGTACTCGTCGTTCTCGTTCGCGACGGGCGCGGCGCTGTCGCGAACGAACATCTACACGACACTCGACGGCGATGGCGCCGAGGTGTCGCTCAACGGGCTGTACATGGTCGATGGAGAGCAGCACGTCGACCACCAGACCCGCATCGAGCACGCGCAGCCTAACTGCGCCAGCCACGAGGTCTACAAGGGCATCCTCGACGGCGCGTCGCACGGGGTGTTCAACGGAAAGGTCTTCGTACGTCCGATCGCGCAGAAGACGGACGGCAAGCAGGAGAACAACAACCTTCTGCTCTCCGACAAGGCTCGGATCGACACCAAGCCGCAGCTCGAGATCTTCGCCGACGATGTGAAATGCACGCACGGCGCGACCGTCGGAAAGCTGGATACGATGTCGCTCTTCTACATGAAGAGCCGCGGCCTGCCTCACGAGGTCGCGCGGAAGCTGCTGATCTATGCGTTCGCGGCGGACGTGCTGGAGAGACTCGAAGTGAAGGAAGTTCGCGACGCCCTCGAGGAACTCACACTGCGACGTTTCTCTCTCGTGGAAGGCGGGCCAGGGGCCACGAGCCAAGGGCCAGGTGGGGGCTCGGGAGCCGAGGACTAGCGGTGAACCCGTGGCCCTCCCCCAGGCCCTTGGCCCCTGGCCCCTGACCCGGGGTCAACGTGGATCTAGAGTCACTCTACCAGTCCATCATTCTCGACCACAACCGCCGGCCGCGGAATTTTCGTGAGCTCGAGAACGCGGATCGGCGGTCGGAGGGACGCAATCCGCTGTGTGGCGATGAGATCACGGTGTGGATCAAGATGGACGGCGATCGCATCGACGATGTGTCGTTCAAGGGGTCGGGATGCGCGATCTCCAAGGCGTCGGCTTCGATCATGACGACCACGGTGAAAGGAAAGACGCGAGAGGAGGCCTCGGCACTGTTCCAGCGCTTTCACGAGCTCGTGACGGGCAATGCCGCGGCCAAGCCCGATGATCCATCGCTGGGATCGCTCGCGGCATTCTCTGGCGTCTCGCGATTCCCGGTGCGCGTGAAGTGCGCGAGCCTCGCGTGGCACGCGCTTCGAGCGGCGTTGCATGGGGAGGGTACCGCGATCAGCACCGAGCGGCTGTGACGCCGGCGCGGCCCGGATATCAGCTTGCCGCGGCGTTGAGGGATGTGCCCGATGGAGCAATGCTCCCGGTTCAACTCCAGTCCGGAGAGCGCGTGTGCCTGTACAACTATCGTGGTGAGATCGGCGCGGTGAGCGAGACTTGTCCGCACCAGGACTTTCCGATGTGCGATGGCACCCTGCTCGACGATGGCACGATCGAGTGCGCGTGGCATGGAGCCCGCTTCGATCGCCTCACCGGTGACGTTCGACGTCCTCCCGCGACGGATCCGCTCGGGATCTACGAGGTTGCGGTGAGCGAAGGACAGGTGTTCGTCGGTCCGCGCAGGCCATCATGACGCTTGCACCGCGCTCCGATTTTCCGCTCCTCGCCGCCAACCCGGAGCTCGTATACCTCGACACGGCGGCGACATCGCAAAAGCCGCGCGCCGTGCTCGACGCGATGACGGCGTACTACGAGCGCGACAACGCGAATCCGCATCGCGGCGCCTACGCATTGTCGGTCCGCGCGACCGACACGTATCATCATGCCCGCCAGCGCATCGCCCGGTTCCTCGGTGCTGCCGATCCGGCCACGCTGATCCTCACCCGCGGGACGACGGAATCGCTCAATCTGGTGGCGGCGGCATGGGGGCGCGCGAACGTGAAGTCCGGGGATGAGATCGTCATCACCGGCCTCGAGCACCACGCCAACTTCGTCCCCTGGCAGCAGCTCGCGCTCGAGCGCGGCGCGCGACTGCGGATTTGCGAGCTGACGGCGGCGGGAGAGCTGGATCTCGACTGTCTCGCGAGCCTCCTCAGTTCCCGCACGCGCATCGTCGCGTTCAGCCACGTCTCGAACGCGCTCGGCACCATCAATCCGGTTCGGGAGGTCGCCGCGCTCGTGCGCGCGCGATGCGACGCGCTGCTGGTCTGCGACGGCGCGCAGAGCGCACCGCACATTCCCGTGGAGTTCGACTCGCTCGGCGTGGACTTCTATGCCTTCAGCGGCCACAAGATGCTCGGGCCGATGGGGGTCGGCGGGCTGATTGGGCGACGTGAGCTGCTGGAGCGGATGCCGCCCTATCAGACGGGCGGGGACATGATCGAGTACGTCTTCGACGACCGCACGACCTGGAACGTGCTCCCGCACAAGTTCGAGGCGGGGACGCCTAACGTGGCCGGTGCCGTTGGCCTGGCGGCGGCGGTGGACTACCTCGACCGTCTCGGAATGAAGCGCGTTGCCGACCATGAGCGCGAGATCCTGACCGCCGCGATGAGCAGACTCGGCGAGCTCGAGGGACTCCGCATCATGGGCCCGCCGCTTTCACGGCGGAGCGGCGTCGTGTCGTTCGTGGTGGAGGACGTCCACCCTCACGACCTCGCGACCGTGCTCGATCAGGACGGAGTCTGCGTGCGCGCCGGCCACCATTGCGCACAGCCACTCATGCGCCGACTCGGAGTTCCCGCGACGACGCGGGCATCGTTCTACGTGTATACCGATGTGACCGACGTCGAGCGCCTCGCCGAGGGGATCGAACACGCGCAGGCGTTGTTCGCGTTGCCGAAAGCGCAGCCACGCTGACGAGCTCCTCGAGGGCGATCTCGGCAGCCCGGAGCCCGGGACGCAGCGCCAGGGCTTCGCGCAGCGATGCGGCCGCCGCGAAGTGGTGGCCGACCTTTCCAAGGGAAATTCCGAGACGCACGTGCGCTTCGGCGTCGAGCGGACGGGCCGCGACGGCTTCGCGGAGCGGCGCGATCGACTCCTCGTGCTTCCCCTGCCCCGCGAGCGCGATTCCGAGATAGAGGGAAGCGGCAGCGTCGTCGGGCCGCTCTGCCACTACAACGCGAAACGCGCGCTCCGCCTCGGCGAAGCGCTCATCCTCCAGAAGATGCCAGGCTCGCGAGAACGCATCGTCCAGATGCTCGTCGGCGTTCGACGGCCACACGATAGGCCTCGAACGCCCTCGTATGAGCCGCCGAATCGATGCGATCAAGACCTGGAACGCGACGCCTGAGCGTTGGGCAATCATCGAGGAGTGCGTGGTGTTTCGTGACCGTCGCGCCTTTCGTCTTCATCCGCGATCCGCGACTGACGAGACGTTTCGCACGGCCCGCGCCGTTCGCCATCGCTCACGCAACGGCTTTACTCTCAACGAGTTGACATTCCTCGAACGCATCGCGCGTGTCCGCTGCGGAGGACGCGTGCGGTCTCGCGATCGATACAGGAGACCCATCCGATGCGGAAATTGCGCGGCGAGGCATTCGTCTGGTACGCCGCCCTCGTCACCATGACGACGGCATGTGAGGATGTCACCGCCCCGCAGGCCGTTCGCGCGATCGTGGAGATGGAGGATCGCCTCGCCGGACTGATCGCGGATCCACGGGTCTTCCCCGATGTCGATCCCATTTGGGCCGTCGCGCACCTCGCGCAGTATGGCGGCGAGGGTGCCCCGGTCACCCTCCTCATCGATGACGTCGAGGCGGCGTACCGCGCGATCGCCTACGAGATCGCGTACGACCCGTTCGTTGACACCAGGAGCGGTCGCGAGACCGTGTGGCGACGCGGTGTCGTCGCCTGGCGAGGAGTTCCCGCCAGGGACGTCATCGTTCTCTGGGCCATCACGCCAGGCGCCGTTACCCGTCCCTCGATAATGCTGGAACCGGAAACTGACCCAACAACGGTGTTCAAACGCCGGCGCGCATATCGAGTCAGGCGGGACACCACGCACTGGAACGCCGTGGAAGGTGTCGTGAGCGTCGGTGATCCAGTTCCCAACGCCGCGTGTCGGTTTCGTGCAGAGTCGTCTCCGCGCCCCTCGACGGGACCGGCCCCATCCAGGGCGATGGCGTGCACCATGGCAGACTTCGACGTGTCGTTCGACATGACCTTCGAGCGCCGAAACCCTGCCATCGAATACGCGGCGTACCAGAAGATGATGGCGGAGAATGTTCCGGCCATGCCATTTCGCGGCGTATCGCCGACGAAGATCGCTCTGTCAGCGACCCGAATACCGGGAATTCGCTTCGCGATTGCCTGCGGTCGAGCTCACGGAGCCGCCAGCGACTCGACGTGCCTCAACACAGATGCACCGCCATCGCCTTGAACGATGCATGGATCTCCTGCCCGGGCGCGAGGGCCAGCTCCTCGGCGGAGCGCGTCGTCAGCGCAGCGATCAGCGGTGTGTCGTCGACGTCTACCGTCACGCGCGTGAGCGCGCCTGACGAGGCCACCTCGGTAATGTGACCGCGAAAGACGTTGCGCGCTGAAGACGGGTGCGGCTGCGTGGACAGCAGAATCTCCTCGGCACGGATCACCGCGTAGCCGGGTCCCTCGGCGGCATCGCCGACCGTGTACAGGGTCAGCGGCCCGGCGCGAAACTCGATGGCGTGACGACCTCGGGCCGACGGATCGAGCGTGGCGTCATCCGCCGTCGCCCAGTCGGGCGCGACGTCGCGCAGATGATGGACGGTGCCGGCGAGCACATTCTCCGCCCCGAGGAATTCCGCGATGTAGGGCGATGCCGGCTCCCGAAAGACACGCTCGGGCGGGCCCGACTGGAGCACACGCCCTGCGTCGAGGAGAATGGCGACGTCTCCCAGCAATCCCGCCTCGGTGAAATCGTGCGTGACCTGGAGGACGGTGATGTTCCACTCGCGATGCAGCGCCCGAACCTCGCGACGCACGCTCACGCGACGGCGCGGGTCGAGCGCACTGAATGGCTCATCGAGCAGCAGGATCGATGGGCGCGCGGCGAGAGCGCGCGCGATGGCGACGAGCTGTCGCTCCCCTCCCGAGAGACCGCGAACCGAACGACCCAGCAGACTGTCGGCGCCAACGCGGGATGCGGCCTCACGTGCGATCTCCCGGCTCGCGGCCCCGTACGCGATGTTCTCGTCGACATTCAGGTGCGGAAAGAGATAACCGTGCTGGTAGACGAATCCGACGTTGCGCGCTTCGGGGGGAAGTCCGCCCGTCTCTCGCCCGTCGAGCACGATCGTCCCGCCGCGCAGCGGCCTGATCCCGGCGATCGTCTCGAGCAGCGTCGTTTTTCCGGAGCCGGCCGGCCCAATGACGACGCCGTATTTTCCGGTGGGCACGACGAACGACACATCGCGAAGCTCGAAGGCGCCGAGTCGCGCATGCACGCCGCGCAGGTCGATCACGAGTCGCCGCTCCACCCCATGTCCGCCGCCGTTCGGCCATAGCGGAGGGCGCGCAAGAGGGTGAGCGGTACGAGCGCGAGGATGGCGAGGACGGCGGCGACCGGCAGTGCCTCGGAAAGTCCGAAGCTCGTGAAGCGATCGTAGCTCAACACGCTCGCCACCTTCGGATTGTACGTGATGACGACGATCGCCCCGAACTCGCTCACCGCACGCGCCCACATGACGACGGCCGCGGCGACGAGCCCGCGCATGGAAAGCGGCAGACTCACACGACGGAAGGCGCGCCACGGGGGATCGCCTAACGTGCGCGCCACGGCCTCGAACCGCGGGTCGACCCGTGCGAATGCCTCACGAGCTCCGCTGACGTAGAGCGGCGCCGACACGAACAGCATGGCCAGTGCGATGCCAACCGGTGAGCCGATGATGCGGAGCCCCGCATCGAGCGCGGCTCCGCCGACGGCGCTGTTGCGCCCGAGCATGAGCAGCAGCGCGATGCCGGCGACGGGGTGCGGAATCAGCAGCGGGAGATCGAGCACCGCCGAAAGGACCGCACGCCCGCGGAACTGCCGCCGCGCGAGGAGGTAGGCGATGGGAGTCCCGCCGACGACGCCGCACAGCACTGCCGATGTCGCCGTTACGAGCGTGAGCCACAGCGACGCCCGCAACTCGGCGTCGGTCATCAGCTTTCGAAGGCCGCTCCCGCCACCGGCGCCAATCAATTCGGCGACCGGGGTGACCAGGAACAGCAAGAACAGGGACGCGACGAGCGCGGAGATGACGCTGGCGAGACGGTGGGAAAGGCGAGAGAGGGTCAAAGGCGGTCGATGACGGCCGAAGGCGGCCGAGGACGGTCGAAGGCGATCGAAGGGGGCAGAGGGCGCAGCGGAATCTGCCCTCCGGTTGCGATCCATGCTACGACCGCCCGTCGAATCGCCTTCGACCGCCTTCGACCCCCTCGTCTCCGCGCCATATATTCCCTCCATGCCCAGCCCCACACCTGCCGTCGAGATCCAGAACGCCTGGAAGCGTTACGCCGGACACGTCGCGGTACGCGATCTGTCACTCACAGTGCCCCGTGGGTCCGTGTATGGTCTCCTCGGCCCCAACGGCGCCGGGAAGACGACAACCATCCGGATGCTGCTCAACATCATCGCGCCGGATGAGGGCACCATCCGCATCTTCGGCGAGCCGAATTCGAAGGCCGGCATCACCGACCGGGTCGGGTACCTGCCGGAGGAGCGCGGCCTCTATCGGAAGATGCAGGTCCGCCGGGTCCTTCGCTTCCTTGCGCAGCTCAAGGGAATGACCGCCGCCAACGCCGATCGCCAGATCGATGGCTGGCTCGAGCGGCTGACGCTGAAGACCCCCGAAAAGGACTGGGGCGACGCCAAGGTCGACGAGCTGTCCCGAGGCATGCAGCAGAAGGTCCAGTTCATTGCCACGCTCATTCACGATCCCGATCTCGTCATCCTCGACGAGCCGTTCAGCGGCCTCGACCCGATCAACGCGCAGGCGCTGAAGGACATCGTCATCGAGCTGCGTCAGCGAGGGAAGTCGGTGATCTTCAGCACGCACCTCATGGAAAACGCCGAGCGGATCTGTGATTCGGTGTGCATCGTGGCGCGCGGAGAGAAAATCCTCGATGGCTCGATGGCGGACGTCAAGGCGCATCATGGCGGGCGACACGTGGCCGTCGTGCTCTCGAACGGCACACCGGCCGGTGTCCCGCCCATTCTGCGCGACCGTACGCTCGTGGCCCGGTGCGACGACTCCAATCGCATGCTCGAGATCGAGCTCGCGCCTAACGCCTCGCCGCAGGACCTGCTCACGCGTCTCATTGGGACGGGGGCCATGATCGAGCGGTTCGAGATCGTCCGCCCTTCCCTGCATCGCATTTTCCTCGATCGCGTCGGCGCGGCCGGTGTGGAGGAGGGCATGACCGGCCATGGATAAGCTCTGGGTCATTACCGCGCGGGAATATCTCGAGCGGGTGCGCACACGGTGGTTCCTCTTCAGCACGGTGTTCGGTCCCGTGTTCTTTGCCGCGCTGATGATTCTGCCGGCGATCATCACGCGCCGCACGAAGGCGTCGGAGGATGTCGCGAGGATCGTGGTGCTCGATGCCACCGGTCGCGAGGTAGGCCGACGGATCGCCGATGGATTGAGCGTCGGAATGATCGGGGACACCGCGCGCACGCGGGTGCGAGAGCTGGTACGCACGGAGCTGGCGCCTGCGGAGAGCGCGGCGACGAAGGAAATCGTGCGGGGCGCGCTCACGGGGTACCTGGTGCTCGACTCGGCCGCCCTCGAGGGAAAGCGCGTACGCTACGCTGGGCGCAACGCCTCGGCGGAGGCGGACATGGATATGCTGAGGCGGGTGGTGCGCGAGAGCCTCATGGAAACCCGCCTCGAGATGGCCGGCGTTGCGCGAGACCAGTCGTCCGCGCTCGCGCGGACGCGAGTGGAGTTCGAGCTCGAGCGCATCACCGATCGTGGCCGCGGGGGCTCTGCGAAAGTAAGCGTGATCTTCGCGCTCATCATCGTGGTGATGCTGTACATGGCCCTCATGCTCTACGGGCAGGCGGTACTGCGCGGAGTGATGGAAGAGAAGCAGACGCGCGTCGCCGAGGTCGTCATTTCGAGCGTTCCTTCGTGGCAGCTCCTCGGAGGGAAGGTGATCGGCGTCGGGGCGGTCGGGCTCACGCAGCTCGCAGTCTGGATTGGGTCGGGGCTTCTGCTGCTTCGATATCGCCAGCCGTTGCTCGACAAGCTCGGCGTCGATGCGGTGCCGTTCACGCCACCCGATGTGACGGTCGGGATGGGGCTCGTGCTGCTGCTCTTCTTCGTCGCGGGATATGTGTTCTACTCGTCGCTCTTCGCGGCGGTGGGCGCGATGGTGAGCAGCGAGCAGGAGGCGCAGCAGGCGCTGATGCCGATCATTCTCCTGCTCGTATCGAGCTTCGTCTTCTTCCAGCCGATCTTGTCGAAGCCGACGAGTGGCCTCGCGCACACGCTGTCGTGGCTTCCCTTCTC
>DASTYE010000116.1:0-38225 GCA_035765135.1 Gemmatimonadaceae bacterium | reverse complement strand
CCGCGATTCGATCGATCAGCGCGGGCAGCTGCGCGACGAACGCGGAGCGCGCCATGACCTGAACGCCGGCGGCGCGCGCGGCGTGGATGGCCTCGACGTTGGTGTGCCCGGCGAAGCCGATTACGGGAACGGTGGCCGCCTCCGGCCGCGCATGCAATCGCCCGACGACGGTGGCCGCGTCGAGGCCGTCCATCTCGAGATCCATCAGGACGACGGCGGGGACAGCATTCCCGAGGTGGCGATCGATCTGCTCGACGGTCTTCGCGACGCGGAGTGGAACGCCCGCGCGCCGGGCGACGTCGTCGATCTTCGACCGGAAGAGCAGGTCGGTGATGACGAGCAGGACGGCGGATGTAGACGCTGGCGGCATGAAGTCGGATTTGAAGGGCAGAGATGTCTGGTGTCACACGTCAGAATTCAGACGGCAGCGGTGGACAACACCCACGCCGTCATCCGGCGATCTGACATCTGACGTCTGAACTCTGACATCTCTGCCGTTTATCGAGCCACATTGCTGACCGCTCCATAGATGACCTTCGCTCCGAACAACAGACTCGTCACCGGCACGCGCTCGTCGTTGCCGTGCATCCGCTCCTCATCGTCCTGCGCGAGCGGAAAGGGCAGCATCCCGTACGTCTGAACGCCCCAGGCGCGCAGCCGCGCGCTGTCAGTCGCGCCGGTGCTCATGTACGGCACGACCGTTATCGTGGAGTCCACGGAGCGCACCGCGTCGGCGATCGCCGTGAACATCGGCGAGCGGAAGGAGGAAGCGGGGGCGTCGATCGTGTCGCGATCGACCTCGAACTCCACCCGCCTGTCCGCCACTGTGCGCCGCAGACGTCCCACGAGCGAATCAATGGACTGGCCGGGGAGCAAGCGCACGTTGAGGTTCGCCGTCGCCTCGGTGGGAATCACGTTGGTGCGAATGCCCCCGTCGATCAGCGTCGCCGAAATGCCATTGCGCAATACCGCGTTATAGATCGGAATCTCCGACAACACGCGCGCGCCCCGCGCCACACGACGGGCATCTCGCGACGCGACATCTCGCATGGCGCGCCCCACCGTGGCATCGGGCCAGACGGCGCTGAGCTCGGAGAAGAACACCCGCGTGGTCGCGTTGATTCGCACCGGCTCCTGGTGCTCGGAGATTTTCGCCATGGCCCGGGCGAGCCGGCTGATCGCGTTCCCCTCGAGCGGCACCGAGGCGTGACCGCCTGGACCACGGGCGATCACGCGAACGTTGTGAGCGACCTTCTCGGTGTTCTGCACGGCCACATAGAGTGGGCGGCCGCCGACGATCCGGGTTCGCCCTCCTTCGTTGAGCGCGAACTCTGCCCGAATGAGATCTGGCTTGTTGGCGATGAGCCATCCCATCCCCCACGTGCCCCCCGCTTCCTCATCCGAGTTCGCCACCATCACCACATCGCGCTGGAGCGTCCCGCCAGCGTCGATCACGTGGCGCTTCAGCAGGAGCATCGTGACGAGGTTTGCGGCCAGCATCCCCTTGTCGTCGATGGCGCCTCGACCGTAGACGTAGCCGTCTTTTTCGACGCCCGCGAACGGATCGACCGACCATTTGTCCGCTTCGACGCCCACGACGTCCATGTGAGCGAGCAGGAGTATCGGCTGCTTCGCGCCGCTGCCCTTGAGACGTGCGACGAACGCCGCACGGCCGGGTGACGGCTCGAAGAGGTGCGTCTCGATCCCGGCCGCCTTGAGCGTGCTGTCGAGATATCGCGCGACGGTGATCTCGTTTCCCGGCGGGTTGACCGTGTTGAGCTGAATGAGACGCCGCAGATGGCGGACGGTCTCGTCGCGGACTACATCCCAGGCCGGCTCGGCCGCGGCGGTCGTCGGCTTCCGCGATGAACGCGGATCAGCGACTTGCGCGCGGGCCACGGTGAGCAGGCCGGCGAGCGCGACGGGTGCGCCGCGCAGGAGCGCACGGATGACGGATGGTCGCATGGGGCGCACTCACGATATGACGAGGAGATCCTCGATCGCGCGAACGAGCGGCGCAAACGAGAGCGCGCGGCCCGTCGCGCGCTCGGCGAGCTCTCCAGCGAGCTCTCGCTGACCTTCTCCGAGCAGCGCCTCGCGGATCCACGGGCCCGCCCGCGGATTGCGCCACCAATCCTCGTCGAAGCGCTCGACCAGCGTTTCCGTTAACAGCGCCTGAAGCTGCCAGGCGCGGAGGTAGCGCGCGGCGTAGAACCGCGGGTCGACGTCGACGAACGCGTCGGCGCGATCGTACTGGAACGTCGTCGCACTCGTGAGGCGGTCGACGTACAGGTCCGGCAGGGAGTCCCACGACGTTTCGCCGCCATAGAGCGCGGTTTCGTAGATCAGCTTCGCGCAGTACCTGCGAAGGAAATGCAGCTCCTCGAACCCCACGGTCCGCAGAAAGGTCGCGGCGTGCCGGCGGCCGAGCTCGGTGTATCGCGCGAGCCACCCCGCATCGTGCATGAGGTGATCGAGGAGCATCGCGTACCCCTCAGTCACGGAATTGTCGCCGAGCCATCGCCACTCGAAGGGATAGTCGCCGCGCGTGTACGCGAAGTGCAACGCGTGCCCGAGCTCGTGAAGCAGCGTGCGATAATCGGCCTGGCCGCCGTGCGGACGCAGCACGAGGTACACCTCGTCGGGAACGCGCACCGGGGCGCAGAAGGCGCGGGAGCGCTTCCCTTCCCGCTCTTCGGTGTCGAAGATGATGCGGCCGCCCGCGCCGGGGTCGATTCCCATCTCCGACGTTTGCCGACGGATCGACGCCTCCATCGACTCGCTCGGGAAGAACGCGTCGAACTCCTGCGCCCGCAGCAGGTGCAATGCGTCGGCGCGTGTCGCCTCGGCGGGATCGATCCGAAGCTTCGTGCGAACAGTCTCCGCGTACACGTCGTCCCACATCGCCTGGGTATCGCGCAGAAACTGCTCGCACTCGGCCACGAGCCCCGAGAGATTCACGCCGCTCAACGCCTCGAAAGTCGCGTTGTAGGTGGACGCGATCCGCATCGCCTCGATGAGCTCCTTCTCCCGCTGGAACCGCTCGCGACGCATGGGCGCCAGCTCGGCCTGGACGACGCGAGCACGCGCGCGCTCGATCACCATGCGCTCGTCACGGTCCGCCGCATTCCCGATGTCGATCGCCGCGCGCTGATATGGGACGATGCGTCCGTCATCGAGATGCAGGACGGCGCTCCCTTCCCAGGCGATCTCGCGCTCGTCGAGCTCCGCGAGGGCGCGGGACGCGACCGAATCGGTGATCCACTCCAGCATCAGGCGCGCCGAGCGGTGGGCGTCGGAGCCCTCGGTCGTAGAGCGGAACTCCTCACGGATCAGGGCCAGCGCGTCATCACCGAGGATTGCGGCGTGGCGCGCATAGATGGCCTGAAGCTCCGCCGTCGGCTTCAGTCCCGCGTGCGCGAGGTAGTACTCGCGCGACACCTCCTCCATGAACCGTTGGCCATCCCTGCGCAGCCGGTCGAGCGTCAGCGCCGTCACGACGTCAATCGCTCCCGAAGCACGTCGCCGACGCGACCGGCGTCGATGCGCTCCTGCTGCAGGGTGTCCCGATCGCGAATCGTCACCGTGTGGTCGGCCGTGGATTGTCCATCGATCGTGAGGCAGAAGGGGGTACCGACCTCATCCTGCCGGCGATATCTGCGACCGATCGCGCCAGACTCGTCGTAAAACACCGGATAGTGCCGTCGCAAGTCGTCGGCCAACCGCCGGGCAATCTCCGGCATTCCGTCCTTCTTCACCAGCGGAAAGACGCCCGCCTTGATGGGCGCGAGCGATGGATGCAGCGCCAACACCGTGCGCCCTTCGTCCTCCCCCTCCACACTCTCTTCGCGGTACCCGTTGACGAGGAGCGCGAGCAGCGTTCGGTCGGCACCAGCGGAAGTCTCGATGACGAATGGCACGTACCGACGGTTGTTCGGCTGATCGAAGTACTCCAGCTTCTTGCTCGAGAACAGCTGATGCTGGGTGAGATCGAAGTCGCCGCGATGGTGCACTCCCTCGATTTCCTGGAAGCCCAGCGTTCCGCCGAAGTCGAACTGGACGTCGAATGCCGCACGGGCGTAGTGCGCCAGCTCCTCCTTCGAGTGCTGGTGGAAATGCAGGCGCTCCGGCGCCAGCCCGAGCGACTGATGCCATTTCAATCGCTCCTCCTTCCAGTACTCGAACCACCGCATGTGGTCGTCCTGCGGATCGACGAAGAACTGCATCTCCATCTGCTCGAACTCGCGCGTCCGGAAGATGAAGTTCCCCGGGGTGATCTCGTTGCGAAACGCCTTCCCGATCTGCGCGATCCCGAACGGCACCTTCTGCCGCGTGGACTGCTGAACGTTCAGGAAGTTGACGTAAATGCCCTGCGCGGTCTCCGGGCGGAGATAGACGACTGACGCCGAATCCTCGACCGGCCCCATGAATGTCTTGAACATGAGGTTGAAGAGCCGCGGCTCCGAGAGCGTCCCCTTCATTCCGCACGACGGGCATTGGGCGGTTGGTGTGCCTGGCGTGCCCTTGATCTTCTCGTCATCGGCGCGGAACCGCTTCTTGCAATTGCGGCAATCGACGAGCGGATCGGTGAAGTTCTTGACGTGCTCGCTCGCCTCCCACACGCGCGGGTGCATGAGGATCGCCGCATCGAGGCCCTCGATGTCGTCCCGCATGCGCACCATCGCGTTCCACCAGCGATCCTTCAGATTCCGTTTCAGCTCCACGCCAAGCGGCCCGTAGTCCCAAACGGACCCGGTACCGCCATAGATCTCGGAGGACTGGAAAATGAAGCCGCGCCGCTTCGCGAGCGACACGAGCTGCTCCATCACGTCTGGATAAGTGCTCATCAGGGACATTCGACAAAGATGACGATCGCGGAGCGCACGGGCTAGCGGGCCACGTGTGCCTCGGGCGCATTGACCGGATCGCCCCACATCGCCGCGAGCCGCCGCGCGATCAGATCGCCATGGCCCCGGCCATTTTCGATGAAGACCTTGTTGGCATCGTTCCCGGCGCTGATGACGCCGGCGATGAACACCCCGGGAACGTCCGTCTCCATCGTCGCCGGGTCGTGCGCGGGAATTCCAGTCGCCGGATCGATGAACGCACCGAGCTGGCGGAGCAGCGTGTGCTCGGGCGTATATCCAGTGAGCAAGTACACGTGATCGGCCGGGAGTCGCTCGGGTCCGCGCGGCGTGTCGAGGACGACTTCGCCGGGCTCGATCGCCACCAGGCGCGAGCCCCAGCGCGTCGCGATATGGCCCTCCGTGATCCGATTCTGAAGATCCGGAGCCACCCACGGCTTGACACTCGGCGACAGACCTTCGCCGTGATACACCATCGTGACACGCGCTCCGCTCCGATAGAGATCGAGCGCCGCCTCGGCCGCCGAGTTCTTGCCGCCGACGACGATCGCATCGCGCATGAAGGCTTCGTGCCCCTCGCGATAGCGGTGCGTCACGTGCGGGAGATCCTCGCCGGGGATGCCGAGGTAGTTCGGCGAATCGAAGTATCCGGTGGCGATGACCACGGCGCGCGCCATGGTGGTCCGCGGCTCACGCCCCCGCGGCTGAGAGCGAACGAGGAAGCGATCGCCGGTCGGGTCGATGCGCTCGACGCGCTCGTACTGCCGGACGGTCAGACCGTGTCGCTCGACGACCTCGCGGTAATACGCGAGCGCGTCACGGCGCGTGGGCTTTTCCGTCGAGACGACGAACGGCATACCCGCGATTTCGAGTCGCTCCGCAGTCGAGAAGAAGGTGAGGTACGTCGGATACCCCGCGATCGACGAGACCACGCAGGATGCATCGAACACGATCGCTCGCCATCCAGCGCGCTCGACCGCGACGGCGGCGGCGAGTCCGCACGGGCCCGCGCCGACGACGACGACGTCCGTCTCAGAGTCCAATGATCTGGTCCCGCCGTGTGCCGACGCTCACGTAGGCGATTGGTGTTTCCGACAGCTCCTCGAGGCGATCGAGGTATCGGCGCGCCTCCGCCGGCAGATCGGCGAGGCGCCTCGCGTCGCTCGTTGGGCGACGCCATCCCTCCATCCATTCATAGCGCGGACGAACGGACTCGAGCGCCACGAGGTCACCGGGAAACTCGGTGAGCGTGTCGCCGTTGACCTCGTACCCGGTACACAGGCCAAGGCGCTCGAGCGTGTCGAGCACATCGAGCTTGGTGACCGCGAGACCCGTGAGCCCGTTGATGCGCGCGGCGTAGCGAACGACCACCGCGTCGAACCATCCGCATCGGCGCGGCCTTCCCGTCGTCGCGCCGAACTCGTTCCCCAGTCGCCGGACTTCGCTCGCGAGCGGCTCGTCGAGCTCGGTTGGGAGCGGCCCGTTGCCGACGCGCGTCGTATAGGCCTTGACGACGCCGAGCACGGCATCGATCGACGTCGGCGCGATGCCCGCGCCGGTCACCGCGCCACCCGACGTCGTGTTACTCGACGTCACGAAGGGATACGTCCCGTGATCGACGTCGAGCAGCGAGCCTTGCGCCCCTTCGAGGAGCACGGCCGCTCCCGACTTTCTCGCACGCGATACGATGAGCCCGATGTCATCGGCCAGCTCGAGCAGCTTCGGCGCGAGGCGCTCGAGCAGCTCGACCGTCGCATCCGCATCAGCGCGCTGTGGCGACCCGAACGCGGCCAGCTGCGAGTTCGCGTGCTCGATTCCACGCTCGACGAGCCCCCGCAGCCGTTCAGGATGCCTCAGGTCGAGTACGCGCACGCCACGGCGCGCGACCTTGTCCTCATACGCGGGACCAATGCCGCGACCCGTCGTCCCGATCTGCTTGCTCGCACTGCTCTCCGCATCGAGCAGCTTGTGATACGGCATCACGAGGTGCGCGCGATCGCTGACGTACAGGCGGCCGGACACATCGATGCCGTCGGCGATCAGCTCGTCGATTTCCTGGAAGAGCGTATCGGGATCGAGCACGACGCCATTGCCGATCGCGCAGCGCACTCCCGGATGCAATATGCCGCTCGGAATCTGGTGCAGGACGAACGACCGCCCGCCGATCGCCACCGTGTGCCCGGCGTTCGCCCCGCCCTGGTAGCGCACGACCCAGTCGGCGCTCTCGGCGAGGACGTCGACGAGCTTTCCTTTGCCCTCGTCGCCCCACTGGGCGCCGACGACGACGAGCGTGCGTATCTGCGGATCGAACATGGACGAGCGGCTCCCGGCAGGGACAGGCGAGGCGGACGAGCGAAACTTAGTCGCTCGGCGTCACGTGCGGGGAGGCGGCGCCAGCGCCACGCGAGCCACCTGCTCGTCGGCGGTCAACGTCTCGCCGTGGACGGGGAGCGTCACCGTGAAGGTGCTGCCGCGTCCGTATTGGCTCGCTACCGCGATGTCGCCGCCCAGAAGCGCGATCAGCTTGCGGGTGATGCTCAAGCCGAGGCCGGTGCCGCCGTACTCGCGAGTGCGCGACTGGTCGACTTGTCGGAACTCCTCGAAGATCACCTCCAGGTCCTGCGGGCGAATTCCGATGCCGGTGTCGCTGACGGCGATACGCACCTGGCTGCCGTTGGTGCGCGCCGAGATCGAGACGGAGCCCCGCGCGGTGAACTTCACGGCGTTGGAGACGAGGTTGAGGATGATCTGCTTCACCTTCGTGCGGTCGGTCTCCATGTACATCGGCTCGTCCGGCACCTGCACGTTGAACTCGAGACCCTTTCGCCGGACCATCGGCTCCATCTGCCCCGCAACGTCGGTGATGATCTCATTGAGCGAGATCCGCTCGAGGTGGATCGGCATCTTCCCGGCCTCGATCTTGGCGAGGTCGAGGATGTCATTGATGAGGGCGAGCAGGTGTTGCGACGAGACCTGGATGCGGTGGAGTCCTTCTTCCTGCTTCGCGGTCAGATCGCCGTAGATGCGATCGAGCATGAGCGCCGTGTAGCCGATGAGAGCGTTGATCGGCGTGCGGAGCTCGTGCGACATGTTCGCGAGGAACTCGCTCTTGAGGCGGTACGCCTTCTCCAGCTCGTGCGACTGCCACTGGAGACGCAGATTGCGCTCTTCGAGGTCGCGCGTCGCCTCGCGAATGCGGTCCTCCAGCTCGGCGCTGAACCGCTTGAGCTCCTCGTAGAGGCGTTCGTTCTCGACCTCCTTCGTCCGGTCATGGAGGACGGACACGATCGCCATCGGCTCCCCACGCTCGTCGAAGATCTTTCCCGACACCATCTCCATGGGGAGCGAGGCACCCGTCGTGGGACGCACCAGCGAGACGTGCGCGCGGCGGGCGCGATCGGGAGTGATCGCGAAATCCGAGATGAACGACGTGACCTTCGTGTCGTTGTTGCGCACGCGCTGAATAATCGCGGGATCACGAGCCGACTCCGTGAGCTCGAACAGCTCCTCCGCCTGACGATTCAGCAAGATGATGTTCGACTTGCCGTCGGTGACCAGGATCGGATCGGCGACGTTCTGGAGAATCATCTCGAGACGGTCTCGCTCGCGCGTGGCCTGTTGCTCGACGAGCCGCTCGCGATGGAACTGTCGCTCGAGCTGCAGGGCCGCCTGCTTGAGGTCGGTGACGTCGCGCAGCACCGACAGGTGCGACCCGGGACGCGCGATCTCCTCGGGGAGCGGATGCGCGAGTACCTCGAAGAGCAGATCGGTTCCCTCGGTGGGGTCGACGAGGTTCAGCTCCCGCGCGCCGCTCAACGCCCCGCCCGAGAGCGTCGACTTGGAGAGGAACGAGCTGTACAGCAGGTTGTTGATCTCCACCGCCCGGCGCCGCCCCTCGGAGTCGTCGGCCCGCATGCTGAGCAGCTGCTCGGCGCGCTTGTTCTGCACGACGATCGTGTTGGACGCGTCGGTGATGACGATCGGATCGGGAAGCGCGTTGATGATCGCGGTGAGCAGGTTGGTCTGCCGGTCGAGCTGATCGGCGTACCGCTGCTGTGCCTCGAACGTGTACACGTGCGCCACCACCGGGCCGGCGACGCTCGCGATTTCCGCGAGCATGTCGACGACGGTGGAGTCGACCGTCGTCTCGAGGACGGCGACGGCGAAGGGCGAGAGTCCGACGCGACGCCGGCGCTCATGGCCGATTGGAATCACTCCACAGGTCTCGAAGCGACCGCCGAAGGGGGCGTCCGGGTCGCGCGTGCGGGGCGTGGCGTTCCGATGCAGCGGCTGTGGAATGGGGATGGCGCACCAGGGCGCGAAGGGGATTCCGTCGCGCTCCAGCACGGGGCCGGGGCATGCAACCGCCTCGAGTGTCATCGCCGCAACCACCAGCGGATGGTCGAGCTCGGTGAGCTGGATTGCGGCATCCTGATCGGGCTGTCGCATCCCCAGGCTCTGCGCCGGCGTCAAGCGCCCCGTGAGCCCGTCGACCATCAGGAGCAGGCTCCGCTCAGCCCCTGCGACCTTTCCGAGCTGGCGGAGAAGCACCTGCGCGGCCTCCGTCCACGACGGAGCGCTCGCGAGCGACATCAGCAGCGCGTCGAGATCGTCGCCGGTTAGGCGGGCGGGGGGCTCAGTCGCGTCCCGTCCAACCGTCATGATGCGTCATGAGCGCTCGCGACGACTGACCTCTTCGAGTCGGCGCTTGAGTTCCGCGTTCTCCCGCATCACGACATCGAGCTCCGCTTCGCCTCCGGCCGCCAGCTCCCGTGGCCGTGAAGCCGGAGCAGTGATGCCCACCGCTTCGGAGAAACGCAGGTAGGTGTCGATCGAAGCGACCACGATGCGCGCTTCCACGGTCACGAGATCGATGCCGACCAGTGACACACGCACCCAGGCATCGATGACGATGCCCTTGTCGAGGACTCGATCGAGAACATCAATGAGGGAACTGCCGCCGGGGGCACGTTCGACTGCCATTCGCGGTTACTCCGTGGAAGTGGACGGTCGGCGCTTGGCGCCGCCCCGCTCGGTGAGCTGACGCAGCTGCTGTTCAATGCGCTCCAGCCGCTTCTCGACCTCTCCCGCCGCCAACGCATCGGGCCCCGTCGGCCGCATCGTCAGGCGGGGATCATACTGCCACCAGTTCATCCCGATCGACACGGCCTTGTCGATGGAGCAGACGAGCAGCCGGACCTGGATGGTCAGCAGCTCCACGTTCGCGAGGTTGATCTTGATGTCGCCTGCGACCACGAGCCCCTTGTCGAGCACACGATCGAGAATGTCGACGAGCCCGTGACTGCGCGTGGGCGCGATGTAGTCTGGCAAGTGCGTTCTGCTCCGGTCGGCGGGTCACCCCGCGGTTTAGCGCAGCCGCCCGAGCGGCCCGAGATCGATCTCCAGGTCCTCATCGTCGAGTCCGAAAAGGCGCTTGAGCTCATCCATGCGCTCGCTCAACCGCAACAGCGCCAACCCGAGACGCTCGACCTCTTCGTCGCTCAGCGATCCCCCGTCCATCCGCCGGACCGCCTGGTGTTCGAGGACTTTGCGCAACACCTCGATCAACGTCAATACGAGTCGCGCGAGTCCCTGATCGACACGCTCCGGGTCGGCATCGATCCGCTCCGGAAGCGCCCGCGCGATCTCTCGAAGCTCGCGCTCGAATTCCGCCACCGCACCCGGTGTCACATCGGTGACGGGCTCATCGCTCATCCGATCGCCTCGGCAAAACTGTAGGGCGCCCACGGCCCCGACACCATGATCGCGAGCGAGGGCTGGTCCGCCCGCAGCGCGCCGATCGCGCGGCGGTAGTTCTCGATATGTCCCCGGGGGATGAGATGCGACACCGTCATCAGGCTCGAGCCCGCCGCCGCACCCGCGAACGACTCTGCGCGAACGAGCTCCCGGACTGCGGAGCTTATATGCTCGCGCACAATCCCCTCCTCCGCCAGCAGGTTTCGTTCCTCGCGATGCGTCGCTGCAACGCGCTCGAGATACTCACGACCAGACACTGCCCTCCCCTCCCCGCGGGTCGGTACGGGGCCCTCCCGAGGAGGGACCGGCAGAATGGCTCTCACCGTCATTTCCACCATGCCGGCCAGCCGTTCGAGCGTGGCGGCAAATGCGGCACGACGTGGCTCCACGAGGGACTCGAGGGCGGCTTCATCCGGGACGACCTGCCCGAACCGCGCGGGCAGCGGCGTCGCGAGCTCCAGCGCCGCGCGTACCACCCGGTCGTGGCTCCGCGCGCGCTCCGGGGACGGAGCGACCGCTGAGCCTCCGGTGTCGCTCACCCAGGCCCGGAGTCCCCCGACGTCGACCGCGCGCACCGGCGAATCGTCGATCCCTCGCAGGTGCGCCGGTGGGTCATGGGTTCCGGAGAGGAGGCAGTATAGGTAGATCGCCAAGCACGTGTGGAAGACGACCGCTCAATCCCAGATTCCTGCGATCGACGGTCTCGAGGCCAGTGATCAGCAGTGATAGGCTGATGGCGATGAGATCGATTCCGGCGACCGAGATGATCACATCGCCGGTAATTACGACGCCCTTGTCGAGCACGTGACTGAGCAGGTCGCTCAACACGAGCCCCTCTTCGTCCCGCGGGTCCAGCACGTGTTTGCTCACGACGACGAGCCGGCTCCCGCACGCTCGCCGACGAAATGATATGGCGGCCACGGCCCGCTGAAATCGAAACGAAACCCGTGCGGCGCTCGCTCGCGAACGATCGCGGTGAGCGCCTCCTGGAACGGGGCGAGCGCGCCGCGTCTGACGAGAAAAAAGGCGTTGAGCACGGCCACGCCCGCGGCGTCCTCGCGCCGCTTTGCCGGCAGCGGTTCAACGGTCGATTCGAGCGCGAGCGGAGTGAGCACGTCGAACACTTCGCGCGCAACGTCCGCGCCGATCTTCAGCATCTCATCGCGACGTTCGCTCTCCAGCTTGCGCTCGAGCAGATATCGCTGCCCGGGATTCGCCTGGCCTGCCTGACGCTCGAGGGCGCCAAGTCGGGGGCTCAGCGCCCCAACGTGCCGCGCGAGGACATCGTCGAGCCGGAAGATGCGGAGACCGAATTCCTCCCCGGCGCCCACTCGCTCCATTGCCGCTCGCAATTCGCGTCCGCGCTCTCGCAACATCTGGGTGACGCGAGCTTCGTTGCGAAAGAGTGTGAAGATGGGGAGCGGCACGACGGCGCCGCGATCACTCGCCCACGTGACGACGGCGTCGTGCGCGGAGGCGCGCGGCGCCAGCCATTCCACATCCTCGGTGAGCTCCTCGACCCGCTCGGGCGCGTACGCCTCGGCGTCGATGCTCGACACGAGCGCGGCGACATCCTCGGCGACGATCACCCGCACCGCGGCGCCGTCGATCCCGGCCGGCGCAGCGCCCGGATCGATCGTCGGCGGTGTCACGCCGTAGGCGTAGAGCACGCGATCAGGCAACGGCCTCCTCGTCGAGTGGGCGCCAGGCGGCACACCAGCCCCGCAGCGCGGCGACTCCCTCCGGCGCCGGCAACGCCGTGGGCGCTACAAACTGACGCGGAGCGTCGCCCGTGGAAAGGGGAGACACGGCCGCGCTCGCGCGATTCCACACGAGCGCGCCAACGGCCACGCCCCGGGCCCGGCACGCGGAGATGAGCCGGGCGCTCTCGTCGCGCACGAGCGGCTCATCGTTGGCGACGACGATGATGGTCGTTCGTGCCGGATCGGTCATCATCTCGCGCAGGGCGCGTGTGCGTCGCGACAGGTCCAGGAGATCCTGCGCCGCCTCCACCAGGCCGGACACTTCCTTGTACTCCAGAATGAGCCGCATGAGCCGGTGCGTCCACGACAACGTCAGCGCCGGCATCTCGAGCAGGCGGAGCAGGTGTCCGGTCGGTGCCGGATCGACGATGATCGATGCGTACCGCGCCTCCGCGAGCATGTCGCCTAACGTCACCAGCGCATAGAGCTCGTCGATGCCCGGGGGTGCAAGCGCCATGAGATCCCTCGCCACGGCGCGGTCGTGCGCGAGATCCAGCGGTCCCGTCATCAGCCGATCGAACACCGAGTCCACCCGCTCGGCGTACTGCGCACGAAAGCGCTCGAACGCCGCCGTGGCGTCCATCTGCCGGGCGCTCAACCCTGCCGCGCCGTGCACGGCGGTGGCGTCATCCGGCACCGGTTGCCCGAGAACGTCGGCGACCGAGGGTGCCGGGTCGGACGAAACCACGAGGAGAGGCGCCTCGGGGCGCGCGAGCGAGACACCGAGGGCACAGGCGACGGTGGTCTTTCCGACGCCGCCCTTCCCCGCGACGATCGTCAGCGGACGAAGGAGCGCGGTGATGGCCGGATGCAGGGGCGGGCGCGGCGCCCGCGCCGTCTCGTCGCGCGCGCGGCCGGAAGCGCGCGTCTGACGACCGGCGGCACGCTCGAACGCCGCCACGATCTCGTCCAGCCCGTTAGGCGGCGGCGCGACCCGGCTGACGACCAGGCGCGGCGCTGTTGGTGCGATCTCGGCCACCCGCGCGAGCGCCGCCTTCCCCTCGGCCGCGCCACCGGGATTCGCGTTGAGGATCACGGCGCCGATCCGGATCGACAGCGCCCCGAGCGCCTCCGCGTACCGCATGGACTCGGCGACGACCACGTCTTCGTGACGGACGACGAGCGCCACCGCCGTTTCCCGGGGGTCCTTCAGCGTCGCCTCGAGCGCGTCCAGTCGCTCGCGCATGTCGGCGATGAATGCGTCGGCGGCATCGGGATGATAGCGTCCGGCAAGCGCCTGCATCATGAACCGGTGCTTGTACTGCATCCGGTCGAGCAGGGAGACCATCGCCCGGAACGTCTGCGGAAGCGCGAGCAGCCGAAGTGTGTGTCCCGTCGGCGCCGTGTCGACGACGAGGCGGGTCCATCTACGATCCCGCTGCAGATCGAGGAGCGCGAGGAGCGCCATGGCTTCGTCGGCGCCCGGAAGCGCGTCGTCGATGAATCCCGCGATTTCGTCCGTGCTGAGATACGTCCCGTGATCGAGGATCAGCATCAGCACGTCGCGCCACCGCCGGAGAAACGCGTCACGCTCGTGGGCCGCATCGAGCTGCATCGCGAACAGGCGGCCGCCGGCCACCAACGGAGAGGGCGCCGCCTCGACGCGCGCGCCTAACGCGGCGCCGAGCGATCGAGCGGGGTCGGTGGAGAGGAGGAGCGTGTCATCGCCCCGCGCGGCGGCTCGGGCCGCCAGCGCCGCGGCACAGGTGGTCTTCCCGACTCCTCCCTTCCCGACGACGAGAATCCAACGCGGAAGCGCGTCGAGCAGTGGATCGAGCCGGCTCACTCCCCCGTGGCGGCGTCGCGCGCGACGCGAACGGGACCGCCAGGCATCGACATCCCGAACCGCTCGCGCCAGGCGCGAACATCGCGCAGGCGCTGCATCAGCACCGCCTCCCGTCGCCTGTACTCGGCCGCGTCGATGTCTCCGAGCTCCTCCAGCATCTGAAGCTCCATGAGCTCCTGCTTGATCGGCGTATCATCGGTGAGCTCAGTCTCGACGACGGTCTGTATCTTCTCGAGCGACCACCGCACGCCCGCGATCGGGCCGGCGACGGGAAAGAAGAGAATCTTCGAGAGGAGGCCCATAAAACCAGGAGTCAGGGGTCAGGGATCAGGGGGTGTCAGGTTGAAGGTGCCAGGAGAGAACGACCCGGCACCTGAACCCTTTGTGCCGTTCTCTCCTGGAAGCCATACCCTGACACCCCCTGATCCCTGACTCCCGGCTCCTGGCTCCCGGGGTCATTCCGCTTTCTCCAGCTTGAGCTTGATGTTGACGAAGTTGTACGGCGGCCACGGGCCCGTGTACTTGAACGTCAGCAGCTCCTCGTAGCGCCGGGAGACGTCGCGGACCTTCTCGTCGAAATCCTTCTCGCGGTGACGCTCCACGAGGAACGCGGCGTTCATGATCATGCGGTCGCCGATGGGCTTGTTGCTCCGACTGGCGACGGCCACTTCCTTCAGCGTCTCGTGAATGTCCGAGACGAAGGTGTTGCCGGCGTCTTCGAGCGCGCTCTCGACGAGGCGGCCGAGCTGCATCCGTGCGAAGTAGGTCGAGCTTTGCGTGTTGCGCGTGATCTCTTCCTTCAAGCGCCGGATTTCGTCGTTCGACTGCTCCAGGTTCGCGATGACCTTGTCGCGATCCCACAACACCTTCAGCCCGAACTCGATCTTGTCCTGCATCTTGTCGAGGACGTCGCTGAACGCCTGATGCGTGGAGCGCAGCAGCTCGCCAACGTCCTCTTCGGAGCGGAACACCGTCCCGAACGACATCGGAATGACCGTATGCTCGCGCATCACCGTCTCGTTCACGAACTCGTGCGCGAGCACGTTCTCACGCGTCGGATCGTAGATGACGATGGGCGTGTCGCTGACGACCGCGCTCAGATCCTTGTAATGAACGGTGTACACGCGATTCGCGCCTTCGCCGATCCCGATGTTGCCGAAATCGCGAGGCTTGTCGAGGCGAATGATGCAGTAGACGTACTTGCCGCCTTCGCCTCGGGCTTCGCTTCCACCCGCTCTGGCGATGGCGTCGTCGCCACGACCAGCGTCGGCATCCACCGCACGTCCCTCTCCGGAAACCATCCTGTCCATGAATACCCTTGGTCAGCTGCGGGAGCGTTCAGATCCATAACGCGAGGAGCACCCACACGGCGAGCACCAGGCCAATGCCCACTTTCATCGCGACGGCGACGATGCGACCGAGCAGCGCCCCGGTGGCAACGCGAGTCGCCCCACCGATGGCGGCTCCTTGCTTCGTCATCTCCGCCAGCCACGCCCCGATGAACGCGCCCGCGAACGCGCCGATCATCGGGCCGATCACGGGCAGAGGAGTCCAGACAAATGCGCCGACAACCCCGCCTATAATAGCGCCCCACCCAGCCCGTCGCGAGCCGCCGTACTTGCGCGCATACCGCCCGGAAAGCGCGAACTCGATCCCTTCGGCAATCAGCGCGAGCACCGTCAACGCCCCGATGGTCCAGACCGAAATGCCCGGCTTTGCGTAGCTGTACAGCAGTGTGGCGCCCACCATGAGCCAGAGGCCCGGCAAGCCGAGTGGAATGAGCAAGAGCCCGGCCACCAACGCGATCGCGAGCAGCAGTTCTTCCATTCCGTCCCCTCTCAAATCGTCAGGCAGGTGTGGTGACGGCCTCCCGAATGATCGAGGCCACGAGCGCTACGCCGCGTCCGTCGAGACCCTCCAGTGTATCGCGCGATGTGTGAATCCGGGCAACCGTACGCAGCGTCCCGCGACTCACAGTCAGGATCTCCCAATTGCGGTCGGCGAAGGCGACGGCATCGAGCAGCGCACCCGGGACGAGCCGCCCAACGCGAACCGTCATCGCCGCTCTCGCTCCGCTCGCGACGAGCGCGTCGAGCAGCTCGCGCGGTCGGCGATTCGTCCACGTCGCGCGCACATCGCCCGCGTCGTCCACCCCGTCCACATTGATTGCGCGTCCCGCCGCGCGGGCGCGCACCCAGGCGCGAGCGCCGGCCAGGCCGAGCTCCTCCGCGCTCGTCAGGATCACGCCGACTGCTGCATGCTTCGGCAACGTCTGCGCCACCATCAACACGGTCGCCACGCCTGACGCATCGTCCAATGCGCCGTGCGAGCGTTCACCGACCACGCTGGCGGCCACGGGAAGTGCGGAAAGCACGCCGATGGCGGTGATCCACGGCCACACCCACGTCACGTTGCGGTCACCTGCCTGCAGCGCGGCCACCGTGACCGCCAGCATTAGCGTAACGAGCACACCAACAACGCCCAGCACGCGCACGAGGATGGGTACTGGTTGCGACTTCGAGTCGAGATGGGCCACCAGCCACATCGACGGCGTTCCTCGCGTCGCGGTGAGGTTGGTGCTCGTGGCGCGCATCCACGGAAGACTCAGCACACCATGCCGGCCGAGCCACCAGCCGATCGTGCCGGCGAGCTGCGCACCGACGAGAAGAACCACGAGCGCCACACCCCCGTGCCCCCTCCAGCCGAGGTGACCAGCCGTAGCGAACAGTGTGGCCGCGGCGACGCCGAGGAGGGGTGTACCCACCCGTCCGGGGAACGCGGAGTAGGAGAATGGCTCTTCGCTGAGCATGAAGCCGGCGTCCGAGAGTACCTCGCCGCAGTACGCGCGCGCGTGCGCTTCCGCGGGGCCGCCGGCCGGTCGGGGAACCCCGGCGATCGCCTCGAGATGCCGGCGCGCCGCGGCTACCTCGGCCGCGCGCACGTCCACTCGTCAGGCAGCGCGCGCGAGACCGGCCGCCCGCAGCAGTTCGGCGGCGCGCTCGCGCTCGCGCGTGCGGAGCGGCAGGAGCGGTGGCCGCGTCGGTCCACCGGCGAGTCCCACGAAGTCGAGTGCCGCCTTGACACCCGCGACGCCGAGCTCACCGACAATCGTGCGAGCCAGGGGGACGAGCCGTTCCTGCGCGCGTCCCGCGGCCGTCATGTCGCCGCTCGTGAAGGCGCGCCAGAGCGATACCGAGATCGGAGCGGCGAACAGGCCGACCGCGAGTATGCCACCGCGCGCACCCATTTCCATCGCCGGATACAATCCCGAGCCGCTTCCGGTGAGGACGGTGAAGCGCTCGGACTGTGCGTCGAGGTACGCCCCGAGCTGCGCGAGGTCGCCGGAGCTGTCCTTGATGCCGACGACATTCTCATGCGTCGCGAGCTCGTGAACGAGCCCCGGCGCCAGCGGGAAATGCACGTACTTGGGAATGTTGTAGAGAATCACCGGCAGCGGGCTCTCGTCGGCGAGACGACGAAAATGCGTCGCCAGCGCCTCCGGGCTCATCTGCGCGCCGTAGTAGTGAGGCGCGACCACCAGGGCCGCGTCCGCACCTCGCTCGGCCGCCTCCTGCGCGCGGCGAACGGTGAGGCGCGTCGACTCTCCTCCGATCCCGACGATCAGCCACCGTTCGTCAGGCACGACGGCACGTGCCCACTCCACCAGCCGAAGGCGCTCATGCTCCTCGAGGAGTGCGGCCTCGCCCGTCGATCCCGCGACCACGACGCCAGTGAGTCCGGCATCGAGATGCGCCCGCACGTTCGCGCGGAACGGAATCGCCGCGAGATCCCCCGTCGCTTCGTCGAACGTCGTGACCACGGGCCCCAGAACGCCCGCCAGCTTCTTCGTCATCGGGTTTCGCTGAACGTACGGACGGTGAGCGCGAAGTCGCTGGGCCGCGATGCCGCGGCATGCGCGACCTCGTAGGTGATCGTGCCCTGCCCCACGAGATCCGCGAGGTGCTGGTCGAACGTCTGCATCCCGTACTGGTCCCGCCCCTCGGCGATCACATCGCGGATTTCGCTCGTGCGCTGCTCATCCATGATCAGGTCGCGCACGAGTGGCGTGACGATCATCACTTCGGCCGCGACGATGCGACCCTTCCCATCGGCGCGAGGCAGGAGGCGCTGTGAGACGACGGCATGCAACGATTCCGCCAACCGTACACGCGTGATCCCCTGCTCCTCCGGCGGAAACATCGCGAGAATGCGGGTGATCGTCGTGTGGGCGTCAGGCGTGTGAAGCGTGCTGAGCACGAGGTGGCCGGTTTCGGCCGCCTTCATCGCGGTGTCGATCGTCTCCGCGTCCCGCATCTCGCCGACCATGACGACATCGGGGTCCTGTCGCAGCGCGGCGCGCAGCCCGGTGCGGAAGCTTTCGGTATCGACGCCGACTTCCCGCTGGCTCACGGAGCACTGGATGTCCCGATGAAGAAACTCGATCGGGTTCTCGAGCGTGACGATGTGCTTGCTCATCGTGGCGTTCATGTAATTCACCAGCGCCGCCATCGTGCTCGACTTGCCCGACCCGGTGACACCGGTGACGAGCACGAGTCCACGCTCCGCCTGAGCGATGCGTCCAAGGACAGCCGGCAGCGACAGGCCGTCGAACGTCGGTACCTCGAAGGGAATGACTCGCATCACGATCATGAAGCTGGATCGCTGCCGCAGAATGTTCACGCGAAACCGTCCCACGCCGGCCATCCCCCACGAGCAGTCATAGTCGGTGATCTGGTCGATGCGCTTGCGGTCCTCCTCGTTCGGTATGAGGCGCAGCGCGATCGCCTTGGTCTGATCGGGCGTGAGCGCCTGCTTCGTCAGCGGCACGAGCCGCCCGTCAATGCGCGCGCGGAACACATCGCCCGCCTTGATGTGCAGGTCGGATGCGCCCCGCTCGACCGCCACCTTGATGATCTTCTCCATTGCCTCGCCGGTCGCTCAGTATCCGGCTCGCTTGTCCACCACGTTCCGCAGGGGTCGTCCCGCGGCGAAGCGAGCCCAGTTGTCGATGATCAGCTCCAGCTCCCGCCGCCAGTACGCACGGGGCGAGGTCGCCGAGACGTGAGGGGTGAGTAACAGCCGCGGCACGGTCCAAAGATCGCTGTCCGCCGGGAGTGGTTCGCGCTCGAACACATCGAGCACCGCTCCCGACAGCCGTCCATCTCCGAGTCGGTCCGCCAGCGCGCGCTCGTCGAGCAACGACCCGCGTGCGACGTTGACGACGATGGCACCGTGGGGAAGATGGTCGAGGCGCTCCGCCGTCACCAGCCCGCGTGTTTCGGCGGTGGCCGGGGCGGCAATGATGAGAATGTCGGCGGCTGCCAACGCCGAGTCCAGGGCGTCGATCCCGTACACCGTTTCGAAGCCCCTCGGAACACCTCGCTCCGGATGCCGGCGGATGCCGAAGCAGCGTGCTCCCAGCGCAGAGAGGCGCCAGGCGATCTCCGACCCGATCCCGCCCGCCCCCACGATCAGAACTCGACATTCACCGAGCTCGCGCACGGCGCTCTGCCCGCCGACGAATGGCTCGCGGTTCCACACTCGATCACGCTGCTGCGCGACCGCGACGTCGAGCTGACGCAGGACATGGAGGATGCCGCCTAACACGTGCTCCGCCATCGGCACGGCGTGAATCCCCGCCGAGTTCGTCAGCACGACGTCGCTCTGCATCATCTCCGGAAAGAGGACGCTCCCGACGCCGGCTGCTGCCGAATGCACCCATCGAAGGCGCGGTGCCGCCAGAAAGAGTGCGCGTGGCATCCCGAATCCGACGTACGCGTCGGCGTCGGCGATCGCCCGCATCACCTCACCGCTGGGCGCCGCGTTTCCATCGCCGTCGGACACCGTCGGGGCGCTGACGAAGTGGACGGTCCACCCCGGAGGGGCGGCATCGCGGATGGCGGCAGCCCCTGCATCCGTGAGCGACCAGACACGAGCGGTAGCGCAGAGGTCGACAACCAATCGCCCCCGCGGGTGCGGCGCTCGCGCGATATCGGTCACCAGTCAGTCGAACTCGACGCCGATTACTTCCGGGCGGTGCATGAGCTCTTCAGCGAGCCGATCGTATTGGCGCGTCGGGCCGACGAGCTGAAGGTGGTATACGAGTCCGTCCGCTTCCTCGGTCACTTTCTTCGATTGGATGGCGATGCGAGCACCGCGAAACACCGGCGAAATCTCATCGAAGCGGGCGTCACGCCGGAGACGAACCGTTCCCGTGACGATCCGCCGAAAGGAGAGCATCCAGCGCTCGAGCCAGCCAAGCGCGGTGAGGACGAGCGTGACCAGCAGGGCAGCGGCGATCGCTTCGGCCCGGTGCCCGGCGCCGACGGCGAGGCCGATCGCGGCCACCACCCATATGGTCGCAGCCGTGGTGAGACCCACCACTTCGCCGCGCGACTGCATGATCGTGCCAGCGCCGAGGAAGCCGACGCCCGTCACAACCTGCGCGGCGATGCGTGCGGGATCGCCGAACCGACCGTCACCAAGCGCGCCGATCGTGATCGACAGATCCATCAGCAGCGCCGATCCGAGGCAGATGAGGATGTTCGTGCGCAGACCCGCAGGCTTGCCGGACAGCTCGCGCTCGACACCAACGATGCCCCCGAGGAGGACGGCCAGGGCGAGGCGGCCCAGCAGATCGACTGGAAGCGGCTCGAGGTACGGAACGGCCGCCAGCGAGCTCAGCGGTGGCAGGATCGCATAGGTGTCGATGCTGGTCACCTCCGAGAAATCTACGGGTTGTTCAGCTCGTTGATGTCGTCAGGCGCGGTGCCGGGCGAGCCATCGTCGAACGCGATTTCCCTGCGTGTCTCCTCGAGATGCGCGATCGTCGCCTCATCGGCTTCGGTCGGCGAGAAGAAGTTGCGAAACACCGTGTTCCCGCACTTCTCGCACTTGAGGCGGTTGGGCGGCGTGTCGTCGTAGTACTTGCGGTTGCCGCAGGTGAGGCACACGAGCGTGAGCACGCCGCGCGGGCTGTTCGGATCCAAGGTCATGAGACGTCCCTCGATGTGAGTGCGGTTGCGGTAGGCACGCAAGCATCACCGCGTGGCAATCTCACCAGCAATCCGCATTCCGCTGTCCGTGCTCGCCTCGACGAGCCCCATCTTGTCCCTCACGTAGCGCATGGTCTCTCGCGCAATCGATCGGCATCGCGCGGCGCCCGCATCGAGCGCCTCGCGCACCCGGTTGGGCCGCGCGCGCAGGTCGTTCGCGCGCTCGTGGATCGGCGCCAGTTCCCGCTTCATCCCGTCGAACAGAACGCGCTTGCAATCGATACATCCCCATCCGGCCGTGGAGCACATCTTCGCGACGTGCTCCACGGTTTCCGGCGGATTGAACGCCTTGTGCAGGTGGTAGATGTTGCAGATTTCGGGCGTTCCAGGATCCGTGCGGCGCACCCGCTTCGGATCGGTGACCGCGGGACGCAGCTTCTCCCACACCGCATCGAACGGCTCCAGCAATCCGACGGTGTTCCCCGTCGATTTGGACATCTTCGTCTGCCCGTCGAGCCCCAGGATGCGAGACGTCGCCGTCAGCAGGGGCTTCGGTTCGGGAAAGTAGTCTTCACCCTCGCCGAACCGCGAGTTCCATTTGCGCGAGATCTCGCGTGACAGCTCGAGATGCTGCACCTGGTCCTCGCCGACCGGGACGCTATCCGCCCGATAGAGCAAAATGTCGGCGGCCTGTAGCACCGGATAGTTGAGCAGACCGGCCACGACGCTCTCCTGGCGCTGGGCCTTATCCTTGAACTGCGTCTGGCGCTCGAGCTCTCCGATCGGGGTCACGGTGTTGAAGATCCACGCCAACTCCGTGTGCTCGGCCACGTGGGACTGGACGAACACGGTACATTTCTCGGGGTCGAGGCCCGCGGCGAGCAGCGAGACCGCCATGTCAATCGTCCGTCGGCGCAGGTCCGGGGGATCGAAGGGGTTGATGATGGCATGGTAGTCGACGATGCAAAAGATGCTGTCGTACTGATGCTGGAGCGCCACCCAGTTTTTCACCGCCCCGAGGTAGTTGCCAATGTGCAGCTCACCCGAGGGCTGGATTCCACTGAAAATTCGAGGCATCACGGCAAGCTATGAGTGCCCCTAATGCGCTGCAAGCGACCCCGCGCGATCTCGACGTGCTGCGCGATGTCGCCGTCGCGGCAGCCGACGCCGGCGCGGCGGTCATTCGGGCGCATCGAGGCGCCGGCGCGACCGTGGATTGGCAGCTGAAGGGGCGTGTCGACTACGTGAGCATCGTGGACACGGCCGCCGAAGAGCGCATTGCGCAGGTGGTTTCGGAGCGCCTGCCTGACGCTCGCGTCATCGGGGAGGAGCTCTCGCCAGGCGACGCCGCGGGCGCTGGCGTCACCTTCATCGTCGATCCTCTCGACGGAACGACGAACTTTCTTCACGGCTTCCCCGAATACGCCGTCTCCGTCGCCGCGCTCATCGATCGCGCACCGGCGGTCGGTGTCGTCGTCAACGTGCCGCACGGGAGCCGCTGGATCGCCGTCGCGGGGCGCGGGGCGACACTCGATGGCCAACCGATTCGCGTCAGCGAGATCAGCGACCCCGCGCGGTCGCTCATCGGAACCGGGTTTCCGTTCAAGTATCCGGAGCAGATCGATCGCTACCTGCGAGAGCTTCCGAGGATCATGCAGGCCACCGCTGGTATACGGCGCGCCGGGGCCGCTGCGCTCGACCTCTGCGCCGTCGCCAGTGGCCGGTTCGACGCCTTCTGGGAGCATTCGCTGGAGCCCTGGGATTTCGCCGCGGGAGCGCTGCTCGTGCGCGAAGCCGGCGGCGTGATCACCGACCTTCGTGGCCGGCCGCTTCCGCTCGCGCGCTCGGGGATCATCGCCGGGAACCCGCGCATGCACGAGTGGATGCTGAGCACCCTGTCCTCCTGATCATGTCCTTTTTCAGCAGACGTGTATGAGCCGCCTCATCGAGTGCGTTCCCAACTTCAGCGAAGGGCGTCGCCCCGAGGTCATCGCCGCGATTCGCGATGCGATCGCCGCGATCGACCGTACGGCGATGCTCGACGTGTCATCCGATGCCTCGCACAACCGGACGGTGATCACGTTCGTCGTGTCGGTCGAGACGGCAGTGGAGGCGGCGTTCGCTGGGATCGCCAAGGCTCGCGACCTCATCGACCTCACCACGCACTCGGGCGAGCACCCGCGGATGGGCGCCGCGGACGTCGTCCCATTCGTCCCGCTCGAGGGAACGACGATGGAAGAATGCATCGCGCTCGCGCGCGCCCTGGGCGAGCGCGTGGGACGCGAGCTGAAGATTCCGGTTTACCTCTACGAGCGCGCGGCGACACGCCGGGAGCGGGAGAATCTCGCGGACGTTCGGCGTGGCGAGTTCGAAGGGCTTCGCGACGCGATCCGCACCGATCCTTCGCGCGCGCCAGACTTCGGGCCGGGCGAGGTGCACCCCACCGCGGGAGCGATCGCCATCGGCGCGCGACCCTTCCTCGTCGCGTATAACGTCTATCTTGGCGACAAGGCAAACGTGCCGATCGCGAAGAAAGTCGCCAAGGCGGTGCGCGGCTCGTCAGGCGGATTGGCGTTCGTGAAAGGGCTCGGCCTCGAGGTGGATGGCCAGGCGCAGGTTTCGATGAATCTCACGGATATCGACCGCACGCCGATGTTCCGGGCGTTCGACACCGTGAAGATGGAAGCGGCCGCGAACGGCGCCGGTGTCACCTGGAGCGAGATCGTCGGCCTCGTCCCCGAGCGGGCGCTGTTCGATGCGGCGGCGCGTCACCTTCAGCTCGATCGCTTCACGCCCGACCAGGTGCTGGAGCGCAAGGTTCGCTCGGCGACCGCGGCATGGAGCGGTGGCGGCGAGCGTCTCGAGGACTTCGTAGCCTCGGTGGCGTCAGCCACACCTACCCCCGGCGGCGGGTCAGTCGTCGCGCACGTGGGAGCGCTTGGCGCCGCGCTCGCGCAGATGGTCGCGGGGCTCACGATTGGAAAGAAAAAGTACGCGGCCGTCGAGGGCGAAATGCGTGAGCTCGCCGCTCGCGCCGCCTCGTTATGCAGTCGTCTGTCTCAGCTCGTCACGGCCGACGCGAACGCGTACGCCGCCGTATCCGCGGCCTACAAGCTCCCGAAGGAGCCGGACGCCGCCGCTGCTGCTCGCACGAAGGCGATCGAGCGCGCACTGATCGGAGCGGCCGAGGTCCCGCTCGAGACGGCGCGCGCGTGCGCCGAGGTCGTGGAGTTGGCGGAAGCCGTCGCGGCTCGTGGGAATGCGAATGCCGTTTCCGATGCCGGCGTCGCGGCGCTGCTGGCCGATGCCGCCTGCCGCGGCGCGGCCTACAACGTTCGCATCAACATCGCGGCGATGCCCGATCGATCGGTCGGTTCATCACTGGCGGCCGAAGCCGAGCGCATTGTGAAGGAGACCGCCGCGCGAGTAGGGAGCGTGGTGGCGCTCGTGGAGCGCGCGATCGAGTAACACCGGGCCAGGGGCCAAGGGCCAAGGGCCAGGGGGAGGGTCAAGGGCGACGGTAGCTCCGAGAGCCCTTCACCCTCCCCTTGGCCCTTGGCCCTTGGCCCGCTCTACTTGTAGCGGTAGGTGATCCGCCCGCGGGACAGATCGTACGGGCTCAGCTCCACGGCCACTTTGTCCCCAGGCAGGATCTTGATGAAGTTCGTGCGAATCTTCCCGGAGATGTAGGCGAGCACCTCGTGCCCGTTCTCGAGCTCCACTCGGAACATCGCGTTCGGAAGCGGCTCGATGATCGTGCCCGTGACCTGAATGACCCCATCTTTGGCCAAACGCTGTCTCCTCTACCCGCTAGCCTCGCCGCGTCAGCACGCGCGGCCCATGTTCGGTGATCGCCACCGTGTGCTCGAAATGCGCCGACCTCGAGCCGTCCACCGTCTTGATCGTCCACCGGTCGGGCATCGTCCGCGTCTTCGCCGATCCCACGTTCACCATCGGCTCGATCGCGATCGTCAGCCCCGGCGCCAGGCGCTCTCGCCGCTTGGGCTTCCCGTAATTCGGCACCTGCGGCTCCTCGTGAAACGCGACGCCGATGCCGTGCCCAACGAGATCGCGCACCACGTTGAATCCGGCATCCTCGACGACTTCCTGCACCGCCGCGCCAATGTCCCCGATGTGGTTGCCCGGGTGCGCCGCGGCGATCCCCGCCTCGAGCGCGCGTTGCGTCACGTCCAGCAGGCGCTGCGAGGTTTCATCCACCTTGCCGACGGCTACGGTCGTGGCCGAGTCGGTGTAATAGCCCTTGTATCGGACACCGACGTCGATGGAGACCAGGTCGCCTTCGACGAGCTGTCGCGTCTGCGAGGGGATGCCGTGCACGATCTCGTCGTTGATCGACGTGCACACGCTCGCGGGAAAGTCGTACAGCCCCTTGAAGGCGGGAGACGCGCCGTCGTGTGAACGAATGAAGTCTTCCGCCAGACGATCCAGATCAGCCGTGGTCATACCGGGCTTCACGGCCGCCGCCAGCATGTCGACGGTCTCCGCGAGAATCTTCCCTCCCTCGGCCATCACATCGATCTCGCGCGGGGACTTCAGCTGAATCACGTGGGCAGGGCGCGCACGACGCGCTCGGTGACCTCATCAGGCGTTCCGACCGCATCCACCGCGACGAGCGAGGTGCCGTTCGAACGATACCAGTCGATCACGGGCGCGGTCTGCTCGCGATAGACCTGCAGACGCCGTCGCACCGCCTCGGGCTCGTCATCCTTGCGCCTCACGAGCCGACCACCGCACTTCGGGCACTCGGTGCCGGGCTCCCGCCCGGTGAAGGGCGTCTGGCAGCGCTCGCAAATGGTACGGCCGGACAATCGGCGAACGAGCTCGTCGTCGGGCACCTCGAAGAGAAGAACGGCATCGACCCGCCGGCCGAGCTCACGCAGCACGCGCTCGAGCCCCTCCGCCTGCGGGACGGTTCTGACGACGCCATCGAGAATGACCCCGCGCTTCATCTCCGGCCGCGCGAACGTCTCTTTCATGATGGCGAGAATCACGTGATCGGGAACGAGCTCGCCAGCGTCCATGTATCGCTGAGCGGCTTTGCCCATCTCCGTCCCTTCCCGGACCGCGGCGCGCAGCACGTCCCCGGTTGCAATCTTTGGAATCCCGAGGCGCCGCGCAACAGGCTCCGCCTGGGTCCCCTTCCCGGCCCCCGGCGGTCCGAGCAGGATCAAGATCATAGAACGAACGCGGAATGCGGAATGCGGACCTTAACAGGGATCCGCATTCCGCATTCCGTATTCGACGTTGAGCTCGAGCGCAAGTTAGGCGACGAACGCCCCGGAGATCCCGGCGAGCGCCAGGATCGCGACACTCATCGCCGGCGCACCCCGTCCGCGGAAACGCACCCGACCGCCCTTCTTCATGAAGCTGTCGTACTTCCGGAGCAGGAGCGCTTCCTGGAACTTCTGTACGGTGTCGAGACCCACGCCGACGACGATCAGGAGTGATGTTCCGCCGAACTGGAATGGTACGTTGAACAGGCCGGCGATCCAGATCGGGAGCAGTGCCACGAGCGTGAGGAACACCGCGCCCGGGAGCGTGATCCGACTGACGACGTGATCGATGTATTCGGCCGTCTTCGCGCCGGGCTTCACGCCGGGAATGAATCCGCCCTGCTTCTTCAGGTTCTCGGCGATATCGATCGGGTTGAAGATGATCGACGTGTAGAAGTACGTGAAGAAGAGGATGAGGATCGCGGACAACAGGAAATACAGCGGCGTTCCCGGGTTGAAGTATTCCGCCATCCCCTGCAGGCGCGGGTTGCCGCTGAACTGCGCGATCGTCCCGGGGACGACGATCAGCGACTGCGCGAAGATGATCGGCATGACGTTGGCGGCGTTCATGCGGAGCGGGATGAAGTTGCGCGCCGCCTCACGCATGCGACCACGCCCCATGGTGCGCTGCGGGATTTGAATCTGGACCCGTCGCGCCGCGACCGTGATCGCCACCGTCGCCGCGACGACGAGAATCATCATCACGATGAGCACGACGAGCTTCAGCGGCGCGAGCGCGCCGGTCGTGACGAAGTTCAGCGTCTGGAAAATGCCGGGCCAGATCCGCTCGACGATCGAGAAGAAGATCAGCAGGCTGGCGCCGTTGCCGATACCGCGCTCCGTGATCTGCTCGCCGAGCCACATGACGAAGATGGCGCCCGTCGTCAGGAAGAGCGTCATCGACACCTGGTGCCCGAAGCCGGGCACGCGCACCGCGCCCTGCAGCGATTCGGTGAACAGCGCGAACCCGTAGCCCTGGATCATCGCGATCACGACGGTCCCATAACGAGTCCACTGCGTGATCTTTTTCCGCCCCTCCTCGTCCTTCTGCATCTTCTCGATGCTGGGGATGACGGCACCCGCCAGCTGGAAGAGAATGCTCGATGAGATGTAGGGCATGATCCCGAGCGCGAAGAGCGTCGCGCGCGAGAGACCGCCACCGACGAACAGATCGTACAGTCCGAGCAGGCCGGCCTGTCCCTGGGCCGCGAAGAAATCGCGCAAGGCGACGACGTCGATGCCCGGCGCCGTGATGTGCGATCCCACACGGTAGATGAGCAGGCAGAGGAGCGTGAAGAGGATCTTCTGCTTCAGCTCCGGCGTGCGGAACAGGTTGCCGACGGCCGCGGCGGGATTCGTCTGCGCCATGTTACGCCTCGACGCGGCCTCCCGCCGCGAGAATCTGCTCCCGCGCCGATGCGCTCATCTTGATGCCGCGCACCGTGACGGGTCGCGTGATTTTCCCATTCGCCAGCAGCTTCGCCGGCCCCTTCCGCCGATGCACCAATCCTGCCTCGGCGAGCGTTTCCTGCGTCACCTCGGTACCGTCTGGCCACCGGTTGAGCGCATCGAGCGTGACCACCTGGTGCTCGACGCGGAACTCATTGGTGAAGCCGCGCTTGGGCAACCGACGCGTGATCGGCATCTGCCCGCCCTCGAAGTGCGGCTTGCCGCCGCCCGGACCGCCGTGACCCGCGCGCGCCTTGCTTCCCTTGTGTCCCTTGCCCGACGTCTTCCCGGTTCCCGATCCAGGCCCGCGCCCAACGCGCTTGCGGTCCCGGTGCGAGCCCGGTGCAGGACTCAGGTTGTTCAGTCCGACTCTGGTCGCCTTGGCCACGATGTCACTCCTTCACCGGCGTCACCTTCACCAGGTGGCGCACTTGCTTGATCATGCCGCGAAGCGACTCGGAATCCTGCTTCACGACGGCGTCTTGATGATGGCGAAGCCCCAGCGCGGCCAGCGTCGCCCGCAATTTCTTTGGATGGCCGATGCCGCTGCGCACCTGCTCGATGAGCACTCTCCCCTTCGTGGGCGCGCCAATCGGCTCCGTCTTCCTGGGACCGCGAGTGCGGTGCCAGACGAATGTCCTAGGCATGTGCGACCTCCTTCCCCTTCGCTCTCGAGCGGTACGGGATGGTGGACGCCTCGACGCCGCGCTCACGCGCGATCTGCTCGATCGTCGTGAGCTGCTGCAGCCCGTCCAACGCCGCCCGTACCATGTTGTGCGGGTTCGTCGATCCGAGGCTCTTCGTGAGGATGTCCTGAACGCCAGCGCACTCGAGGACCGCGCGCACCGCGCCGCCGGCAATGACTCCGGCACCCGGCGCGGCGGGCTTCATGAGCACGCGACCCGCGCCGTGCTGACCCACGACCTCATGCGGAATCGTTCCGCCGGTGAGAGGCACGCGCACGCGATGCCGGCGGGCGGCATCGACCGCCTTCCGAACCGCCTCGGAGACCTCGTTGGCCTTTCCGGTCGCCACGCCAACCTCGCCCTGGCCATTCCCAACGGCGACGAGCGCATTGAACGAGAAGCGACGTCCGCCCTTCACGACCTTCGCGACGCGGTTGATCGCGATCACGTTCTCGATCAGGTCGCTGCCTTCGCGCTCCCCGCCGCCGCGACCATCGCCGCGCCCACGGCCGCCGTCGCGACCGCCGCCGCGGCCATCGCCGCCGCCGCGACCGCCACGTCCGCCGCCTGGTCCGCCGCCACCACCCGGCCCGCCGCGACCGCCGCCACCGCGACCACCACGGCCGCCACCACCGCCGCCGCGTCCGCGGGGACCGCCGCGCGTTCCACCGCCGCCGCCACCACCACGCTGGGGCTGCGACGTCTGCCCACCGCCGCTCTCGCCGCCCTGCTGATTCTCAGCCATGTCAGAACTCCAGTCCGCCCTCTCGGGCGCCTTCGGCCACCGCCTTCACGCGGCCGTGATATCTGTACCCAGCGCGGTCGAAGACGACCTTCGTGATACCCGCGTCCTTTGCTTTTGCAGCGAGCCGCTTGCCGACCTCGGCTGACCGCTCGGTCTTCTTCCCCTCGGCCAGGCCCTGATCCGAGACGGTCAGGATCGTGCGCTGTGCCCCGTCGTCGACGAGCTGCGCGTAGATGTGCTTGATCGAGCGATACACCACGAGGCGCGGACGCTCGGAGGTTCCGCTCACCTTCTTGCGCACGCGCAAGTGCCGCTGATGGCGCTTCTCGGCCCGCGATTTGGGCTTGTGAATCGGTCTCATTTACTTGGCTCCCGCCTTGCCCGCCTTACGACGGATCTGCTCGCCCTGGTACTTGATGCCCTTCCCCTTGTACGGCTCGGGCGGACGCAGGTTGCGCAGCTCGGCCGCGACCTGACCCACCAGTTCCTTGTCCGCGCCCTCGATAATGATCTGCGTCGGCTGTGGCGCCGTCAGCTTGATCCCCTTGGGAGCCCGGTACTCGACCGGGTGGGAGAACCCCAGCGCGAGCTGAAGCCCGTAGGCGCGCGTTTCCGCCTTGTACCCGACACCCACGATCTCGAGCTGCTTCGAGTAGCCCTTGGTCACGCCGTCCACCATGTTGGCGACGAGCGTGCGCGTGAGACCGTGCAGCGCACGGTGGTTAGGCTCGTCGGACGGGCGGGACACGACAATCGTCCCGTTGTCGAGCGCGACACCCATCTCCGGGTGCAGCCGGCGCTCGAGCTCGCCCTTCGGCCCTTTCACCTTCACCGTCTGCCCCTCGACCGTCGCCGTCACGTTCTTCGGCACGGGAACGGGCTTTCGTCCAATTCGCGACATGGCTCGCTTCTCCTACCAGACGACGGCGAGCAGCTCGCCGCCGGTGCGCGCCTGACGAGCCTGGCGGTCGGTCATCAGCCCCTGAGAGGTGCTGAGGATCGCCATGCCGAGCCCGTTCCGGATGCGTGGAATTTCGCCCACGCCTACGTAGCGGCGGAGCCCCGGGGTCGAGACGCGCTTCAGCTCGCGGATCACCGGCTGCTCGCCGGCGGCGTACTTGAGGTACACGCGAAGAACCTTTCGACCCTCCTCGGTATCGAGGATCTTGAAGTCCTTGATGTACGCGTTCTCGAGCAGGATGCGGGCGATCTCCGCCTTCATCTTCGACGCCGGCATGTCCACACGACGATGCTTCGAGCCGCACGCATTGCGAATGCGCGTCAGCATGTCGGCGATCGGATCAGTCATTGACATTCTGTAGTGTCCCTCGTCCCGCCGTATCTCCCCTTCAGTGGAGAGACGTGCGGAAATGTGAAGTTCAACTGCGCGACGAACGAGGACCAAGGACCGAGGAAGTCGATTTCCTCACTCCTCGGTCATCGTTCCTCATTCTCACCAACTGGCCTTCCGCACTCCGGGGATCATCCCCGACAGCGCGAGATCGCGGAAGCAGATGCGGCAGATGCCGAACTTCCGCAGATATGCGCGCGAGCGCCCGCACCGCTGACAGCGGTTGTGCTTCCGCACCGCGTACTTCGGCTTGCGCTTCGCCTTCTCGACCATGGCTTTACGGGCCATTCTGCTCCCTCAATGTATTCAGGTGAACTGCAAAGATATCAGAATGCAGAATCCAGATTTCAGAATTCAGATGGTGTGATCTGACATCTGAATTCTGAATTCTGACATCTGACGTCTCTGCCGTTATGCGTTGACCACCAACGGCTTGTCGTCGCCCCGGAACGGCATCCCCAGCTCCCTGAGCAGCGCGTACGCCTGGTCATCGCGCGGGGTGCTCGTCACGAACGTGATGTCCAGCCCGTGCACCTGCTCCACCTGATCGTAGTTGATCTCCGGGAAGATCACCTGCTCCTTCAGGCCGAGTGAGTAGTTGCCCCGGCCGTCGAACGACCGCGTGTTCACGCCGCGGAAGTCGCGAATGCGCGGCATCGCGATGTTCAGCAGCCGGTCGAGGAACTCCCACATGCGCGCCCCGCGCAGGGTCACGCTCGCGCCAATCTCCTGGCCCTCGCGCAGCCCGAAACTCGAGATCGACTTCTTGGCGCGCGTCCGCACCGCCCGCTGGCCGGTGATGAGGCTGAGCTCGTTCACCACGCTGTCGAGCAGCTTGGGCTGCTTCACCGCCTCACCGAGCCCGACATTCACCACGATCTTCTCGAGCTTCGGGATCTCGTGCGTGTTCGTGTACCCGAACTGCTGCATGAGCCGCCCGCGCAGCGTCGTCTCGTAATACTCCTTGAGCCGCGGCTTGGGTGCCGGAGTATCGACACCGCGATGCTCCTTCGGCGCCGCCTGCGTGTCGCCCTTTTTCTGCTTCTTTTCCTTGGTCGCCATTGCTCGCTCTCCGCTCAGCGCTTGCGGGGAATCGCATCCCCGCTCTTCGCGCTGATGCGCTCCTTCGTTCCGTCATCGTCAATGCGCGCGCGCACTCGCGTGGGCGCCCCGGATTTCGGGTCGATCAACATGACGTTCGACGCATGCACCGGTGCCGGCATCTCGATGATGCCGCTCTGCTCGTTCTCGCGACGCGCCTTGCGATGCTTCTTCACGATGTTGATGCCTTCGACCAGAATGCGCCCCGTTTTCGGGAACACGCGCAGCACTTTTCCTTCCTTCCCCTTGTCGTCGCCGCGCATCACGCGCACCGTGTCACCCTTGGTGACGTGGATGCGCACGCGCTCGGCGTTCTCCTCGTGCCGGCGCCGGTTCTTCAGGCGGTCGGCCCTGCGATAGGTCAGCACGCGCATGTCAGATGACCTCCGGCGCGAGCGAAACGATCTTCATGAAGCGCTTCTCGCGAAGCTCGCGCGCCACCGGTCCGAAGATGCGGGTCGCGCGAGGCTCGCCGGCCTCGTTGATGATGACGACGGCGTTCTCGTCGAACCGGATGTAGCTCCCATCCTTCCGCCGCGTCTCCTTCGCCGTCCGGACCACGACGGCACGGGCGACATCGGACTTCTTCACCGTTCCGTTGGGCAGCGCGTCCTTCACGGCGACGATCACCTGGTCACCGAGTCCGGCATAGCGCCGGCGCGTGCCGCCCAGCACGCGGATCACGAGCGCGCGCTTCGCGCCCGAGTTGTCCGCCACCTTGACCACCGACTCCTGCTGAATCATGGCTCGTCTCCCTTAGCGAGCGCGTTCGATGATCTCGACGATGCGCCAGCGCTTGTCCTTCGACAGCGGGCGCGTCTCCATGATCCGCACCCGATCGCCGACCTTGGCGGAATTCTCCTCGTCATGCGCCTTCAGCCGCTTCGTCCGCGTCACCATCTTCCCGTACAGCGGGTGCGGGAACCGACGCTCGATCGCGACGACGACCGTCTTCTGCATCTTGTCGCTCACGACGACGCCCACGCGCGTCTTCCGCGCGCCGCGTGTCGTGGTCCCTTCGTTCTTCATCGTCTCGGCCATGTGCCTGATCGCTCCTGACTAACGGCCACGGCGCGCGGTTCCCCGCTTCGCCTTGGAGGCCCTGGGGGCCGGTTTCCTCGCGCCCGTTGATCCCTTCGATCCCGTTGATCCCTCCGACCCCTTTCCCATTCGCCTCTCCGTCAACACGGTCTTCATGCGCGCGATGTCCTTGCGCAGGTCACGAAGCCGGTGCGGCTGCTCCAGCGGTTGGGTCGCAGCGCGCAGACGCAACCGGAAGCGCTCTTCCTGCAGCTCGGCGATCCTCGCCTCGAGCTCCTGATCGTTGAGCTCCCGAACCTCAGTGGGCTGCATCGGTGCGCGCCTCCTCGCGAACGACGAACTTGGACTTCACGCCCAGCTTCGCGGCGGCCAGCGCCATCGCGATCTCGGCCGTCTTCCGATCGACCCCTTCCAGCTCGAACATCACGCGGCCGGGCTTCACCACGGCGACCCATCCTTCGGGGGAGCCTTTGCCTTTCCCCATGCGGGTCTCCGCCGGCTTCTTGGTGATCGGCTTGTCCGGGAAAATGCGAATCCACACCTTCCCGCCACGCTTGATGTGTCTCGTTAGGGCCACACGCGCGGCTTCGATTTGCCGGTTCGACACCCACCCCGGCTCCACCGCCTGCAAGCCGTAGTGCCCGAACGAGATCTCGGCGCCCCGGGTCGCCATCCCCTTGGTGCGCCCCTTGAACATCTTGCGGAACTTTACGCGCTTCGGACTCAGCATCGCTCGATCCTCAGAGGCCGGTCGAGTACGTGTTGCCGCGGCGATCTTCCACGACCTCGCCCTTGAAGATCCACACCTTCACCCCAATCGTGCCGAAGGTGGTCTTCGCGGTCGACGTCGCGTAGTCGATGTCGGCGCGGAGCGTGTGCAGCGGCACCCGCCCCTCGTGATAGCCTTCGACGCGCGCGATCTCGGCGCCACCCAGACGGCCGCCCGTCTTGATCTTGATCCCCTGCGCACCCATGCGCATGGCGCTCTGGACCGCGCGCTTCATGGCGCGACGGAACGAGATGCGCTGCGCGAGCTGCGCGGCGACCTGATCGGCGACGAGCTGCGCGTCGAGCTCGGGACGCTTGATTTCCTCGACGTTGATGCCGACCTCCTTGCCGCTCAACTTCGCGAGCTCGTCGCGCAGCTTGTCGACCTCGGCGCCCTTCTTCCCGATCACGACGCCAGGGCGGCCGGTGTGGATCGTCACTACGACCTTGCCCGGCTTGCGCTCGATCTGGATGTCGGCGATCGCCGCGTGCCCGAGGCGGGCCTTGAGGTATTTGCGCAGCAGCTCGTCTTCCTTGAGCAGCGCCGGGAATTCGCGGTTCGCGTACCACCGGGACCGATGCAGCTTCGTGATCCCGAGACGGAACCCCACCGGATGCGTCTTCTGACCCATTAGTCTTCGCCTCGCTCGGCGACCACGATTTCAACGTGGCTCGTCCGCTTTTGAATAGGGGTCGCGCGGCCCATCGCTGCCGGCATGAACCGCTTGAGCTTCGGCCCCTCGTTGACGATCGCGTGCTTCACGTACAGCCGATCGGTGTCGAGCGGCTCGCCCGCCTCACGGGCCTTGAACTCGGCATTCGCCACCGCCGACTTGAGCGTCTTCTCGATCTGCTTGGCGGCGTGCTTCTTCGAGAACGCCAGCAGCGCCAGCGCCTCGTTCACATCCTTGCCACGGATCTGGTCGATGACCAGCCGCATCTTGTAGGGCGACTGCCGCGTCGTCCGCTGAAAGGCGCGCACGTCCGTCATGCGGGCTTCCCTCCCTTGGCCGGCGGCGCCGCCACGGCGGGCGTCGCTGCTGGCGTCGCCTTCTTGTCCACCTTGTTGGCACCGGTGTGGCCGCGGAACAGCCGCGTCGGGGCGAACTCGCCCAGGCGATGGCCGACCATGTTCTCGGTCACGTACACCGGGATGAACTTGTTCCCGTTATGCACCGCGAACGTGTGACCGACGAAGTCCGGCGTGATCGTGCTCGCCCGCGACCAGGTCTTCATCACGCGCTTCTCGTTGCGGTCGTTCATCGAGCGCACCCGCTTGAGGAGCGACTCCTGAACGAATGGTCCCTTCTTTACGCTGCGTCCCATTGAGACAGATCTCGAAAAAAGATGTGTAGCGGTCGGGCGGTCAGCTGACGGTCGCCTTGCCGCGCCGGCGTCCGCGCACGATCAGCCGCTGCGACGACTTCTTCTTGTTTCGCGTCTTCACGCCTTCCTTCTTGCCCCACGGGCTGACGACGTTGCGTCCGCCACGCGTGCGTCCACCGTGCGGGTGGTCGACGGGGTTCATCACCTCGCCACGCACCTTCGGACGGCGACCCAGCCACCGCGTCTTGCCGGCCTTCCCGTGCGACTGCAGCTCGTGCTCGGCGTTGCCGACCTCACCGATCGTCGCCAGACAGTTGCCGTGCACCAGCCGCACTTCGGTCGACGGCATCTTCAGCGTCACGTATTCGCCTTCCTTCGCGACGACCTGGAGGCTCGTGCCCGCTGAGCGCGCCAGCTGCCCGCCACGCCCGATCCGAAGCTCCACGTTATGCACGGCCGTGCCGAGCGGAATCTCACGGAGCGGCAATGCATTCCCGGTCCGAATGTCCGCCCCCGGTCCCGACGAGATCGTGTCGCCGACCGACAACCCCTTCGGATGCAGGATGTAGCGCTTCTCCCCGTCCCCGTATTCGACGAGCGCGATGCGCGCCGAGCGGTTCGGGTCGTACTCGATCTCGCGCACCACGGCGCTGACCCCGTGCTTGTTGCGCTTGAAGTCGATCACGCGGTACTTGCGCTTGTGGCCGCCTCCGCGCCGCCGCATCGAGATGTGACCGTGGTTGTCACGGCCTCCCGACTTCTTCAGCGGCTCGGTGAGCGACTTCTCGGGCGTGGCGCGCGTGATCTCCGCGAAATCGGAGACCGAGCGAAAGCGCGACCCGCTCGTGACTGGTTTGAATTGACGCGTTGGCATGTCAGCCCTCGAAGATTTCCTCGATCGTCTCCCCCTCACGGAGGCGCACGATCGCTTTCTTCCAATTGTTGCGCGAGCCGACGCTCTTGCCGACCCGGCGCGTCTTGCCGCGGCGGTTCGACGTCCACACGCCTTCGACGTGCACTCCGAAGAGCTGCTCGATCGCCTGCTTGATCGCGGGCTTCGTGGCCTTCGGATGCACCTCGAACGTGTACTCCTGGCGCTCGTGGAACGCGGCCGAGCTTTTTTCCGTGATCACCGGACGGACCACGATCTCGTGAATGGTCGCCATGGCTTACTTCCCCTTCTTCTTGTCGCCGCCCTTCTTCTTCGGCGCGGCCTTCTTGCGCGCCGCGGGCTTCGCCGCCTTACGCGCACTCTTCGTGGCCGCTTTCCGTGCAGCTGGCTTCGCCGCCTTTCGCGCCGTCTTCTTGCGTGCCGCTGGAGCCTTCGCCTCGCGCTCCTCCCTGGCCGGACGCGCCTTCTTCGCCGGCCGACGCTTGCGCTCCGCCGGCTCCGTCTCGGCGATCGGCTCCAGCTCCTGCCCGAGCGCGCCGCCTTCGACCAGCACCACATCCGACCAGAGCAGATGGTACGCGGAGACATCGCCGTACGGCATGACCTGCACGTCGGGAATGTTTCGCGCGCTCAGGTACACGTTCTGGTTCAGGCCGTTCGTCAGGATGAGCACCTTGCGGCCGCCGAGATCGAGCCGGTCGAGCAGTGCCGCGATGCGCTTCGTCTTCGGCGCATCGAGCTCGAAGCGATCGACGACGAGCAGCGCGTCCTCACGAGCGCGCGCGTTGAAGGCGCTCTTCCGCGCCAGCGCCTTCACCTGACGCGGCACGTCCTGGCGGTAGCTGCGCGGCTGCGGCCCGAAGACCGTTCCACCACCTACCCAGTGCGGTGCGCGAATCGATCCCTGCCGTGCACGGCCGGTACCCTTCTGCTTCCACGGCTTCTGGTTTCCGCCGATGACATACTTGCGGATCTTCGTCGCCGCCGTGCCCTGCCGCTGGTTCGCGAGGAACGCCTTCACCGCCTGGTGCAGCACCGGCATGTTGACGGTGCCATCGAACACCTCGCCCGGCAGCGCCACGCGCTCCCGCTCGGTGCCTAACGCCGTGTACGCGGCGGCGTTCAGAGTTTCGGTCTCGGCCATTCGATCAGCCCTGCTTGCGGACGAGCAGGATCCCGTTGGTGGGACCGGCTACCGCGCCGCGGAGATAGATGAGATTCCGCTCCACGTCGATCTTCTCGACGCGAAGGTTCGTTTGCGTGTGCTGCGCCGCCCCATGATGGCCGGGCATCTTCTTGCCCTTGATCACGCGCGACGGGTCCGTGCCGGGACCGATCGAGCCCGGCCGACGGTGCTTGGTGTTACCGTGCGTGTTCGGCCCGCCGCCGATCCCGTAGCGCTTCACCACGCCCTGGAATCCGCGACCCTTCGACGTTCCGGTGACTTTCACCTTCTCGCCGGGCGCGAAGATGTCGACCTTCACCACGTCGCCGATCTTGTACGCCGGGAGCTCCGCCTTCTTCCCTGGTGCATCATCGATGCGGAAGCTGCGAAGCACCGCGGGCGGCGCCTCGAGACCCGCCTTCGCGGCGTGTCCCACCTCGGCCTTCGATGCGCGCCGTCCACGCGGCGTGCGCTCGTTGGACTTCGAATCGCGACGCGTGCGCTGCTGTCCGTACCCGAGCTGAACGGACGCGTATCCCATCCGCTCCTTCTCGTTCACGAACACCACCGGATTCGGCGGGGCCTCGACCACGGTCACCGGGATCTGCTGTCCCGTCTCGTTGAAGATCTGGGTCATCCCCAGCTTCTTGCCAATGATTCCGATCATGGGTTCACTCGACCTTGATCTCGACGTCCACGCCGGCTGGCAAATCGAGCTTCGTCAGCGCGTCCACGGTTTGCGCGCGTGAATCGAGAATGTCGATGACGCGCTTGTGCGTCTTCAGCTCGAACTGCTCGCGCGACTTCTTGTCCACGTGCGGCGACCGCAGCACCGTCCAGCGCTGCGTCTTCGTCGGCAGTGGGATCGGTCCCGACACCTGCGCGCCCGTCTTCTCCGCCGTGCGAACGATGTCGGCCGATGCCTGATCGATCACCGCGTGGTCGAACGCCTTGAGACGGATTCGGATTCTGCCTGCCATTGGAGTTCTCGAAAAAGGAAATCGAGGTCGTCGAGGTCGTCGAGGTGATCGAGGTGGCCTTGACGACCTCGACGACCTTGGCGACCTCGATCACCTCATTTGATGATCTTCGTCACGACACCGGCGCCGACCGTCCTGCCCCCCTCGCGAATCGCGAAGCGCAGCCCCTCGTCCATGGCGATCGGCGTGATCAGCTCGATCTCCATCTGCACGTTGTCCCCCGGCATCACCATCTCCGTCCCCTCCGGCAGCTGCACCGTC
>DASTYE010000115.1:0-13607 GCA_035765135.1 Gemmatimonadaceae bacterium | reverse complement strand
GACGCTGCACTCGGAGCGCTCCAACCTCCAGGCGGCGGCGTCGGACCTCGGCTTCACGTTCCAGAAGCAGCGTGCCGACAACCAGCTCCTCGTCGCCGATGGCGAGACGGCGGTGATCGGCGGACTCACCGTCACCGAAGTCACGGTGTCGAAGGTCGGCATTCCGATACTCGTGGACCTGCCGCTCATCGGAAAGCTCTTCGGGCAGACCACGACTCGTGAAGAGAAGCGCGACCTGCTGATCCTGGTCACGCCCCACATTATCGACGAGGGAGAGAGCATCGCGCCGCCCCGCGGCCGCTGATGCGATCCTGATCACGCCATGACCACCATGAAAAGCATGCTCCGCCACCGCGGAGTCGCCCTTGGCGCACTCGTGACCGCCCTCGCGGTGGCCGCGTGCGCCGAGCAACAGCCCTCGGGCACGCTCGGCGACGTGAATGCGCCAAGCTTCATCCTGATTCCCGTCGACGCGCCGAACGACAGCTCGATCGCGTTTCGCGCCGACGCCGCCGACAATCTCGGCGTCAAGTCGATGCGGATCCTCGTCTCCGGTGGCATTACCGGCGTGATCGACACTGCCTTCTACGTGAACCAGACGCGGCAGACGATTCCGTTCACCTTGAACATTCCATCGACGGTGCAGCCCGGCACGTCGATCACCCTGATTGGAACAGCGACTGACGGCGCGCGAAACGTCTCGGCGCCCGATACGCTCACGCTCACGGTCGGCGGGTACGCGCCGGCGGTCGTGCAGATCGTCTCACCGACCGCGGCCGATGCGGCCGTGGTGGGACGCCAGGTCCTCATCACCATCAGCGGCACGAGCGAGCTCAAGATCCGGTCGCTCGGCTACATCGCGACTGGTGCGGTGACCGGGGTCGACTCGGTGGTCTACGGTCCGCCTCTCCTGGTCGATCGCACCTCCGTCGATACGCTCACGATTCCGGCCAACGCGACTCCGGGTCCGCTCACGCTGCAGCCGTTCCTCATTGATTCGCTCCAGCGGCAGCGCTTCGTCGGTAATCCCGTCACCCTCCAGGTGATCCCGGCTGCCGGCGCGGGAACGCGTCCGACAGTGAACTTCGGTCTCAACACCCGTATCGAGGTCACCGACACCATCTTCGTGACCGCGAACGACCCGGCCGGCATCTCGATGCTCGGCTACGATGTCCGCCTCCTCGATGGAACGGTCGTCGGACGGGATTCGGTGACGTCGAGCGGGCAGATCACCTCGCTTCGCAACACGTTCTCGATGCGCCTGAACGTGCCATCGTACCCGAGCCGCGTGCTCGTTAGGGCCTTCGCGCGCAACTCGGCCGGGACGAGCGATTCGGCGCGTGTGGCGGGCGTCATTCGGGTGGATACCGTCACGGTGGTGGCCGGCAGCACGCGGCCCCTCCCGCTCGGTGGCCTCGTGGCCGACGCGTTGTATCACCAGCCGAGTGACAAGCTTTACCTCTCGAACATCACGCGCAATCAGCTCGAAGTCTTCTACCTCGGCGACTCGACGTTCAAGGCGCCGGTGCGTGTCGGCTCGCGTCCGTGGGGTATCGCGGCGTGGCCGAGAGACCGCGGCGATGTCACCGTACCTCGCTATGGACAGGGCGACACCGTGCTCGTGGCGAATAACGGTGGAACATCGATCAGCTACGTCCGCGTGAACCGCGCGGACCCGAACGACAGCGGGCTCGAGGTATACCGCTACCCGCTACCGAACATCATTCTTTACACGATCACGGCGAAGCTGTCGGAGGAAACCGGCCAGCTCACGCAGGTGCGCACCCGGTACGACTTCAGTGACCGGCCGCAGTGGCTCGGCGCGGTCTGCAACGGTGCCACCAGCCCGAACTCACTCTGTAACGAAGTGATCGCGGTGTACTCGACGTCGCCGACGCTCGGGCAGAGCACACCGTTCGACAAGAACAACGGGACGCTTCGGTGGGAGAACCTCACGCGCCGTCAGAGCCACTTCTTCTGGCAGCAGGCCAATGGCCAGGGCGATCGGCGTGCGGACACACTGGAGATCCAGCGCCTCGGCGCCATGGATGCGGGCGGCATGATGATCGGTCATCCCGACAGCACGCTCGTACCGTTCCTGCAGAACGCGACGCACCCTGTTTTCGGGACGACGCTCGTCGCCAACGTCATTCGCATTCCCGAGCTGGCGTTCCGCGACACGACGTACGTGCGCAACTCGGCGAACTTCCGCCGGGCGATCATGGGTGAGGGCGGGCGCGTCATTGGTGACGATGTCACGAGGAACGCCCGGGCAATCGCCTACGACGCGAGCCTCGGGATGAAGCGAAGCAACTTCTCTCACCCGGGTTACGTGTTGACGGTGCCGGTCGCAGACTCCGGTATCTCGCGCGCGCTCGACGTCACCGACTACGTGGCCAACACATCGGCCCGCATTCTCGGCGTCAGCATCAACTTCGACGGGCAGATCTCGGCGATCCGTGCCGACTCGGTCTACCTCATTGACCCACAGCTGCGCCTCCAGGGGCTACTCGAGGTCAACGGAACGAACGCCGGCTTCGACTTCCACCCGCTGAACTACGGCGGTGGCGATCCGAACCTGCCGGGCTCCACGCTGCCGACGGAACGTCTCGCCTTCTCGGCCTCGCTCCAGCCGGAGATCGAAGTCTACGATACGTGGGAGTACCGGCGCGTCGCCTGCGTGCCCGTTCGCGACCCGGTGATTGGTCCGATCAAGGCGTCGGTGCGGGGCGGGCAGGTCGTGCTGGTTGGCGCGACGGCCCGAGGGGTAATCACGGTGGCATTGACCAACGTGATCAACTCCACCTGTCAACTTCCGTGAGGCGAGAGGGGAGAGCGACTGCAGGCTGGAGGGAAGAGCTGGGAGATCGAGGGAAGAGTTAACGAGGCAAGAGGGACTCGAAGGGAAGCGGGAAGGGGGAAGAGGGAAGTGGGGGCCTTGTATCAGGTGCCCGTCCCCTCTTCCCCCTTCCCGCTTCCCGCTTCCCTGAAGTGGCTCCAACCTCGTTAACTCTTCCCTCACCCCTCAGTCTGTTCCCTCCCAACCTCACAACGACCGAAGAGCGATTGACCCTCCCTCTTCCCTCCCTCCTCCAGCAACTTCCAGCCATGCTCCGCTTCACTACGGCCGGCGAATCCCACGGACCCGCGCTCATTAGCGTCCTGGAGGGAATTCCCGCCGGCCTCACCCTGCTCGCCGAGCACGTGAACGCCGAGCTCACCCGTCGTCAGGCGGGCTATGGACGCGGGCGCCGTATGCAGATCGAGCGGGATGCCATCGAGTTCCTTTCCGGAGTGCGCGCCGGGGAGACGCTCGGATCACCGATCGCCATGCTCATCCGCAATCGCGATTGGGAGACATGGCGGGAGATCATGGACCCCGCGCCGCAGGAGGCCGATCCGGCGCTGCGTCGCCGGGCCGTTAGGCGGCCGCGCCCCGGACACGCCGACCTCACCGGTCTGCTGAAGTATGCCCGCGACGATGCGCGTGACATCCTCGAGCGCGCCTCGGCGCGCGAGACCACGGCGCGCGTCGCGGCGGCCGCCGTCTGCAAGCGTCTGCTCGACGAGTTCGGCATCCGGGTTGGGAGCCACGTCGTGCACCTGGGTGGGGTGGATGCCCGGCGCCCCGACGTGATGCCGACCGACCTCGCCGCCGCGGTCGACGAGTCTCCCTTGCGAACGCTGGATGCCGACGCCGAGCGCGAGATGATCGCGCGCATCGATGTCGCGAAACGCGAGGGGAACACGTTAGGCGGAATTTGTGAGGTCGTGTGTGATGGCATTCCCGTTGGGCTGGGCTCGCACGTCTCCTGGGATCGAAAGCTCGACGGCCGCCTCGCGGCCGCTATCATGTCCATCCCGGCGGTGAAGGGCGTGGAGATCGGTCTCGGCTTCGGGGCCGCGCGGCGCCCTGGATCCGAGGTGCACGACGAGATCGTCCCCGCACCCGAAAGTCCCCGTACCGGACACGTGCGGCGTCAGACCAACCGGGCGGGAGGTCTCGAAGGTGGGATGACCACCGGGGAACCGCTCGTTCTTCGGGTGGCGATGAAGCCAATCAGCACACTGATGCGTCCTCTAGGTACAGTGGATCTGGACTCAGGCGGCCGGACCGAGGCGGTCGCCGAGCGGAGTGATGTGACCGCCGTTCCGGCGATGGGCGTCATTGCGGAGGCAATGGTGGCGTTCGTGGTCGCGCAGGCGTTCCTCGAGAAGTTCGGCGGCGATTCGCTCGCCGAGACGCGGAGGAACCATGACTCATACGTTTCTGACGTTGCCGCCCGATTGGGCCGGCAGCAGGACTGAGCGGCACCTGGTCCTGGTCGGTCTCCCTGGATGTGGGAAGACGACGGTCGGTCAGGGCGTGGCCACCCGCCTCGGCCGCGCCTTCCTCGACCTCGATCACGAGATCGAACGGCGCGAGGGATCCGACATCGCCACGATCTTCGCCGAGAAGGGAGAGCCGTATTTCCGCGAGCGCGAGCAGGCGGTGACACTGGAGCTGGCCGAGATCGGCGGCCTCATCGTCTCTCCCGGCGGCGGATGGATCACCAACGCGGACGCGGTCAGGGCTCTGCGCCCGCGCGCCAGGATCATTTACCTCAAAGCGAAGCCGGAGACAGCGCTCAAGCGGATGGGCGCCTCGCGGACGAGCCGGCCGCTTCTGGTGCGCCCCGACCCACTGGGAGAATTGCGACGTCTCCTCCTCGAGCGGGGTGGCGCCTACGAGCGCGCCGATGAGGTAATCGACACGGAACGCATGAGCGCACAACAGGTTATCGAAAAGGTCGCGATGCTTGCCCCGCGGAGGGGTGCCGCATAGGTTGAAACCCTTCGTTGCCGATCCTGTATTACATCTATCATTAGATGCGCTCGGAAGATGACGCGCATCCCGTTTCGGTGATGCCACCGGACGGATCGGCCCGCAGGGTTGGGCGATCGAGCCCAACCCTTCTGACTCTCTCGACACTACCGCGCACAGAATGACTTTCCGCGTAATGGGGCCTCACGAGCAGGGACGCTTTGCTCCCGAGGCGTGGGGACGTCTGCTTCAACTGAAGGGATCGGGTGCGCTGAGCGCTCCCGAGCTCGAGCAGGTGATCGAGCGCGCGCTCACGCACATTGACGGGCGCATCGCGCTCGATGACCTCCGGTTGCTCCTGGAGGGTGTGGGAGTGATCGATGACACCGACGGCCCCGGCGCCGATCGGGTGCATTGATGAAGGCGAAGGGGTCGAAGGGATCGAAGGGATCCAAGGGGTCGAAGGGCGCCCGCGCCAAGGCATCGGCTGAGAAAGGCGCTCCCGCCCGGAAGGCCGCGGCAGCAACACCTGCCCCGACAACGCCTCCCGTCGCGAAGCCGAGCCGACGGCCTGGAGCGAAGGCGCCAGTGGCAGCGCGGAAAGTCTCCCGACGGCAAACGAAATCAGCTCCACCGATTGTCGAGGCAGTGGACGCCGCACCTGGCACCGGGGCATCGCTCGTCATCGTCGAGTCGCCGGCCAAGGCAAAGACCATCGGCAAGTATCTCGGTCGTGCCTATCGAGTAAAGGCGACGGTCGGACACGTTCGCGATCTGCCACAGAAGAAGCTGGGCATCGACATCGAATCCGGGTTCGTTCCCGAGTACGTCACCATCGCCGGGAAAGAGAAGACACTCGCCGATCTGAAGACCGCCGCGAAGGGCGCTCGCGAGATATTCCTCGCGACCGACCCCGACCGCGAAGGCGAAGCGATTGCCTGGCATGTCGCCGAGCAGATTCGGCGGCGCGGCGGCGCGCCGATCCGGCGCGTGCTCTTCCACGAGATCACCAAGGACGCTGTGCAGCGCGCCATCGCGAGCGCAGGGGTGATCGACGAGAAGAAGGTCGAAGCGCAGCAGGCGCGGCGGGTCCTCGATCGCCTCGTCGGTTACAAGGCGTCGCCGCTTCTCTGGAAGACGGTCAAGACCGGGCTCTCGGCGGGCCGCGTGCAAACGGTAGCGCTCCGGCTCATCGTCGAGCGCGAGCGGGACATCCGCGCCTTCACCGCCGTCGAATACTGGAGCATCGAGGCGCAGCTCGAGAAGGACGGCCAGCAGTTCACCGCCCGTCTTCATCATCTCGATGGCAAGAAGCCGGAAATCCCTAACGAGAAGACCGCGAAGGACATCGTCACCGCCGTGACGGCGCTGGCGAAGCGGGAGGCAGCGAATTCCCCAGTCCTCGGTTCTCGTTCGGCTGTTGGTCTTTTCCCGGTCAGCGATGTCAAGCGTCGCGAGCGCCGGAAGAATCCCGCCGCGCCGTTCACGACGAGCACGCTGCAGCAGGAAGCCGCGAAGAAGCTCGGCTTTGGGTCCAAGCGGACGATGCGCGTCGCGCAGGACCTGTACGAGGGCATCGAACTGGGCGATGAGACGGTCGGTCTCATCACCTACATGCGCACCGACTCCACGCGCGTTGCGCCGAGCGCCGCGCTCCAGGCGCGCGATCACCTGAAGGTGCTCTTTGGCGCTGAGTTCCTGGCGGATGCTCCGCGATTCTATGGAAACTCGAAGCAGGCGAACACGCAGGACGCACACGAAGCGGTGCGTCCCACGGATCCGACCCGCCACCCCGAGCACATCCGCCGCTACCTCGATGCCGATCAGTTCAAGCTCTATCAGCTGATCTGGCAGCGCTTCATGGCATCGCAGATGGCGCCGGCCGTTTTCGACACAACCACGGTGGAGTATCACCTCGAGGACGGAGGGCGTGCGTACCATTTCCGGTCCACGGGGAGCGTCATCAAGTTCTCCGGCTACCTCGCCCTCTATCGTGAGGCGCACGAGGAAGGTGAAGGGCGCGCCCTCGAGGATGAGCAGCCACTGCCGGTGCTCGAGCGCGGGGAGAAAGTCCCGGTGCGCGAGATCGTTCCCAATCAGCACTTCACCGAGCCGCCGCCGCGCTTCAGCGAGGCGAGCCTGGTCAAGGAGCTGGAACGCCTCGGGATTGGGCGTCCGTCCACCTACGCGCAGATCATCTCGACGCTCACCGACAAGCAGTACGTTCGGCTCGAGCAGCGTCGCTTCTTCCCGACGGAGCTCGGTGAGAAGGTCGAGCGTGTGATGGTCAAGCAGTTCCCCGACATCTTCAACGTCAAGTTCACGTCGGAGATGGAGGAGGAGCTCGACAAGATCGAGGAGGGGCGGCTCGGTTGGCAGCGCGTGCTCGAGGAGTTCTGGGAGCCGTTCTCGTCGGCACTGAAGACCGCCGATCCCGAGAAGATGATCGCCGACGCGCACGACCTCGGCGGGCTCGCCAAGGAGAAGTGCCCGGAGGATGGGGGCCGTCTCATTGCCCGCAGCGGCCGGTTCGGGCCGTTCATCGCGTGCGAGAACTACCCCGAGTGCCGGTACACGCGCCGCCTGACGACGGACAAGAAGCCCGACGAGCCGACCAACGAGGTGTGCCGCGAGTGCGGTGCCCCGATGCTGATCAAGCACGGGCGGTATGGGCGCTTCATGGCCTGCAGCCGTTATCCCGAGTGCAAGCACACGCGCCCGGTTCCACTCGGTGTGAAGTGTCCCAAGGACGCCGGCGATCTCACGGAGCGTCGCTCGCGGCGCGGGAAGATCTTCTTCGGCTGCGCGAACTATCCAGCCTGCGACTTCGTCTCCTGGAATCGTCCGGTGGCCGAGAAGTGCCCCGAGTGCGGATTCGAGGGCGCGGAGTCGAAGAGCACGAAGGCGCGCGGCGAATTCCGCAAATGTCTGAAATGCGGCAACGAGTGGGACGTGGTCGGACAGCCGGAGGAAGCGGTGGCAGTCTGACCGAATGAGGAACGAGGACTCAGGACCGAGGAAATGGGTGGCGTCCCGAAGGGGTGCCGCCCATTTTCAATTGGGAATTCCTCGGTCCTCATTCTTCCTTCCTCATTTGCGCGTTCACGTCGTCGGCGGCGGCCTCGCGGGCTCCGAAGCCGCCTTTCAGCTCGCCGAGCGCGGCGTTGACGTCGTGCTGCACGAGATGCGTCCGGTGTGCGGGACGCCGGCGCACAAGACGGGTCGCCTCGCGGAGCTGGTGTGCTCGAACACCTTCAAGAGCACCGAGCTCACGAACGCGCACGGGCTTCTCAAGGCCGAGATGCGGGCGATGGGATCGGTCATCCTCCAGGCGGCCGACGAGGCGCGGGTCCCGGGCGGAAGTGCGCTGGCCGTCGATCGGGACGTCTTCTCCGCCGCCGTGCACGAGCGTGTCTCATCGCACCCGCGCATTCACCTCGTGCGCGAGGAAGTGACCGGCCTCCCCTCGCCAGGAATCGTCGCGACCGGCCCGCTCACCTCGGACGCGCTCGCCGCGGCCATTCGCGCGCGGCTCGGTGTGGAGTCGCTTGCCTTCTACGACGCCATTGCTCCCATCGTCGCCGCGGAGTCGATCGACGAATCGCTCGTGTGGCGCGCCTCGAGGTACGGCCGCGAGACGATGGAGGACGTCGCCGAGGGCGCCTACATCAACTGCCCGATCACTCGTGAGGCATACGAGGGCTTCATCGACGCGCTGACGACGGCCGATCAGCATCACGGTCACGAGTTCGACGCGGTGCCGTACTTCGAGGGGTGCATGCCTATCGAGGAGATGGCGCGACGCGGGCGCGACACGCTGCGCTTCGGGCCGATGAAACCGGTTGGCCTGCGCGATCCCCGGACCGGTCGGGAGCCATATGCGGTGGTGCAGCTCCGCATGGAAGACCGCGCGGGGCGCATGTGGAACCTCGTCGGATGCCAGACGCGCATGCGCATGCCCGAGCAGCAGCGGGTGTTCCGCATGATCCCGGGGCTTGCCGACGCGGAGTTTCTGCGCTACGGCTCGATTCACCGAAACTCGTACCTCAACTCACCAGCGTCGCTCTCGCCGCATCTGTCGCTGCGCGACGACCCACAGGTCCTGTTCGCGGGACAGCTCACCGGCGTCGAGGGCTACACCGAGAGCAGCGCCACCGGTCTGCTCGCCGGAATCAACCTCGCGCGCCTGGTCGGCGGTGAGGACCCGGTGGTTCCGCCGCCGACCACGATGCTCGGCGCGCTGTATCGGTATCTCCGCGAGGCCGATCCTCGCCATTTCCAGCCGATGAACGCGAATTTCGGCCTGCTCGATGATCTCGCGGAGCCGGTGCGCGACAAGCGAAAGAAGCGCGAGATGCTGGCGGGGCGCGCGCTTCGAGATCTGGGCGCGTGGTGGAATGGGCTTGCACCCGTGACCCGGTGAGCATGTTGAGTGGCCCGCTTCACGACTTCCTCACCCATCTCGCCAAGGAGCGCGACGTCTCGCCGCACACCGTCAAGGCGTACTCGCGCGACCTGTGGGCGTTCACCGAGTTCCTTTCCACTTATTACGGCGCGGGCGAATGGAGCTGGGGCGGCATCGATCGCCTCGCCATCCGCGGCTTCATGGCGCACCTAACGAGATCGGGGCTCGGCAAGCGCTCGATCGCGCGCACCCTCTCGGCGGTGCGATCCTTCTACAAGTTCCTTCACCGCGCCGAGGAGGTCGAGGCGAACCCCGCGCGTGGTGTGGGGACGCCGAAGCTGGAGAAGCATCTGCCGGGATATCTCGACCGGGCGCAGATCGGACTGCTTTTCCAGATGGCGGAGACGCGCGCATGGGAAGGCCGATTCGCCGACGTCAGGAATCTCGCGATCCTCGAGCTGTTCTATTCCACCGGCATGCGGCTTTCGGAGCTGCGCGGCATCAACCGGGTCGATCTCGACCTGGTGTCGCAGCAGGTGAAAGTGCGCGGGAAGGGGAGGAAGGAGCGCATCGTCCCCGTCGGGGATCACGCGCAGCTCGCCCTTCGCAACTACGAGGCGAAGCGCGACGAGCTGCTCCGCGACGTCGGGGCCCGCGGAGACCGGAGGGCGTATTTCCTGAGCCGCTCGGGAAAACGAATCTCCGTGCGCGCGATCCAGAATGCGGTGACACGGTTTCTCCGCCAGCTGGACGAAGACGCCGGGCTGTCGGTGCACTCGCTCCGGCACACGTTCGCGACCCACCTCCTCGATGCCGGCGCCGACCTGCGCGCAGTCCAGGAGCTCCTCGGCCACGCCTCGGTGTCGACGACGCAGATCTACACCCACGTGAGCGTCGAGCGGCTGAAGGAGGTCTATCGTAAGGCACATCCCCGAGCGTAAGAGCGGGCCAAGGGCCAAGGGCCAGGGGCCAAGGGGAGGGTGAAGGGTGTACGGTACCTCTGCGACCCGTGACCCTCCCCTTGGCCCTTGGCCCCAGGCCCCGCAGTCGAGGAACCAACTTTGCACTACACCCCCGCACGATGCGACTCGAGCATTTCCCGATCCTACTCGGCCTCCTCTTCGTCGTGGCCGGCGTGGCCCTCATCGCCGATGCCCTGCTGCATGAGCAACCGCACCAGGGTGCCGACCGGCGCAAGCGGACCCGGCCGCCACGGCACCCCGGCGGCCAGGTCGCGATTGGCGTCGGAACGCTGTTCGTCGCGGCGGCGCTCTTCGGGCGCGACGTCTGGCGGTACGGCACGCTCGCCGTCATTCTCGGGGTCGTCGCGTTCGGCGTCGGCGTGTACCTCAACTGGGGCTACGTGAAGGCGTTCATGCTCGGCCCCGAGCCCGGCGTGCGTCCCGAGGGCGACTCGCAGCCGCTGCGACCCCGCGCCCGCACGCACGTGGACCGGGAGGTCCCCACGCCGGCCGTCCCCGGCGATCTCGTCGCGGGCGTGTCACCGGAGATCGAGCCGGAGCCCCCTCGGACGTCCGTCCCGCCAGGCGAGACCCGCCGCCTCCGCATCAGGTAGCGCCCCGGGGCCCGGGGCAGCGCCCTCGACCCCGTGAACCCCTCGATCCCGTGACCCCGTGGTCCCCGGGGGTGCGCTATCTTTCTCCAATGCCGAAAGCCCAACGTATTCGTTCCACCACGATCCTCGCGGTGAGGCGCGATGGCCGGGTCGCGCTTGGTGGCGACGGCCAGGTGAGCGTCGGCGAGACCGTCATGAAGGCGAACGCCCTGAAGGTGCGAACCCTCAAGGGCGGGAAAGTCCTCGCGGGGTTCGCGGGCTCGACGGCCGACGCGTTCACGCTGTTCGAGCGGTTCGAGGAGAAGCTCGAGCGCTTCCCCGAGAATCTGCCCCGGGCGGCCGTCGAGCTCGCCAAGGACTGGCGAAGCGACCGCGTGCTGCGTCGTCTCGAGGCGCTCCTCGCCGTCGTGGACAAGGAGCACGGCTTCGTCCTCTCCGGAACCGGCGACGTCATCGAGCCTGACGACGGCATCCTGGCCATCGGATCCGGCGGCCCGTTCGCTCTCGCCGCCGCGCGCGCGCTCCGCGAGCACTCGTCGCTCACCGCTCCCGAGATCGTGCGGAAGGCTCTGGAAATCGCGGGGGAAATCTGTATCTACACGAATTCGAAGATCACGGTACTCGAACTTCCATGAACGAGGAATGAGGATCGAGGACTGAGGAATTCGATTCTAGAGAAATCACCAGATCGAATTCCTCGGTCCTTATTCTTCATTCCTCATTGTCTTTCTCGAGCATGCTCTCTAAGCGAACCCAGGCCGCCGTCGCGCGTCTCGCGGATCTCACACCGAAGCAGATCGTCGCCGAGCTCGACCGATACATCGTCGGGCAGGGCGACGCGAAGAAGTCGGTGGCGATCGCGCTGCGCAATCGGTGGCGCCGCCAGCAGGCGCCCGACTCGATCCGCGACGAGATCTCGCCTAACAACATCATCCTCATCGGCCCAACCGGTGTCGGAAAGACCGAGATCGCCCGGCGGCTCGCCAAGTTCGCCGGCGCGCCGTTCATCAAGGTCGAGGCATCGAAGTTCACCGAGGTTGGCTACGTCGGCCGCGACGTGGAATCGATGGTACGGGATCTCGTCGACAGCGCCATCGACATGGTGCGCACCGAACGGGAGACCGAGGTCGAGGACCTCGCGCACGAGAAAGTCGAGGAGCGTCTGCTCGACCTGCTGCTCCCCGTTCCGCAGGACGCAAAGCAGCCGCCCGCCGCCAAGCCGGAACCGGCCGCGGCCGCCGGCGGAGCTCCGACGCTGTTCGTGGTCTCGGCCGCGGGCGAGGTCCAGACGGAGCAGGACGATGGCGCGAGGGAGCGCTACCGTCGCACTCGCGAGAAGCTGAAACAGCTGTTGCTCGATGGCCAGCTCGAGGGGCGAGAGGTCGAGGTCGAGGTCACGCAGTCGCCCGGCCCGATGTTCGACATGATGGTGCCGCAGGGCGCGGCCGAAGGGATGGAGAACTTCAGCGACATGATCCAGGACATGTTGCCGAAGCGGAAGAAGAAGCGCACGGTGAAAGTCTCCGAGGCACGTCGCATTCTCCTCGAGCAGGAATTCGACAAGCTCATCGATCAGGAAGACGTGACCGCCGATGCGCTCGAGCGCGTCGAGAAGCTCGGCATCATCTTTCTCGATGAGATCGACAAGATCGCCGGCGAGCGCGGACAGTCCCACGGACCGGACGTGTCACGCGAGGGGGTGCAGCGCGATCTCCTGCCGATCGTCGAAGGGTCCAACGTGCAGACGAAGTACGGGATGGTGAAGACGGACCACGTCCTCTTCGTCGCGGCCGGAGCGTTCCACGTCTCGAAGCCCAGCGATCTCATCCCCGAGCTGCAGGGACGCTTCCCGATCCGGGTGGAGCTGAAGCCACTCACCGAAGCCGACTTCGTGCGCATCCTCACTGAGCCGGAGAACGCGCTGATCAAACAGTACGTGGCGCTCGTCGAGGCGGAGGGAGCGAAGCTCGACTTCCGCGACGACGGAATCCGTGAAGTCGCGCGCATCGCGGCCACGGTGAACGAGCGCATGGAGAACATTGGCGCCCGGCGGCTGCACACCGTGATGACGACGCTGCTGGAAGATGTGCTCTACGAGCTTCCCGATCGGCCGGTGAAGCACATCGTCATCGACGAGAGCACCGTGCGCGACCGGCTGCGGTCGATCGTCGAGGACGAGGACCTCCGGAAGTACATCCTGTAGCGACGCCGAAAAAAAGGGTGCTCAGATCGCTGAGCACCCCGAGCAGCCGAGCCCCTCGAGCTTCCTAGATTCTCACCCCGATCGAGATCGGAATCCGCGACTTGAATCCGGTGGTGTGGTAGCGCGACTCGATGAACATCTCCTGTCCGCGCAGCGTGAACGTGTAGCCCAGCCCGACGTTCACGCCGGGGCGCGCGTTCGACCAGAGACCCATGCGCTCCTCGGCCGCATCCGGCTCGCGCTGGAGCATCTCGTTCCACTGATGGTAGAGTCCGACACCGCCGATCGCGTAGGCGCCGAGCGGCTGCTTCGAGAAACGGCGCACCGCGCTCACGGTGAGCGCGAACGTCGCATGGCGGTGGAGCCTGATGCTCGACTCGGCGCCACGACGCGCATCCTCATCATCATCGAGCATGGTCTCGAGGCGGTAGCTCACTCGTGAGCTCGCGCGGTTCAGCGTCGCGCTGAGCGCGAAATGCGTCCCGGATGGTCCGCCCGCACCGCGCGTCTCCCAGCCGGGGCCGAATGCCGCACCCAGCTTGATGCGCGATTGGGACTGCGCTTCCGCACGTGGCACTACCACCGTGAGCGCCAGCACGCCGACGATCGTGAACGATGC
>DASTYE010000114.1:0-15609 GCA_035765135.1 Gemmatimonadaceae bacterium | reverse complement strand
GCCGATACGTAGGCGATCGTGTTCCCGACGAGAAGTGCCCACCACGTCCATCGCTCACCTCGACGGAATGCCGTCGCCGCAATGGCGATCGCCATGAGACCGAACGCAACGATATAGATGCCATACATCCGAAAGAGAATGGTCATGAAGTCTCGCGCGGAGGAATCGAGCTGCGACCACGAGCTTGCGCTGTAGCCCTCGTAGCCCGCGGCTAGAATGGGCCGCGAGCCAGGGCCGATCAGATGTTCTGGCGCGATAGCCGCCATGGCACCCCACAGAAGGAGACCGGCGTCGGCGACGATCATCGCGATCCATGCGCTACGGCGCGCCTGGTTCATCATCGCGGCCTCCTCTACGCGGGAAGTTTGCCGGTGACCCCCATGAGCCAGCGCATGCACGCGTGTCCGAAATCGACGCCGGATCCGTACATCATCGGACACGTGCCGGCAATCACGCTGATCCCGTGCTCGCGGCAGTATTCGACGGCCTCCGAGGACACACTCGATCCTTTCGCCATGGACTGGTGCATCCACACGCGTCGCACACCCGCTTCATTGCAGTCACGGACGATCCGTTCGGTGGCCTCGGGTCGTGTGATGATCACCACGCCATCGACGCCGCCCGGAATCGAGCGCAGATCGGCATAGCAGCGATCGCCCTCGAACGTCTCCATGTGCGGATTGACCGGGACGACATCGTGCCCGGTCTTCTTCAGACGATGGTAGATCAGGTTGCCGACGGGATGATGGCTGTTGTCGCGCGACACGCCGGCCACAGCGATGCGTTTCTGCGCGAGAAAGTCATGCACTCGCTTTTCGTGCGCGGTTTTGTCCATGATGAAAGACCTCCGTGAATTCAATGGCGGCGTAAACGAGCCAGCCGACAAGCAGTGGAAGGAACACGATGGCGATCGACGACGCGGCACAGCGTCCGCCCAGTTCCACGGCGATGAGTCGCAATGGGAGGGCGCAGATGAGACCGGTGTGCACGATGGCGGACGAGGTCGCCGCGTGTCGCAGCGTCCGATTGGTGCTGCCCCTCACCGTCGCGAACCACATCGCCACTCCAAGGGCCATCAGGTGAGTGCCGATGCCCATGTCGCTGATGACGAGTGGCGACAGCTGCGCTTCGTGGGCGGCGAGGAGACCCTCAGAGCAGGGGAACGTGAGCGCGAGGTGCGTGCGCGGCGCAAACAGTGAGAGCAGTCCGAGCGCCGTGAGCACCACAGCGTAGAGTGAAAACCAGGTGTACCGGAACCGGTCCCAGCGCGATGAAGTCCGCCCCTCGTTCTGCTTCGGCTGCACCGAGCGTTCCGGGAAGAGAAAGAACGACACCCAGAGGAGGATGCTGAGCGTCGTTCCTATCATCGTCGGCTGCACCGGAAAGCCCTGCGCGCGGAACTGGAACGCCACGTTGAGCGGGGGAACCAGGGCCATCGACGCGAACAGGGCCGTTCGCGCGAATGCATCGCGTGATCTCAGCGCGAACACGGCCAGGACGCCCAGCGCCGCCTTGTCCGGGGCGTGAAACGCGCGCGTCATGTAGAGCGCAGTTGCGAGCTCCGGATCTTCCGGAGTCGGGACGAGCCAGATGCTCGTCCCCCACCCTTCAGCGAGGGATCGAAGGCCCCAAAGCAGCATCTCGCTGAACCACACGACGACGAGCGCCCAGAACAGAAACTGGCGCCATCGGCTCAGCTGTGCACCGGACGTCTCCACCGCCCCGTCCTTGGCTGCGGCGTGCTATCGCCGGACGTGCGACGATATGCGGCTCTCTCGCGAAAAGAATCGGGATAAGGCCCGAAACCCTGTCAGGGATTCGATGGCACGACGAACCTTTGCCCGGAACGCAGGTCGCGTGGCCACTCCATGCCACGATGCGTCGGGCCGTTTCGTGCCTTTCTCGCAGCCTACAGTGCGACGCGCAGGGCCTCCGCCAGCTCCTCGTCGGTGAGCGTGATCGGATTCCCCTGCATGCTGCTGGCGCGGCGGGCCTGATCGACGATCCGGGGAATGTCGTCGTCCGCCACTCCGTACGACGCGAGCCGAGGTATCGCCATCGCCTCGACGAGCTCAGCCAGCCATGCTATCCCGTCCCCGGCGCGAGCGTTCGCATCGCCCGTGAGGGCTCGCGCGATCTCCTCGTATCGCGCGAGAACCGGCGATCCTGGTGCGCGGGCGCCAAGGGCCCGCACGTTGGCCTCCGCAACCGGAGCGAGCAGCCGCGCGCACGCCACGCCGTGCGGGATCGGAAACATCCCGCCTAACGGGGCCGCGAACCCGTGCACCGCCCCGAGCTTCGCGTTCGCCAGCGCGAGCCCGCCGCACAGGCTCGCGATCGCCATGTCGCGCCGCGCCTCCACGTCACCGCCATCGCGGTACGCGCGGACGAGCCCCGACGCCACGCGTCGCATCCCCTCACGCGCAAGCGCGTCGGTGAGCGGGTTCGCGTGTGGCGTGACGAATGGCTCGATACACTGCGTCAACGCATCGAGCCCCGTGCTGGCGGTAACGGCTGGCGGAAGCGTGTAAGTGAGCTCGGGATCGATCAGCGCGACAGCGGGGAGCATGAGCGGGCTGCGAAGGCTCACCTTTACTCGGGCCTCCTCGACCATCAGGACCGCGTTGCGCGTAACTTCCGCACCGGTTCCCGCGGTGGTCGGGATCGCGATGAAGGGTGCCGCGCGTTTGGTGAGCGGTCGTCCTTCACCAACGACCTCGAGGTAAGTGCGCAGCGATTCGGAGTTGGTGAGGAGCGCGGCGATGGCTTTCCCCGCATCGATGACGCTCCCGCCACCGAGCGCGACCACCACATCGCACCGCTCGGCACGCGCGCGCTCGACGCCGCACTCGACCAGCGAGGTCGTCGGCTCTCCCGAGACGCGTAGCTGGGTCGTCGCGACGCCACGCGCGCGCAACAGCTCTACCAAGCGCGCGGCGCGACCCGAGGCGCCTTCGACCACGAGCGCTCGCGAGCCCATGCTCGCCACCAGCTCCCCAGCTTCGTAAAGCCTCTTCTCGCCGAGAAGCACGCGCGTTGGAGACGCGAACTCGAAATTCACCGCGGCATCTCCCACCCGTCCGGCTCCGGAAAGAGCGCGCGGTACTTCACGCTGCGACGCGGCTCGGCCATCATCGACTCCGCCGCATCGCGCCACGCTGCGTAGTGCGCGGTCTCCTTGTGGCGTGCCGGGTCGGCCGGGCTCCGGTAGACCTCGACGAGGACGAAGCGGGTCGGGTCATCCTCCTGCTGGATGATGTCGAACCGCACCACGCCCGGCTCGCGCACGCTGTTACGGGCGTTCTCGCGCGTGGCAGTGATGAACCGATCCACCGCTTCCGGCTTTACGTGAACGAAAACGTGGACGATGAGCATGCGCACCTCGCCGGACGGTTGAGCTCTCCCGAACGGAGGACTACTTCCTGAGATAGGCGTCAGTCTTCGCGAGCCAGTCCTCGCGCGGCGGAACGAACACATCCACGTCGAGGGTATCCTCCAGCGCGTGGGCCTCGTGAGGCACGTTGCCCGGCAGATGGAGCACTTCTCCCGCCCGCACGACGATCTCCTGGACGTCGTCATCCCCGACCAGGAAGCGTAAAGCACCCTCCAGGATGTAGGTGAATTGCTCATTCATGTGGGAGTGCTTCGCGACGACGCAGCCCTTCTTCAGGTACACGTGCGCGAGCATCATTTGGTCGCCGGTGATCAGGCGACGCGACAGCTTCTCGTGAAGCTCTTCGCGAGGGAGTTGGTCCCAGCGATACCAGGTGGCCGATGGCTTAGCGTTCACGCATTCTCCACGGATCGAGCGACAAGGGTTGCGGTTCTCTCAATTAGCATGGGGTGCAGCGAGCTCGCCCACCAGTTCCCTGTTGCACATTGCCACCCACCAGACGAAAATGTCATGACACGATTGATCGATGTGAGCCACACCGTCGAGCACGGGATGATCACCTACAAGGGCCTTCCCGCTCCGATGATCTGCGACTGGATGAGTCGTGAGGCGTCGCACGCGAAGTACGCGGCGGGAACCGAGTTCCAGATCGGCAAGATCGAGATGGTGGCGAACACCGGCACGTACGTCGACAGCCCGTTTCATCGTTACGAGAACGGAAAGGATCTCGCCGAGCTGCCGCTGGAATCGGTCGCGGATCTGGAGTGTCTCGTGGTGCGCCTTCCGGCGGGAACGACGTCTATCGACGAAGTCTCCTTGCCGGCCGCCAAGGTGAAGGGACGCGCCGTTCTCTTTCACACGAGCTGGGATCGTCACTTCCGCACCGAGGCCTACTTCGAGGGCCACCCGCACCTCACCGCCCGCGCGGCCGAGTGGCTGGTGAAGGCCGGTGCCGCGCTGGCGGGAATCGATTCGTTCAACATCGACAGCACGGCCACGGGCGAGCGGCCAGTACACACGATTCTGCTCGGCAGTGAGATCCCGATCTGCGAGCACATGCGAGGATTAGGAGCGGTGCCGGACGATGGTGGGCGATTCTCCGCGGTGCCGGTGAAGGTCAAAGGGATGGGAACGTTCCCCGTGCGGGCGTACGTCTCCGTGCGCGACTAGCTGCCCGCGTCGTGGAGGCGGGTCTTGACGTGGCGAAGCTCGAGCCCCATGTTGGGGCATGAACAGACCGGTCGGTCTAGTGGCTCCGCCCCCGATGCACGAGACGAAGCAGCGGCTGCTCGCGGCCGGGCTCCAGCTCATGCTCGAGCACGGATACAACGGGCTTGGCATCCAGCAGATCCTGAGCGACACCGGTGTGCCGAAGGGATCGTTCTATCACCATTTCGAGAGCAAGGAAGACTTCGCCCTGCAAGTAGTCGACGCCTACGTGGCCGACGTGCACGCGCTCCTGGAGGCGACGCTCTCGAACGGGCGCCGCGCCCCCCTCGAGCGCGTGCGCGGCTTCTTCGAGAATGTCCGCGAGCTTTATGAGGCGCAGGGCTACCTGGGTTGCCTCCTCGGCGCGCTCGGACAGGAGCTCGCCGGCGCGAGCGAGGTATTTCGCCGCAAAATCGATGGCTGCGTCGCGACCATCGCTCAGCGTCTCGCCGTCTGCCTCGAGGAGGCGCGGAAGCGCGGCGACCTCCCCGCCACGACCAACACGGTTCAGATGGCGGAAGTGCTCGTGGACGCCTGGGAGGGCGCCGCGCTGCGGACGCGGCTGGCTCGTACCGGGCAGCCGCTCGAGGCGGTGCTCGACTTCTGCTTTGGCGCAGCGACAGCGCGCTGATTTTTTTTGCACCGTGACTAGACCGATTGGTCTAGTCCGCCCCTATCCCCCGATGCGGAGATTCGAATGCGAGCCAGCCTGCTCTCCACCACCCTGCTCCTTGCCGGCTTGTCCGGCGGTATCGCCGCTACGGCCGCTGGTCAGGCCGCAGCGAAGACGACGGTTGTTCATGACGCTTCGCTGAGCGATGCCGCGCTCATCGCGAACGCGCTGAGTGCCGCGCCGGCCTCGGTGGCCGCGGGCGCCACTGTGATAGGGCACGACGGACGCGTGCTCCGGAAGGGCACGACTGACTGGGTGTGCATGCCCGACATACCCAGTTTGAACAACGACAGCCCGATGTGCCTCGACGCGCCGTGGCGCGCCGTCATCGACGCGTGGGTCAACAAGCGGAGCCTAACGGTAACGCAGGTCGGCTTCGGCTACATGCTCCAGGACGATCTGCCGGTCAGCAATACCGACCCGTTCGCGACCGCGTCGACGCCCACGAACCAGTGGCTCCAGAACAGTGGTCCGCATGTAATGGTGCTCCTTCCAGACCAGCGGCTGCTCGAAGGTGTGTCGACCGACCCGACGAACGGCGGTCCCTACGTCATGTGGAAGGGCACCCCGTACGCGCACATCATGGTGCCGGCGCCGCGCGCCCCGAAGAAGCAGTAGCGGCGCCTGCATCCCATGCACCCGGGGCGTGGCTCCGAGGCATCGCTATTTGGGCCTTGGCGGTTCACGCCTCGGGCAGGAACGCCCGAACCTGGTCGATCGTGTCGGCCTCACTCGCATGCTTGTCCGGCCGATACCCCTTCACCCTCGCAAACCGCAACGCGACGCCGCCGGGATACTGCGTACTGCGCTGCACCTCGTTGAACGCGATCTCGACGACGAGCTCCGGCCGCACGTACACCACATGACCCTCGCGATGCGTTTCGCGCGCGAGCAGCTCCTTCGTCTGCCACGCCAATAGCTCGTCCGTCATCCCCTTGAACGTCTTGCCGAGCATGACGAACCCGCCGGTCCCCGGATCGCGTGCGCCGAGGTGGAGATTGCTCAGCCATCCGTGTCGCCGCCCCGATCCCCACTCGACCGCGAGCACCACCAGATCGAGTGTGCGCGCCGTCTTCACCTTGATCCACGCCGAGCCGCGCCGCCCCGCCGCGTAAGGCGCCGCGAGCGATTTTACCATCACGCCTTCGTGTCCCCGCTCCAGCGTGTCGGCCTGAAACCGCTTCGCCTCCTCGAGGCTCGAACCAACAATTCGGGGCACGCGCAACCCAACCGGCACGACCGCCTCGAGTAGCTCCAAACGCGAGGACAGCGGCCGATCGAGCACCTCTTCGCCATTGTGCAGCAACACGTCGAAGAAGTACGGCGTCAGGGGCCGTTGAGCACGCATGGCCTCGACGTCGAGCCGCCGACCGAACCTGCTCATCGTGTCCTGAAACGACAGCGGCCTGCCAGAAGGCGTGAGCGCAATGACCTCGCCGTCCAGAATCATCTCGCGCGCGCCAAACCCGCGTACGACCTCCACCACTTCCGGCACCCGGCTCGTCACGTCGTTCAGGCTGCGCGTGTACACCGCGACGCGATCGCCCGCGCGATGCACCTGGATCCGCGCCCCATCCACCTTCCACTCCACCGTCGCCTGACCGCTCGTGCCTAACGCTTCTTCGACATCGGCGGCCGAGTCGGCGAGCATCGGCTGCACCGGACGAAAGAGCTCGATCCGATAGCCCGCGAGCGCGGTCAACGCCGCTTCGCCGCCGGTGCACACCGCCCGCGCCACCGCGCCCAGGTCGCCCGCCACCATAACGGCGCGTCGCAGACGATCGGCCGGTACGCCCGCGGCCTTCGCGACCGCGTCCAGCATCACGCCCTCGAGTGCACCCTGCCGCACCTCACCGATCACGAGCGCCGACAGGAACCGCTGCTCGTCAGGCGTCGCACGCGCGAACAGCTCCCGTACGAGACGCACCCGTTCGGCGGTCGAGCCCTTCCCTTTCGTCGCCTGGAGTGCGTCGAATGCGCGATCGACGTCCACGAGCTCGAGCGTCGGCTCCATCGCGGGCTCGCCGGCGCTCGCCGCGGCCACCGTCGACCATCCGACGCCAATGCGCCCCTGCCGCGGCCAGCCGATGAAGAAGCCGATCGCGATGGGGACCTCGTCGGCCGTCAGCTCCTTGAGGAACGCGGCGAGCTTCGAGGTTTTTTCCAGCCGTCCCGACGCCGCCGCGACGATGTTGGATGTGTGAACGAGAGCAGCGAGCTTCACGATAGGGCGTACGTTTCTGGTCGTGGCTACACTACAATACGATGACCCCACGAGGCAACGAATGACGACGACCATCAGCGACACGGAAGCGCCCGCCACCAAAGGTCGGGTGATGCGCTCCTCCGCGCGCTTCTACGACCTCATGGTATGGCTCATCACCCTCGGCCGGGAGCGGTCGTTCCGCGAACGACTCGTCGAGCTCGCGCGCCTCGAGCCGGGCGAGTCGGTGCTCGACGTCGGCTGCGGGACGGGAACCCTCGCCATCGCCGCGAAGCGACGCGTGGGGCCACAGGGCCCGGTCCACGGCATCGACGCGTCGCCGGAGATGATTGCCCGCGCCACTCGCAAAGCGAACAGGGCTGGCGTCGACGTCACCTTCCGCACCGCCGTCGTCGAAGCGCTTCCCTTCCCCGATCGCCACTTCGACGTCGTGCTCAGCACCCTCATGCTGCATCACCTTCCTCGGCCGACGCGTGAGCAGAGCGCGCGCGAGATTCGGCGCGTTCTCAAACCGGGCGGCCGCGTGCTCGCGGTGGACTTCGGGATGCCGGGGCGACGCCACCGCGGGCTCCTCGGCCACCTTCACCACCGCCGCGGTCATGTCGCTCTCGATGCCGTGATCGAGCTACTGAGTGCCGCGGGGCTGACGGTCGTGGAGAGCGGGCCCGTCGGAGTCAAAGACCTTCACTTCACCGTGGCGACCGCCTGACGATGACCGGGCGCCAAGCACATCGCTGGCTGTTGCTCGGGGTTGGACTTCTCCTCGTCGAAGCTGGCACCGCGCCTCACGCGGCCCTGGTCACCATTAGTCGCTTTCGGCGCCGCCTTCGCACACGCCTCGAAAGACGTGGCGCAGATCGATCACGACCTCGCGACCGAGGGCGGTGGGCCGCCACACGAGGACGCCGCTGGCCCGCCGCGGTTCGTTATGCGCTCGCGACCACACCTCCACGGAGCAATCGCCCGGATCGACGATCCAATACTCCTCGACACCTAGCGCCAGATACGCGCCCCGCTTGACTTCGCGATCGTAGAGCCGCGACGACGGGCTGAGCACCTCTACCGCCAGCCACCAGTCGCGGATGTCCCGCCAGTGCGCGGTGGGTGGGTATTTTGAAGGATAGACAAGGATGTCCGGCTGCAGTTGCGTGTGCTTCCCGCGCTGGAGCGCCCCGACGGCGACCACTTCCGCAGCGGAACTCAGCTCCAGGCCATTGGCCAGCAGGCGAGCCAGCCGCGTCGCCACAACCTGATGAGCGTTGTCGGGCGCCGGCGTCACGAGGAGCATCCCTTCGAGCAGCTCGTATCGGTTCCCGTCGTCGGGGAAGTCGTCGAGCATGTCGATCGTGAGGCGCGGGACGGGCAGCGGCATGACCATAGTCTGAGCGCTCGGCGCCGGGAGTGGCAAGAGCATGGTGATCCTTCGCCGAACTCAGAAGCTCAGCGCCACGCTTCCCGACGTTGTGAGGCCCTCCTCCACGTCAGACACGGCGCTTGGTGACTGGTACGTGAACAGAATATCTGTAGACAGGCGGCCCCTCGTCTTACTCGTCAGCTCGCGATCGCTGCTGCCAGTCCTCCTGTCCGCACGCGATGTGCGACATCTGCCGGAGCGACTCGCTGAGATCGTCGCGAAGCGGCTCGAGCGACTACAGATCCCTTCGAGCATTATCGAAGCCGAAGTGCGAGCGATGATGCCGGTCGTGGTTGCACGCACCGAGGACAGGTCTGTGGTCGGCATCATGGTCGATTTCGCGAAGGCGGTACCCTTTTGTCTCGAGCCGCATCGCTGGGATGAGAGTACGCTGCCGTTCGTTGAAGCTCGCCTCGCCGAGACCCCCTGCCATTCCAGTCGCCGGCAGGAAGCCGTCATCTTCCCGGACAAGGCTGCGCGCGCGATGCTGGCGAGGCGTTGGGGATGAGACCTAACGGGCCGCGCCCGTACGCTGCCGTGCGTGCCTAGTCGATCTCGTCACACACGCCATGGAATAGCGCGCCCAGATCGATCACGATCTCGCGATCGATCTGCGCTGGCCGCCACCGGACCTCCTCAGTCGTCCGCAAGCCGCCGGCGCGGTTCGGCAGCCACCGTTCCAGCGAGCAGTTGTCCGGGTCCACGATCCAGTATTCCCGCACACCCAGAGCCAGGTATGCGCCGCGTTTGACGTCGCGGTCATACAACCGCGAGGACGGGCTGAGGACTTCAACCGCGAGCCACCATTCGCGGATGTCCCGCCAGTTGATGGTGGGACGAAACTCGGGCGGACAGACGAGCACGTCCGGCTGGAGCTGCGTGTCCTTCCCGCGCTGAATCGCCCCCACGGCGACGACGTGTGCATCGCCAGCGAGCGCATTCGTCAGCATCGTGGCCAGGCGCGTCGCCACGATCTGATGTGCGTAGCTCGGCGCCGGCGTCACCAGCAACATCCCTTCGAGCAGCTCGTACCGCGTCCCGTCGTCGGGGAAGTCGTCGAGCATGTCGATCGTGAGGCGCGGGACGGGCAGCGGCATGACCATAGTCTGAGCGCTCGGCGAGGGCGCGGGCAAGGGGACACATGCCACGATGTGGGCGATCGCCGTCGAGCCGATCATCATTGTATCGCACCTGAGGCTCGCCTTCGACGGCCGCCTCGCGCAGTCAACCCTTTTCCGCATCCCGTTGTCCCACGGACGAGACATGGAGACGGATAGCAGCCTGACCCTGGAGCGAGACTACCAGCTCGCGGACCAGCGGGCGCTCATCGAGCGCGCGCGCCGGGGTGACGCATCCGCCCACCGTGCCTTGTACGACACGCACGTGGAGCAGGTCTACCGGCTCGCCTATCGCCTGACTGGAGCGGAGCACCTCGCGCGTGATGTCACGCAGAACGTCTTCGTTCGCGCGTTCGCGTCGCTCGATGGATTCCGGGGAGAGTCGGCATTTGGAACGTGGCTGCACTCGATCGCTGTGTCGCTGTCGCTCAACGAGATCAGGCGACGAAAGCGTGAGTGGGCTCGGAACGCGCCGCTCGATGATGCGAACGCACTCGCCGAATCGGCGCCGAGCTCGGACCCGGTTCTGCGCGAAAAGGTGATGCAGGCCGTAAACGATCTGCCGGAGGGGTGTCGGGCAGTGTTCCTGATGCATGACGCCGAAGGGCACACCCACCAGGAGATCGCGACGGCACTGGGAATAAACGTGGGGACATCGAAGGCGCAGCTCTCGCGGGCCCGCGGAAAGCTCCGCGTCGCACTCGCGATGTTCGCCGAGGAATGGAGACGATGAAGAACGACATGAATGACGATCGCTACGACTTGAACCAGGGCGACGGGCTCGACTTCGGACCGGACGCGGACGTCATGCCGCACGACGATCCGGCGTTCGATGGCTGGATCCGCAAGGTGGCGCCGACGCTGAACGCGCCGAATGCGGCGCCGCGTCTCGAGATGTGGGCGGCGATTCAGGCGGCACGCAAGGCCGACGTCGCTCCGCGGCGACGCATCCCCCGCAATCCCTGGCTTCTGATGTCGGCGATCGCCGCGGCGTTGCTGCTCGGCGTCGCGCTCGATCGCGTCGCGCTCCGGGGCACCAGTGCCCCGACCGCTCCAGTGGCGGCGCTTCCGTCGCCGCGTTCAGAGTCAAACGATCCGTCGCGCCTCTATCGCATGGCTGCCACGCAAACGCTGACTCAGGCCGAAGCGTTGCTCACCGCGTTCCGCGCCAGTGAGGCGCCGCGGCAGAGTCGCGTCGAGATGCGGCAGCTGGGAACCTGGGGACGACAAGTCCTCGGCAGCACCCGCCTTCTCATCGACTCACCTGCCGGAGACGACCCGCAGCTCCGCGCCCTGCTCGACGATCTCGAGCTCGTGCTCGTGCAGATCATCCAGCTGTCCGGCGCCGAGCTCGACTCGACCGACCGCGAGCTCATCGAAGGCGCGCTCGAGCGCAGCGACCTACTTCCACGAATCCGCACAGCGGTGCCCGCCGGCGTCCCCGGACCGGGCGCTGTGTCAGGGGATTGAGGACCGAACTCATGATCACCAAGCTCTTCTTCGGCGCGAGTGCCGCCGCCCTGCTCGCCACGTACTCCGGTGTGATGCCTAACGGGCCAGCATGGGACACGCCCATCGAGGCCCTCGTGGTCGCGCTGGAACCGGAGTTTGCGCACATCCCACCGGCGCCCTGGGCCGACGCGGATCCCGCCGACTCGCTCTATCGCCTCGGGCGGGAGGCCATCAATCGCAGCGATTTCCGTCGGGCCGCCAGCCTGTTCGCCCAGATCAGCGAGAAGTATCCGCGATCCGAGTACGCCCCTGACGCTCCGTACTGGCGCGCCTTCGCGCTCTACAAGGCCGGGCGCGACGACGATCTGCGCGAAGCGCTCAGCGTACTGGAGACGCAGCAACGGCGCTTCCCACGCGCGTCGACGATCGCGGACGGGCGGGAGCTTGCCGTCCGCATTCGTGGAATGCTCGCACAGCGAGGCGACGTCAAGTCCGCCGAGGCGGTGACGCGGGCAGCCTCGCAGCCATGCAACCGAAATGACGAGGACAACGAGATTCGCGCGGCAGCGATGAATGCGCTGCTCCAGATGGACGCCGAGAGTGCGCTTCCTATCATCAGACAAGTGCTTCAAAAGCGCGATGAGTGCTCCGTCGAGCTGCGCGAAAAGGCGGTGTTCCTCCTCTCGCAAGAGGAGTCGTCCGAGACGGAGACGCTGTTGCTCGACGTCTTGCACAACGATCCTGCGCGATCCGTCCGCGAGCAGGCTGTGTTCTGGTTGGGTCACGTCCACTCGGAGAGAGCGGCGGCGGCGCTCGAGGAGATCGCGACATCGTCGCCGGACATGGAGCTCCGCGAGAAGGCCATCCATGCACTGCACGAGCAGGAGTCGCCTCGCGCGGACGCGGTGCTTCGCCGTCTGGCCGAAAGCGCACAAACGCCTGAGAGCGTCCGAGAGAAGGCGATCTTCTGGATCGGGCAGCGCGAGTCCAGGGACAACGCGGATTTTCTGCGCTCGCTTTTCTCGAAGACACGTGAGGAGGAGGTCAGGAAAAATATCATGTTCTCGCTCTCGCAGATGCGCGGCTTCGGGAACGACCGCTGGCTGCTCGGCATCGCACTCGACGAGTCGAACAGCTCGGAGATACGCGGGCACGCGGTCTGGACCGCCGGAGAGGCCGGCATCGCGGGGAACGAGCTCGTGACCGTCTATGACCGGATGTCCGACCCGGAGGTGAAGGAGAAGCTCATCTGGGTGATGTCGGAATCGCGCGATCGCGCGGCGACGGACAAGGTCATCGAGATCGCACGGAAGGACCCCAACCGCGAGATGCGCAAGAAGGCGCTGTTCTGGCTCGGCCAGAAGAACGATCCGCGGGTCAAGCAGATCCTCATTGACATTCTCAACCAGCCGTGACCGCCATGCGCACTCTTAGCGCCCTCAGCGTGTTCAGCGCTCTTAGCGCCCTCAGCGCCCTTAGTGCGCAATCACTGGCCTCGCGTATCGCTAACGCACCCGACGGCGCGGTGCGAATGCAGGTCGAGAGCCGGGTGGGCGTGTGTGGCGACGGTCGCGACGTCGTCGGCTACAAGAGCGCGATCTTCGCCAACAACTTTCAGTCGATCGGCGGGCGCTGGAATACCAGCCGATGCGAGCCCGGTCCATTGCGCGTGACACTGACCGTCGCGGACGGCCAGGTCACGCGGGTGCGGACGCAGGTCGGAGGCTCGTGGCCGAGTGGGGAGTCGCGGGTGACGGATCTCGATGAGGTCCCACCGAACGAGGCATCGTCGTATTTCTTCGCGCTCGTGCCGCGGCTGGAGTCAGCATCCGGCAAGGACCGCCTGCTGCTCCCTGCGGTGCTTGCCTACGATGCACCGGTCATCCAACCGCTGCTCGCACTCGCACGTGACGAACGGCGCGCCGAGCACACGCGTAGCCAGGCGGTACTATGGCTCGGGCTGTTTGGCGATGCCAGCGTGATCCCCGTGCTCGTCGAGCTCGCGCGCGATGACGCGGACGACGGGGAGAGCCGCAAGGGGAGAAAAAAAGGACTCGGCGGCGCAGCAATGGCGGCGCTCGGCACGATGGAGGGTGATATCGGCGTTCCGGCGTTGATCGATCTCGCCCGCAAGGGAAGCGTCGGCACGAGGCGCAATGCGGTATTCTGGCTCGGCCAGAATGGAAGCGAGAGCGCGCGCCGTATGCTGCACGCGGTGATCGAGAACGCGAGCGAGGATGGTCGTGTCAGGTCGCACGCCGTCTTTTCGCTGTCGCATGGTGGTGACACGCCAGAGTCCGAGTTCGCCTATCTGCGCAGCCTCTATTCGCGCATCGATGACCATGAGGTGAAGGAAGCGATCATCCAGGGCATGCAGGAAGATGAGGGTGCTGGGGGACGCTGGCTGATCGAGCGCGCACTCGACGCGCGGGAACCGTTGGAGTTGCGGAAGAAGGCGCTCTTCTGGGCGGGACAGCGTGATGAAACGCCGACTGCGGATCTCATGCGCGTCTACCGAGACGCCGACGAAACCGACCTTCGCGAGCATGCGATCTTCGTGCTCTCCCAGCGGGAAGACGAGGCCGCGATCGACGAGCTGCTGCGGATCGCGCGCTCCGACTCCAACACCGAGATGCGCGGCAAGGCGCTGTTCTGGCTGGCACAGAAAGACGATCCCCGAATCAGGAAGCTGATCGCCGACCTGGTGCTCAAGTGACGATGAGGACAGAGGACCGAGGAATGAGGAAACCGCGATGAAGCTCCCCTTCGCATTACTCGTGATCGCCGCACCCCTTCAGGCACAGTCGCTCGCGTCTCGTGTCGCGGCGGTGGAAGACGGAGCCGTCACCTTTCATTATGCCGCGCGCCCAGGCGTGTGCGGCGACGGTGAATCCTTCATCAAGACGGGGCGATCATCGTATCACGGGTCGTGGTCGAGCAAGCGTCCGATGGAGCCGTGCACCTTCGGGCCCGTGCAAGTCCGCCTGACGATGGAGGACGGCGCCGTACATCGAATCGAGACGTGGGTCGGTCCGTTGCGGTCGCGCGACGCGCGCGACCTGGGCGAGGTGTCCGCGCCGGAGGCGGCGGGCTACCTGATGACGATCGCCGAGCGCGGTGCGGCCGGGGCCAGCAAGCGAGCGATCTTCCCCGCGGTGCTCGCCGACAGCGCGATTGTGTGGCCAACGCTCTTCGCGATCGCGCGCGACGCCCAAACGCGCTCACGAGCGACTCGGCGGGACGCGCTCTTCTGGCTGTCGCGCTTCGCCAGTGGCGCCATCGCGGGGCGTCCCAACGACCCGTTCGTGGATGATGACGAGGCGCCTAGCGAGGACGACGAGCTCAAGACGCACGCGGTCTTCGTGCTGTCCCAGCTTCCTCGCGAAGAAGGCATTCCTCAGCTGCTCGGGATCGCCCGGTCGAATCCGAACCGGCGTGTGCGCAGTCAGGCGCTCTTCTGGCTCGGGCAGAGTGGGGATCCGCGCGCAATCGAGTTGTTCGAATCCGTGCTCCGGCGGTGAGCACGTAATCCACGTCGTTCAGGACGTGGGATCGTGGCGCGCCATCACCCGACCGAGCTCGACCGAGCTCATGCCGAGAGCGCGCCTCTCGAGCGCTGCGCCCACCGTATACGTCGCCAGCGCCACCGCGAGCGACGTGAGAAAGGGCAGCGGCAGCTCGGACGCGAGCGCGCCGATGTAAGCGAGCATCCCCGCGATGAGCGTCGCGATCGCGGTTCTTGGGCCGCCGATCGATGTAAACAGTCCGAACGTGATCGTGACCAGCGCGCCGGCGCTGCCGAACGCGGAGGCCTGCTCGACGAGCGCGAACACGCCCTCCGCGTGCAGCGCGAGCACGTAGGCGACGACGCCGAAGCCCATGACGCCAGCGCGCGCCAGCAGAAGCTTCTTACGCTCATCGACAACCCCCGCGATGGGCACGATCAAGTTATGCGACAGGAGACCGGATGCGACGAGGAGAGTGCTGTCGACCGTCGAGAGAATCGCCGAGATCAGCGCGCCGGCGAATATCGCGTACCCCAGCGTCGGCAGGACCTCGCGAGCGACGACCGGCACGATCTGCTCGGCGTCAGCGACTCCGGGAACGACGCTGGCCCCCACGAGA
>DASTYE010000113.1:0-12438 GCA_035765135.1 Gemmatimonadaceae bacterium | reverse complement strand
GGCAACCTCGTGCGCCGCGCAAAATATACGCTTGCACGGCCACGACGGCGCGACCTTCGCGGTTCGGGGACGCCCGCGCCGCGAGTCGCGTCGAACCCGATCTGAGGTGACAATGGCAGAGAAAATCATCGGAATCGACCTCGGTACCACCAACTCCGTCGTGGCGGTCATGGAGGGCGGCGATCCCGTCGTCATTCCGAACGCCGAGGGCGGTCGCGTCACGCCCTCCGTCGTGGGCTTCACGAAGGATGGAGAGCGTCTCGTCGGTACCGTGGCGAAGCGACAGGCGGTCACCAATCCGCAAAACACCGTCTTCTCCATCAAGCGCTTCATGGGTCGCAGGACGCCGGAAGTGCCCGAAGAGACTAAGCGCGTTCCCTACAAGGTGGTGTCGGGCGCGAATGACATGGCGACGGTCGAGGTGATGGGCAAGCGCTACTCGCCCCCCGAGATCTCCGCGATGATCCTTCAGAAGATGCGCCAGACCGCCGAGGACTACCTCGGCCACAAGGTCGAGAAGGCGGTCATCACCGTCCCCGCGTACTTCAACGATGCGCAGCGCCAGGCGACGAAGGACGCCGGCAAGATCGCCGGGCTCGACGTGCTCCGCATCATCAACGAGCCCACCGCCGCGGCGCTCGCGTACGGCCTCGACAAGAAGAAGGATGAGAAGGTCGCCGTGTTCGACCTCGGCGGCGGCACCTACGACATCTCGGTGCTCGAGCTCTACGACGTCGAGGGCTCACGCCAGTTCGAGGTGAAGGCCACCAACGGTGACACTCACCTCGGTGGTGATGACTTCGATCAGCGCGTCATCGACTGGCTCGTCGGCGAGTTCAAGCGCGATCAGGGCATCGATCTCTCGAAGGACCCGATGGCGCTCCAGCGCCTCAAGGAAGGCGCCGAGAAGGCGAAGATGGAGCTCTCCACGGTGCAGCAGACTGACATCAACTTGCCGTTCATCACCGCGGACCAGTCGGGCCCCAAGCACCTCAACTACACGCTGTCGCGCGCGAAATTCGAGCAGTTGGTGGATGATCTCATCCAGCGCACGATTCCACCGATGCAGCAGGCGCTGAAGGATGCCGGACTCAAGCCCGAAGAAGTCGATGAGGTCATCCTCGTCGGCGGCTCGACGCGTATCCCGAAGGTGCAGCAGATCGTGAAGGACTTCTTCAAGAAGGAGCCGCACAAGGGCGTCAACCCGGACGAGGTCGTCGCGATTGGCGCCGCCATTCAGGGTGCCGTGCTCACCGGCGAGCAGAAGGACGTGCTCCTGCTCGACGTGACGCCCCTTTCGCTCGGCATCGAGACGCTCGGCGGCGTGATGACGACGCTCATTCCGCGCAACACGACGATCCCGACGAAGAAGGCCGAGACGTTCTCGACGGCCGACGACAATCAGACGACGGTCGAGATCCACGTGCTGCAGGGCGAGCGCGAGCTCGCGCGCGACAACCGCACGATCGGGAAGTTCCAGCTCACCGGCATACCGCCCGCTCCGCGCGGCTTGCCGCAAGTCGAAGTCACGTTCGACATCGACGCGAACGGCATCCTGCACGTGACCGCGAGGGACAAGACCACGGGCAAGGAGCAGAAGATCCGCATTGAGGCCTCGAGCGGGCTGTCCGACACCGAGATCGATCGCATGGTCAAGGATGCGGAGAAGCACGCGGACGAGGATCGGAAGAAGCGCGAGGAGATCGACGCGCGGAACCGGCTCGACACGATGTCGTACGAGGTCGAGAAGCACTCGAAGGAGTGGGAGGAGCGGCTCTCCGAGGCGCACAAGACGCGGCTCAAGGAAGCGATCGAGCGCGCCCGGAAGGCGCTCCGCGCCGACGATGTCGGCGAGATCCGCGCGGCGCAGGAGGAATTGAGCACGGCGTACAACGAGGCGGGGAAGTCCCTGTATGAGCAGCAGGGGGCCGCGGGATCGACGGGGGCGGAGGAGTCCGGGGGTGGACCCTCTGGTGCTGCCGCGGAGGGCCAACCCGCAGGCGCCGCCGCCGGCAAGCAGGAGGACGTCGTGGAGGCGGACTACGAGATCGTCGACGAGAACAAGAAATAAGTTGGCGATCCGCTGACAACTCCCGAACGCCTGGCGTGTGTCGAACCTTGGACACATGCCGGGCGTTCGGTTGTCAGAGCGCGAAACTTGCGCGCCTGCGTCCGGGTATCACAGGTTGCACCCATACACACGGTGGACGAAAAACCATGTCTCGAACACTCGCGCGCGCCCGTGTCGGCCTCGTCGCGGCAGGCGCTTTCATTGGCGGCCTCATCGTAGCCGGTGCGGTCAACATCACACCCTTCGGCTACGCGCAGCAGCAGGCGACCGCACCGAAGCCGAGCGCCCAGGAGGTGAAGCCGCTCGCTGATGCGAGCCAGGCATTCGTCTCCATCGCCGATCACGTCACACCGGCCGTCGTGTCTATCCAGACGGAGCGGCGTCCGACCACCCGCGGCAATCCCCGCCAGCGTGGTCAGGTTCCGCCGGGGCTCGAGGAGTTTTTCGACCAGTTCGATCCCCGCCGTCAGCAGCAGCCGTCACGCGGCTCGGGATCCGGATTCATCGTCTCGCCCGATGGCTACGTCCTCACCAACAACCACGTCGTCGCCGACGCCGACCGCGTCAACGTGACGCTCATGGACAAGCGCGTCTTCAAGGCGCGCGTGGTGGGACGCGATCCCTCGACGGACGTCGCGGTCCTGAAGATCGACGGCAACCGCTTCCCCGCCGTGACCTTCGGCGACGACCAGACAACGCGCGTCGGTGAGTGGGTGCTGGCGATCGGCAACCCCCTCGGCCTCGACTTCACGGTGACGGCAGGCATCGTCAGCGCGAAGGGTCGCAGCGGCGAGCTGCGCGGTCTGTACGAGAGCAGCTACGCCATCGTCGATTACATCCAGACCGACGCCGCAATCAACCCGGGCAACTCCGGCGGACCGCTCGTCAACATTCGCGGCGAGGTGGTCGGCATCAACTCGGCGATCGCGAGCCAGACCGGTTTCTACGCCGGATACGGGTTCGCCATTCCGATTACGCTCGCCAAGAGCGTGATGGAGGATCTGATCGCGCACGGCCGCGTGCGTCGCGCGGTGCTCGGCATCGCGATCAACGAGGTGACTCCCGAGGATGCGGAGGCCGCCGGCCTGAAGGAGATCCGCGGTGCGCGCGTCGACGGCTTCACCGGATCACCGAGCCCCGCGGAGCGCGCGGGCGTCGAGGTGGGTGATGTCATTGTCGCGATCAACGGGCAGGCCGTCGAGCGCGTCGCGACCTTGCAGCGCATCGTCCGGGGCTTCGAGCCGGGCCAACGCGTGCAGGTCGAGGTGATGCGCTTCGGGGAGAAGAAGACGATCACCGTGCAACTCACGGAAGCGCCGCAGGAAACGCAGGTCGCCGCGCGGGGCGGCGCGGAGGACGCGAGCCGCGAGTCCGTCTCGAACGTGAAGCTCGGCATCTCCGTGGAGCCGGTGCCCGCCGAGCTCGCTCGTCAGGCAAACCTGAGCTCGGATGCGCGCGGACTGCTCGTGAGCGAAGTGGACATCGATGGGCCGGCGAACCAGCAGCTGTTCCCGCGCACCGATGTCATCGCCGAGGTGCTGCGTCCCGCTCCGCGTCGCGCCGTGAAGACGGTCGCCGACCTCGAGCGCGCGCTCTCGCGGGTGCCCGACGGGGATATCGTGTCGCTGTACGTGTACAACATTGGAGGGCGGAGGGATGGGGCCGAGCCGCAGGGGAGGGTCGTCAACCTGCGAGTGGGTGGGAGAGATTGAGGAACGGAAGAACGGCAAAGACGTCGACCCAGGCACAGCGCGCTAGGCGCCGAGCAGCCAGCCGCTTACCTTTCCCAGCACTGCGAAAGTGGCGGAACTGGTAGACGCGCAGGACTTAGGATCCTGTGGGGCAACCCGTCCGGGTTCGAGTCCCGGCTTTCGCATCGGTCCCTGACTCGAATGGCGGCGCCGCGAGTTCCCTGACTCTCGGGCGCCGCCATTCGGTTAGGCACGGCGTGCCGTTACGGGATGATCGTGAGACCGCTGGTTAACACACCCGTCGAAGTATCGGTGTTGGTCACGCGAACGTCCCAGAATCGGGCGTGCTTGGGACCGTCCTTCCTTGATCTGAAAGTCCCAGTGATGGTGGTGTCGTTAACCACGACGACATTCGTAAACGTCGGCGTCGATCCACCAGTCCCGTTCTCGAAAGTGACTCTCGCGCCGGCGGCAAAACCGGAACCGGTGATCGTCATGGCGACGGACGTACCCCGCTTGACCGTATCCGGCGAGACGGTTGAGACGATCACGATCGGCAACGCCTCCACCGGGCCGACCGCCGCGCTTTGCACCGCCGTGCCCGGCGACGTTCCGCTGACCGCGACGGGCGTCACCTCGAACACGATCATCGCTCCCTGGTCGGCCGCGACCAGAGTATAGGTCCGTGCAGTTGCCCCGGCGATCACCGTGCCGTTGCGGAACCACCGATACGTCGAGGTTCCCTGCGCGTCACCCTCGGCATCGCTGTAGGTGTAGGTGCCGGTGAGCACCTGGGCGACCTTCGGCGTTCCGGAAATCGCGACGTTACTCGCGACCGGAGTTGCGTTAGGCGGCGGCGCCGTGACCGGGCCGACGGCCGCACTCTGCATCGGAGCCCCTGGAGACGTGCCGCTGACCGCGACCGGCGTCACCTCGAAGACGATCAGAGCGTCCTGATCGGCCGATACCAACGTGTACGTCCGAGCCGTGGCGGCGCTGATTGGTGTCCCGTTCCGAAGCCAGCGATAGGCCGAGGCTCCTTCGGCATCCCCCTCGGCATCGCTGTACGAGTAGTTACCCGTCAACACGCGCCCGACCTCCGTCGTGCCGCTGATCGCCACGTTGCTGGCGGTCGGCGCGGCGTTAGGCGTCGGGGCGGCCACTGGTCCCACGGCCGCACTCTGGACTGAAGTGCCAGGCGATTCACCCGTGGCGGCGACCGGTGTTACCTCGAAGCGAATCATCGCCCCTTCGTCGGCCGCCACCAGCGTGTACGTCCGGGAACTCGCTCCGCCGATCGTCGCGCCATCGCGCAGCCAGCGGTAGGTCGAGCTTCCCTCCGCATCGCCGTCGGCGTCGCTGTAGGTGTAGCTCCCGGTGAGCACGCGCCCCACCTGCGGCGTTCCCGAAATCGTCACGTTGCTCGCTGTCGGAGCGACGTTCGGACCCGGGGGTTCCGTGCCGAACTCCACCCGGAGCAGTGGCGCGGCACTCGGCAATCCCTCGTACGCCTCGGCGACCCGTTCGCCAGTGCCGCTAATGATGAGCACGAGCGAGTTGCCGCTGTTCCACCCCGGTCGATTCACGATCTCCTGCACGATCGACGTGAGGCTCGGGGTTTGCTGGTCCGCCCCCGCCGCCCCGACGACCGGCCAGGCCGGCGGCGACCACGTCACCGAGCTCGTCGTCCTCGCCCGCGAGGAGATGTTGCCGGAGCTGCCGGCAAAGGTCGGCGCGTTGTCGGCCGCCTGCCCCTGGATGGTGAGCGAGGTGGCGATGGAAGTGGTTTCATCGACCTGGAACTGCACGTAGGCGCGCGTGATCGTGGCTCCGCGCGGGACCGTGACGCCATTGAACCGCACGCCCACGGTCTGATCGCTGACGTCGAAGACCATCTCGAGATCGGTGCTCGCGACGTCCACGCCGCCGGTGGCCGACTCTTCGGCATCGTCGGTTCCCGAGGCGACCCGCACCAGGACGACGTTGCCCGACTGCGGGGCGCTCACCGTCACCGTGATGGCCGACGAGGCCTGTGCCCCGTCACTGTCCGTCACCGACGCGGTGATGGTGTGCGTGCCTAACGAAAGGGTGCTCGTCGAGACCGAACCGCCGGTGCCGAGTGCACCGTTGATGCTCGAGGTCCACGTCAACCCCGCCGTCAGGTTCCCGTCCTCGGCGTCGCTCGCGGTTCCGGTGAACGTGACCGAGCTGCCCTGGGTAAACGTCGAGCCGCTCGCCGGCGCCGTGATGGTGACCGTCGGCAGCGTGTTGCCGGAGATCGGGGGAATCGAGAGCTCGTACATCTTCCCGTCGTTCTCGTTGGGATCGTCGTTGTTGTCGACTCCCCGATCGACGATGTACAGCGACCGCGCGCTCAGGCTCGCGCTGCTCGGCGCGTAGTCCATTCCCGCGGGCTTGTCCGCCTGGGCCGCCGCAATGCTGACGGTGCGGAGTAGCGTCCCGGTCGTGCTGAAGTGAAAGACGAGCGTCTCCGGCTGACCAACGACATAGAGGTGGCCGAAGTCCGAGTCGTAGGCGATGCCTTCAGGGTCGATCAAGCCGTGCGCCTGCGTGTCGAAGCTCCTCACCTGGTCGTCGCCCGCCGGCGAAACGCCATCGAAGATGCCGTTGTTGCCCGGCGATACACGGTACACCTGGGCGTTCACGCCATCGGCGATGAACAGCGCACCTTCCGCGGAATCGAAGGCGACACCCTCCGGATCACTGCATCCGAAGACAGCGGTGTCGAACGATGTGACCTGGTCGTCCCCCGTACCGTAGAGCCCGTCGGCGCCCGGGTTCACTTCGTAGATGTTCGTTCTGTCGTCGTCGGATACGAACAAGTGCCGGTTAGCGGGATTGTATGCGGTGCCGGTCGGCTCGTTCGAGAAGGACGTCGTGGTCCACGAGCGCGCGAGGGTACCCGATCGCGTCGTCTCGAAGATGTTGGCGCCGGCGTAGATCGACATCTCTTCCACTTCGCCGTCGCTGATGATGAGATTGTCCCGGTGCGTCGCGTACGCGATGCCGCTGGGATCGGGGCTCGGCTTGGAGAACCGCGATGTGAGCGTTGTGCGGACGAGCGTACCCGTCGCCGTCGGCGCGGGCGCGGCCGCGAGCTCGATCAATGACAGCTCGGTGATGCCGGCATCGGTGGCGACGTAGAGTCCCTGCGCCGACGGATCGTCGGTGGCGTCCCCGGTCGGCGCGAACGTCATCGCCCGCGGCGCCTCGAGCCCGTACGCCGACACATCCCACATTGCCACGACCTCGCCCGCGGGCGAGAGCTCGTGGATCCGCTGCCGTTCGGTGTCGAGCACGTGCAAGTGCCCGGTCGTCGGATCGAACGCGAGCCCACGCGCGCGCGCCACACCCAGGCGCGCCAGGTCGATGGCCGCAGCCTCCGGGCCGGCGAGCCCGACGATCCGCGTGCCCGCCTCCAGCGCGAAAACGCGCCCGCTCGCCGGATCCACGGTCACGAGCGGATCGGTGACATCCGCGCGGGCCCACGCGGCGACGGCCGGTGGATTCGGGATGCGCGTGTCACCGGGCTCGATCACGCGCGCGCGCGCGACCTTGAGGAGAGGAACCTGGGTGGGAATGGGCGTGGCGTCGGGGGCGGTACGATCCGGCTCGCACGCCACAGCCAGACCACAAAGAAGGAGCGCCGCCCTCGTTGCACGAGTGCGGAGCAACACGTCGCCGATCCTGATCACGGAGCCTCCGGGCTTTTTGCGCGGGTGCATGGGCGATACGCCCCGCGGGATTTGCTGTCAAGATGCGGGTGAACTTGCACCACGATCCTAGCCGCGTCGCTTGCAGCGCGCGCCCCGGACGCAAGTCTGACACCGTGGCACTCCGCCGACTCCCACGACTTTCGTCGCCTCTGGCGCGGGGATAACATTGTCGTCGTGACGAATACCGATGCGACGACCTGCCACAACTGTGGCGCTGCCGCCAGCGGCCGCTTCTGCTCGAGCTGTGGCACTCCGCTCGCCGGCGCGCGGTGCTGGACGTGCAAGGCGCCGCTCGTTGCCGGCGCGAAGTTCTGTCCGCAGTGCGGCACGCCTGTGGGAGCGACCGCACGCCGAACGACTCCATCGGCGTCCGGCGCCGCGCCACCGAGCCTGCTGCCGTGGGTGATCGGCGGGGTCGCGGTCGTCGTCATGATCATCCTGGTCGCGGCGAGGAGCAGCACGACCACTCCCGTTCAAGCGTCGGCGGCAATGCCGCTCGGGGGCGGGCGAGGCCCCGATCTCTCCACGATGACACCGCGCGAGCGCGCCGACCGCCTCTTCAATCGGGTCATGTCGTACCATGAACGGGGCGTGACCGACAGCATGCAGTTCTTCGCCGACATGGGCATCCGCGCGTACGAGATGCTGCCGTCCCTCGACGCCGACGGGCGCTACGACATGGGGCGCATCGCCGAGGTGTCGGGCCGAGGGGAGATCGCGCGCGCGCAGTCCGATACGATCCTCCGGGAATCGCCCACGCATCTTCTCGGGCTCGTCCTCGGCGCCCGGGCGGCGCGCCTAACGGGCGACAACGCGGCCGCGCGACGGTACGACCGTCAGCTGCTCGCCGCCGAACCCGCGGAGCGACGGAAGGATCTGGTCGAGTACCAGCGTCACGCGGCCGACATCGACGAGGCGCTGCGTACCGCGCGCGGCCAGGCTCCCTGACGGGCTGCGACGGGCTCACCTGAGCGCCAGCCGCACTACCGGCCCTGCGGCCGTCGAGCTGAACGGCATCGCCAAGCGCTTCGGCGGCCGCTGGGTGCTTCGCGGCGCGAACCTGACCGTCTGGCCCGGCGAAGTCGTCGCCATTCTCGGGCGAAACGGCAGCGGGAAGACGACGCTTCTTCGCATCATCGCCACCCTGCTCCGTCCCACGCGTGGCACGGCCGTCGTGCTGGGGCTCGACCTCGCCCGCGACGGCGACGCCGTGCGGCGCCGGGTTGCGTTGCTCGGCCACACGAACGCGATCTACCCCGATCTGACGGCGGCGGAGAACCTCGGCTTCGCGCTTCGGATGCTGGGACGCCCGGCCGACCGGGCGGTGATCGAGAGCGCGCTCGGCGCCGTCGGCTTGCACGGTGAGGCCGACACGCGCGTGCGAGGGTTTTCGGCGGGGATGCAACGCCGGCTGGCGCTCGCGCGAGTCGGTCTGCTCGACCCCGGACTGCTCCTGCTCGACGAGCCGTACTCGAGTCTCGACCCGGAAGGGGCGGAGCTGGTCACCGCGCGGATCGCGAGGATGCGCGATGCCGGCGGCTCGGCGATGGTCGTCACGCACGATGTGGTGCGCGCGCGGCGCATCGCCGATCGGGTCGTGGCGCTCGATGGCGGCCGGGTCGTTCCCTGCGGGCCTAACGACTATCCCTTCAACGGCGACGCGACGGAGCTGTCGGCGCTCGGCGGCGAGGGCTGAATGAGCGCGCGTGAAGCCCTCTCGCGGGTTCTGGCGGTGGCCTGGAAGGATCTGCTCACCGAGCGGCGCACCAAGGCCGGCTTCAATGGCGTCGTGTTCATGAGCGCGACCACGCTCCTGATGTTCGGCTTCGCGCTCGGACCGGACCCGGCGGCGATCCGCACCGCGGCGGTCGGCATGCTGTGGCTTACCGTGCTGCTGAGTGGCGCGCTGGCCTTCAATCGCTCGTACGAGCTGGAGGCGGAGGCTGGCGCGTTCGATGCGCTGCTCATGTACCCTGGCGGGCGCTGGGCGATTTTCGCCGGAAAGCTGCTCGCGAATCTCGCGTTCGTTCTCCTGGTCGAAGCGATCACCGTTCCGCTGGCCGCTGTCCTGTACGACCTGCCCGTGCTCGCCCCGCTGCCCGGGCTGATCACGGTATTGCTCCTCGGGACGATCGGCTTCGTCACGTTAGGCACGTACTACGCGGCCATGGCGAGTCGCGTACGCGCGCGCGAGGTGCTGCTGCCGCTCCTCCTGTTCCCGATGCTGGTTCCGCTGCTGGTGGCGGCGGTCGGGGCGACCAAGGCGGTGCTGGTCGGCGACCCGATGGGCCACGGCGCGGGGTGGATCAAGCTGATTGCCGCGTTCGACATCATATTTCTGGTGGGTACCTTCATGACCTTCGAGTACGTGGTCGGAGAATGAGCACGATGGTCGAGTCTCAGAGCCCGGACAGGGTCACCGACGTGTCGACCGCGCCGGCGCGGGTGGTGTGGGTCTTCGCGATCCTCGCGATCCTGGCCGCCACACAGGCCTTTGGATTCCTCACGTCCCCGCCGGACCGGGACATGGGGCACCTCCAGAAGATCATGTACGTGCACGTGCCGGCCGCCTGGAGCGCGTTCCTGGCGTTCGTTGTCGTGCTGGTGGCGAGCGTGCTCTACCTCTGGAAACGCGATGACCGCTACGACCTCCTCGCCGCATCCGCCGCCGAGGTCGCCGCCGTGCTCACGGCGCTCACGATCGCGCTCGGCTCGATCTGGGGGCGGCCAACGTGGGGGGTCTGGTGGACATGGGACCCACGACTCACGTCGACGGCTATACTTCTGATCATTATTGTGGGGTACCTCGCGCTGCGAGGCTTCGTGGATGAGCCCGAGCGGCGTGCACGCTGGAGCGCCGCGGTCGGGATCCTCGGGGCACTCAATGTGCCGATCGTCTACATGTCCGTACGGTGGTGGCGAACACTGCATCAACCACAGTCGTCGCCGAGCACCGTCGATCCGGCGTACGCATGGGGATTGCGACTCAATGCGATCGCGTTTCTCTTGGTCATGATCTACCTCGTCCGCGCACGGTACCGCGCAGCGAGACTCGAGCGGATTCCGGAAATGGCGGCGGAGCGTGAGGCGTTGAGCGGGAGCGTGAAGGATGTCTGACGGCTACATCTGGGCAGCGTATACGCTGACGTGGGTGGTGCTGGTCGTCTTCATGCGGACGACGGTGCGGCGCGTGCGCCGCGCGGAGAACGCGGCGCGGGCCGCGAAGGGGGAACGATGAGCACCAGGGGCAAGCGGATCGGGATGGGCGTAGCTGCGCTCGCGATCCTTGGGACGTTCGGGTTCCTCATCTACGGGGGGATCGGCGAGAACCTCGTCTACTTCCTCACGCCGCAGGAGCTCTTCGCGCGCGGCGACAAGGCCTACGATGTACCGCTCCGCCTCGGCGGACAGGTCGTCCCGGGCTCCGTGGAGTGGAACGCGGAAAAGGTGGACCTCCGGTTCAAGATCAGCGACGGCGTGCAGACCGTGGCGGTGCACTCGAGCGGAGCACCGCCGCAGATGTTCCGTGACGGCATCGGCGTCGTCGTCGAAGGGCGCTACAACCGCGCCGGGGTGTTCGAGTCCACGAGCGTGATGGTGAAGCACTCGAACGAGTACCGCGCGCCGAAACACGGCGAGAAGCCCGCCGAGATGTACCGCAGCCTGACGAAGGAGGACCGCGCGTGACGCGTGCGCTGGGGGCGAGCGCCGTCCTGGTCGCGTTCGGCGTCGCCTTGCTGGGAATGGTGTTGGCGGTCGCCGGCGCTCGCCTGCAGCGATATCAGCTGATCCGCGGCGCCTACGCCGCGGTGTATGTGAACTTCGGGCTGCTTCTCGTCGCCTCGATGGCGATGGTGTGGGCACTCGTCACGCACGACTTCAGCGTGTCGTACGTGGCGCAGGTCGGCAGCCGCGCGACGCCGCTCTTCTACACGGTCATCTCACTCTGGGGTGCCCTCGAAGGCTCGATCCTCTTCTGGGGTCTGGTCCTGGCGGGCTTCAGCGCGCTCGCCATATGGGGCGGGACGCACATCGATCCGCGCCAGGGCGCCGAGACGCACGCCGACGTCCAGCGGTTGATGCCGTATGCGACCGCGATTCTGCTCGGAATCGGCGCTTTCTTCTATCTCCTGCTCGTCTTTCCGGCGAATCCGTTCCTTCCCGTTTCACCGGTGCCACCCGACGGACCGGGACCGAATCCGCTGCTTCAGAACCACATCCTCATGGGGGTGCATCCACCGCTGCTGTACCTCGGCTACGTGGGGATGTCGGTGCCGTTCGCGTTCTCGATGGGCGCGCTGCTCGCCGGTGCATCGGGCGGCTCCTGGATTCAGCTCACTCGCCGGTGGACGATGGCCGCGTGGGCGTTCCTGACGGCCGCCATCATCGCCGGAATGTGGTGGTCGTACGAGGTGCTTGGCTGGGGGGGATTCTGGGCGTGGGACCCGGTCGAGAACGCGTCGTTCCTTCCATGGCTGACGGCGACGGCGTTTCTCCATTCGGTGATGGTGGAGGAACGCAGAGGGATGCTGCGCGTATGGAACCTCAGTCTCATCACGGCGACCTTCGCGCTCACGATCCTCGGGACGTTCCTCACCCGGAGCGGAATTCTGTCATCGGTCCACGCATTCGCCGAAGGTGAAATCGGATACTGGTTCCTCTCCTTCATCGCGCTCGTGCTCATCTTCTCGCTGGCCCTGGTCGCGGGGCGCAGCGATCAGCTCCGCACCGAGGGGCGACTGGACGCGGTCGCTTCCCGCGAGACGGTGTTCCTCCTCAACAATCTGCTCTTCACCGTCTTCACCTTCACGGTGTTGTTAGGCACGCTGTTTCCGCTGGTCGCCGAGGCGGTGCGGGGCGTGAAGGTGAGCGTCGGCGAGCCGTTCTTCAACAGCATGACGCTGCCGTTGAGCATGGCGCTGCTGTTCCTGATGGGAGT
>DASTYE010000112.1:0-4361 GCA_035765135.1 Gemmatimonadaceae bacterium | reverse complement strand
ACGGGAAACCGCAGAGGCCGCAGACGGCCGCAGAACCTGCAACGTGAACTGCCTGATACGGATTCCACGGATCCTGAACGGCGAAACAGCACGGATGAACTGCAACTGCGAAATGCTTTGTGAAAACCTATCGGGTCAAGGTCACGACGTGACCGGATCGATTGTTCCTCAGATTTGGCCGTTGCAGTTTCCAGAGCTCCTTGCAGGTGCCGTTCATCCGTGCCGTTATGCCCTCCACAATCCGTGGCATCCGTGATAGGCTGTTGCAGTTGCCGTTATGCTGCGGCCGTCTGCGGCCATCTGCGGTTCCGCCGCTCTGCTATCCCAATTCCAGAAGCAGCCTGCGACTATGCTGCTCCGCTTCGGTCGTTTCGTCATAGCCCCTTGAAGTCGAGGATGAGGATGCGAGTCGAGGTCGCTCGTGCCGCGTTCCTGCTGTCTCTGATGGCGCTTTCCGCGTGTGGTCTTTCCGGGAACGTGCCTCGCCCGAACGATGGCCCTGCCGGCGTTGGGGCGGCATCGGACCCTCTGGAGGAGGAGGGCCCTACGCTCAAGGTCGTCGGCGGCAAGCGGAGCCCCGACATCCTCGTTGCCAGGGATCGCACGACCTGTCGGGTGAGCCGCGAGCGCTTTCGGGAGGTCGACGTGGGGACCGAGCAGTACTGCGACTGGAGTCGACGGAAGAAGCCAGTTAGTCGCCCCCGCACCTGACCCTCCGCACCGGGCCTAACTAGGCCGCACCCGTTCATCGGGGGCTGTTCCTCTGGCGGAAGTCGGATTTTGGTGGTACTTGTATGTCGCTCCCCCCAATTCCGACTTTCGCATGGCCACCTTCTTCCTCGTCTGTGCCGCCCTGGGAGGCGGCGTCCTCGTCGTCCAGCTTCTCCTGGGCCTGCTCGGCGTCATTGATGCCGGCGGGGATGTGGACGTTGGCCACGGGCACGACCACCACGGGGTTCATGGCGCCCATGAGGGGCTCGATCTCCTCAGCGTCCGCGCCATCTCGGCCGGGACGGCGTTCTTCGGTCTTGGCGGACTCGCGGGGCTGGCCACGCCGCTCGGACTGATCGCCGCGATCCCCCTCGGCCTCATCGCCGGGGTCGCGGCGATGGTGGGCACCGCCGTGGCGATGCGCTGGCTGCTTCGCTTCGAGGACGACGGCACCGTCTCGATCCACGGCGCAGTGGGCGCGACGGGGACGGTCTACCTAACGATCCCCGGCGACCGGCAGGGCGCGGGGAAGGTCATGCTCACGCTGCAGAACCGCATCGTCGAGTACCAGGCGGTCACGTCGGCCGCTTCGCTCCCGACGGGGGCGCCCATCATGGTCGTGGATGTCGTCGGTCCCGATACCGTCGATGTCGTTCCCGACCCAACCACCAAGGAGACGTTCGATGCCCTCCGTTGAGATGTTCCTCGCGTTGCAGCTGCCCGAGATCGGCGGCACGACGGTCGCCATCGGCGGCGTGCTCCTGGGCGCGGTGGTCGTCCTGAGCTTCGTATCGCTCTTCGTCTCGCGATACAAGCGGTGCCCGGCGAACAAGGTGCTGGTGATCTCCGGAAAGGTCGGCGGCGGCGAGAGCGCGAAGTGCATTTCCGGCGGCGGCGCATTCGTGTGGCCGGTGATTCAGGAGTATGCGTATCTCGGGCTCGAGCCGATCCAGATCGACATTCCGCTCAAGGACGCGCTCTCGTTCGAGAACATCCGCGTCGCCGTGCCGAGCGTCTTCACCGTCGCCATTGGCACCGAAGCCGACGTACGCCAGAACGCGGCGATTCGTCTCCTCAACCTCACGCATGATCAGATCAAGCGTCAGGCGCAGGACATCATCTTCGGTCAGCTGCGCCAGGTGATCGCGTCGATGAAGATCGAGGAGATCAACCGCGACCGCGACGCGTTTCTCCATCGCGTGCAGCAGTCGCTCGAGCCGGAGCTGAAGAAGATCGGCCTGGTGCTCATCAACGTGAACATCACCGACCTGAAGGATGACTCCGGCTACATCGAGGCGATTGGAAAGAAGGCAGCCGCCACCGCGGTGCAGCAGGCCCGTGGCGACGTCGCCGAACAGGAGAAGCTTGGCGAAGTCCGCGTGGCCGAAGCGGAGCGCGACCGTCTGGTGCAGGTGGCGAACGCGGTGAAGCTGCGCGAGATCGGCACTCGTGAGGCGGACCGTGAGAAGATGGTGCGCATCGCCGATCTGGAAAAAGAGCAGAAGGTCGGCGAGCAGCGGGCCGCATTCCTGCGCGAGGCGATCGTGAAGGACGCCGAGCAGGAGAAGCGTATCGCCGTCGCCAGCGCCGAGGCCAAGGCGGTGGCCGGTGAGGCCGACTCGATGGCGTTGATCGCCTCGACGCGCGCGGCGCTTCAGGTGCGTGAGGCGGAAGCATATCAGCTCTCGGAGACGCGGAAGCGTGAGGCCGAGGCGGCGGTGCAGGAAGCGCAGAACCGCGCGATGGCGCGCGCGGCGCTCGCCGACGCCGAGCGTGTGGAGGCGGTGCGTCGTGCCGAGCTGGAGGCCCCGGCGAAGGCCGAGAAGGCGAAGACCATCGTGGAGGCGGAGGCCGAGGCGCAGCGCCGTCGCATCGAGGCGGAGGCGGAGGCCGCCGCGATCTACATGAAGCTCGAGGCGGAGGCGCGTGGCCAGTACGAGATCATGTCGAAGAAGGCCGAGGCGATGAAGGAGCTGGTGCTGGCGGCCGGCGGCGCGAAGGAGGCGTTCCAGCTGATGATGGTGGAGCATCTCGACACGTTGGCCGAGACATCGGCGAAGGCGATCTCGAACATCAAGTTCGACAAGGTCGTCGTGTGGGATAGTGGCGGGCCTAACGGGGCGACGTCGGGCTTCCTCCAGAGCATGGCGAACACCTTGCCGCCGATGATGCACGTGTTGCGTGACATTGCCGGCGTCGAGCTGCCGACGTATCTGGGGAAGATGGCGGCCGAGCCGGCGACGCCGGAGACCGACGTGACGTCGAAGGCGCTGGTGGGCGACGGGTCAGGCCGTGCCGACGGTGGAGTCGTCGCGCCGGCGGACACATCGTTGTCACCGAGGAAGGAGATTTCGCGCCCGGAGCGGAGTCGCTGACGGCGCCGGCGGCTGGTTTCGCGAAGGACGATCTCGAGTTCGGGGAGTGGGTGTATCGCGAGCTGACGTCGGACGTGCATCGCGAGGAGACCGGCTGGGCGCCCGAGCGAGTGGAGCGTGTTGCCGCGCGTCTTCAGGCCGACCGGCCCGAGGAAGCGCGGCTGGTGCCGATCGTGTTGTGGATCCGGGTATTCACGGCGTTCACGGTTCCCGGTCGGTACATCTACGTAGCGCGCCGTCTCCTGGAGCGATGTGCGGACGATGAGAGCGCGGCGTTTCTGGTCGCGCACGAGATCGCACATCACGATCTCGGGGACCTCTCGGTGCCGGCCTGGATTCCGGAGCCCGTTCGCGAGCGAGGCGGACGAATCGTCGCATCGTTATACGCGGCGGTGTCGCATCAGCTGCACGGCCCCGAGCGGGAGTGTGCCGCCGACCGTCATGCGCTCGACCTGTGTATGAAGGCGGGGTACAGCGCCGAGAAGTGTCTCGAGCTGTTCGGCGTGCTGGAGCGTTATGCGGCCGAGGTTGGTGATGAGGACATGATTCACGGCCCGGATGCGAACTCGGATGACGAGCTGTCGCCGGATGCATCGTGGATGACGCGTGCGCGGATCTGGTTATGGCAGCGGTCGCGAGGGTATTTGCCGATTCGGGATAGGCGGGCGGCGCTGGTGAAGCATCTGGAGGAGTTGCGACGGGTGGCGGGGTCGTCGGCGGGCTAGGTCTGTCGGGTGCCTGCTGGGGTATGTTTTGGTTGCTGCTGTGGATCGGTTAATGTCGCAAGGAACGGATACGTTTTTTGCTATTCCGTACACTGTATGCAGCGTTTGCGATGCAATGGATTGTTTCGTTTGGCACTCAACGGCGTGCGGGGCGGTGGGTTAGGGGTTTCCGGGCGTGAGAGCAAACGAGGCGGGGGATGCTGCGTTGTTTCGTCACACAAGCTGCAGAATAGGCGTTCTGCCGACGCGCGGCCGTCATCTCCACGCGCTTCGCGCGCCAGCTGTTCGGAAAGGCAAGCGCTGCTGCTTGACCATCGAGACGGGAGAGCTCCGCTCGCCACGAAGGGCGCGGATCGAGGGCAAGTCGCTGCAAAACGGTAGCGATCGCGGCGCGGCGGGTGGACGCCTTGAGCTCCGTGCGCCACAATACCGCAGGCGCTCACGTGAGGCAGTCGAGCTAGTGGCGCGGGTCGGGGGCGTGGCCTGGAAAGGCGCGGCAGAACTAGCGTCTGCACCTGACGAGCGCGAGTGTTAAGGAAGCCATCGCATT
>DASTYE010000111.1:0-6937 GCA_035765135.1 Gemmatimonadaceae bacterium | reverse complement strand
TCCGTTGTCATTGTGGACGTCTACCACGGAACCGCGCTCGTCGCGCCGGTCGAGAGAGAGGGGCCCAGGCTCTCGTAGTGCCGCCGCGTGCGCGCCTGGCTGGCATCAAGAACCCAGGGGTGGACCACGGATGACACGGATTGGACTGTTAACGGCCTGATCGCTTCCGGCGCAGTCACTCTCCACGCGCAGGTCAAAAGCAGCTTTTCTTGGTTGTCGCGCGCGGAGGGTTCAATGCCGCAGGAGTAAATCCGGCCTCTTCCGTACAATCCGTGTCATCAGTGATGAACCCCTGGGTTCTTGATGCCAGCCTAACACGCGCCCGGGCGCAAAAAGCGAAGGGTGCTCCGGACACGAGATCCCGAGCACCCTGAGCACCCCGAACATGAGCGCCTTAGAACGGGACCTGATCGCTCGTCCCGGTCGCCGCCTGAGCCGGCGCATTGGCCCCCTCTTCGGCGGCCGACGCCGTGCGTGACGGCCAGATCACTCCGTCACAGCTGCGGTCCCGGCACTTGAAGTCGGGCGCCTTGGGATTCCGCTTCCCGATTCGGTTGTCCCACATCCGACCACCGCACTTCGGGCAGGGCGGAACGTCGGTGGCGAGCAGCCCGCGGCCAAAGGGGAGGGAAGGCGTCTCCTGCTTCCCACGCCGCTCGTAGACGACGCGCGGGTCCTCCAGCGGCTTCGCGTACTTGCCGTCGCCATCCATCGGCACCCAGTTCTGCTCGAACGAGTACAGCTCGTGACCAATGCCGAACCGCACGGCGGCGCGCTTGAAGGCATCGGTCGACGCCTGCTTGTAATCCTTTCCCGTTCCCACGTCCTCACGAACGACACCGAGGATCTGCAGCCGAGCCTTGAAGGCGTACGGCGCGAAATCGGTCGTGTCGTCACCGCCGCTCACCGTCGGGAGCAGCTCGAGGGTGAGGTTCCATTCGCCAGGCATGACGGCGTCGAGGCGCTCGCGAACGGTGTTGGCTTCGATGTACGCGACGAAGCGCGCGAAGAACCGACCATCCCGTGCAATCGGCCGCCCATCCTGCCGCCAGGCGATCGCCTGCGGGTCGACCGGCGCCGCCAGGCGCCGCCAAAGATCGAGTGTGGGCTCCGTCTGAACTTCATGTCGTGCGATCATCTCTCATCCACCCTATCGAGTTCGAATTGTCCGTTTTGTCGTCGTCCGTCCGTGTTTCCTCTCGCACTTCTGCGCGGCCTTTACGGCGGGACAGTCCCGGCCATGGACGCAATACCACCCATGCCGGTCGAAGAACACCAGATGCCTGACCCCCGGATCCTGCGGCAAGCGGTCAACGAGATACAGCTGGGTCACGGTCGTGCCGCTTCCACAGCGTTCCTGGGGATCCAGTTCGCGTATGCGCATGAGTCTCCGTGTGCGCGCCTCCTGGGTGAGGGTTGAGTTGGCTTCCAGAATGCCCATTTCGGTACTTGTTCGGGTGCCCTTAACCTAGTGCGCGCTTGGGCTCCTGTCAACACCGACGAGATAGGCGTATCACGTTGCCGTTAATGAACTTCGCGACTCGCTCCCCTGACACCCGAACCTGGTGTCAGGAGTCAGGAGTCAGGAATGAGGGGGCCAGCGTGTGGGTTGCGGGGATGACGGCACCGAGGGATCAGGGCGGAGTCATTCTCTCCTGTAACCTCCGCCCCGACACCCCCCGATCCCTGACTCCTGACTCCTGACCCCAGTACTTTTCCCACCTCATGACACGCGATCGCGAGCGAATCGGCATCCTCGGCCTCGGCGCCATCGGCGGGTCGCTCGCGCTCGCGCTCCGGGATCGCCAGCCGCTCATCGCGTGGTCACGCGACGCCGCCGATCGCGCCGCGGCGCGCGCCGCCGGTATTCACGTCTGCACGAGCGATCAGAGCTGGCCTGACGAGCTCGCCGGCTCCACGGTGGTCGTGATCGCCGTCCCGCTCGACGACGTCGCCGGCATCCTCCGCCGACTGCTCGCGACGCTGCCTGACGAGTCCCTCATCCTGCACGCGTCGAGCCTCCAGCGTCGTGAGGCGCTCGGCCTGTCCGAAGAGGAGTTCGGCCGAATCCTTGGCACTCACCCCATCGCCGGTTCCGAGCGCTCCGGATTCCCGGCCGCCGATTCCGGACGGTTTCGCGGCGCCACCGTGCGCGCCGAGGCGAGGGCGACACAGACCCAACGCCGACGAATCGAGACGGTCTGGCGGACCGCGGGTATCGAGCGGATCGCGTGGAGCGACGCCGAGGATCACGATGCGCTCATGGCATGGGTGAGCCACCTGCCGCAGCTTGCCTCGACCGCCCTCGCGGCGGTGCTGACCGCCGAGGGAATCGCGCGCCGTGACGCCGGCCCCGGGGCGCGCGACCTCACGCGGCTCGCGTCGAGCGATCTGTCCATGTGGGCGCCGATTCTGCGCCACGCGCCGCCGGCGACTGCCGAGGCCGTTCGCAGCCTAACGGCAACCCTTGATGGTCTCGCGGATGCGCTGGAGCGGGGAGACCAGCCGGCGATCGAGCACGCATGGATGCGGGCGCGTGCGTGGCGGGGAGGCATCGAGACGCCGACATGAGCGTGCACGGCATCGTGCGGGTCCCGGGCGACAAGTCGCTCTCGCATCGCGCGCTCATGTTCGCCGCGCTGGCCGACGGATCATCGCGCGTTCGAGGCTTGCTCGACTCCCAGGATGTCCGCTCCACCGCCAGCGCGCTCGCCGCGTTAGGCGTGCTCGTCGAGTGGCGCGGCGATGAGGCCTTGATCGGCGGCCGAGGGCGACGCGGTCTGCGCGCGCCGGGGACGGACCTCGACTGCGGCAACAGCGGCACGACCGCCCGCCTGCTCGCCGGAATCGTCGCCGGGCACCCGTTCGCCGCGCGCTTCGTCGGCGACGAGAGCCTGGCCCGCCGGCCCATGAAGCGGATCAAGGAGCCGCTCGAGGCGATGGGGGCAACGGTCGAGCTCGAGCACGGCGATGGTCTCCCGATGACGGTTCGTGGGAACGTGCTTCACCCGATCGTCTGGCGCACACCCACGGCGAGCGCGCAAACGAAGAGCGCGATCCTGCTCGCCGCGCTGGTCGCCGGTGTCCGCGCCGAAGTGCAGGAGCCTGTGCCGTCGCGCGACCACACCGAGCGGCTGCTCACCGCGATGGGTGCGACGGTCCGCACTGTCGATGGCGCGGTGACGCTGGAACCCGCTGAAGGACTGCAGCCGCTCGACATCACCGTGCCCGGCGACCCATCTTCCGCCGCGTTCCTGGTCGCCCTCGCATTGCTTGCCGAGAATGGCGAGGTCGAGCTGCGCGATGTCGGCCTCAACGCGCGTCGCACGGGCTTCTTCGAGGTGGCACTCGAGATGGGCGCTTCGCTCTCGTGGGATGCGGATCACGAGGTCGCCGGCGAGCCAGTCGGGATCGTTCGCGCCCGCTCGTCACATCTTCGGGGAATCATGGTCGACGGAAACGACGTGCCGGCGATGATCGACGAGCTTGTCCTCCTCGCCTGTCTGGCGACGCGCGCCGAGGGCGAGACGATCGTGAGCGGTGCGCAGGAGCTGCGCGTGAAGGAGAGCGATCGCATCACCGCTGTCGTGCAAAACCTTCGTACGCTCGGTGTCGATGCCGAGGAGCTCACCGACGGATTCGCTGTGCGGGGATCGAAACGCCCGCTACGAGGAACCGTGCGAACATACGGCGATCATCGCGTCGCCATGGCTTTTGGTGTGCTCGCGAGGCTTCCTGGCAACGACATCCGAATCGACGACGCTGCGTGCGTCGCGGTGTCGTATCCGGACTTCTGGAACGACCTCGACCGTCTCGCGCGATGAAGGGCACGCCACCGTTCTCCCCGCGCGTACGTCCTCCCGGTGAGGGGGCGGTGATCGCGATCGACGGCCCCGCGGCCTCCGGAAAATCGTCCACGGCGCACTGGGTGGCAGAGCGCCTGGGCTTTCGGCACATCGATTCCGGCGCGCTCTACCGCGCGGCGACAGCCGCGGCGTTGCGGCGTCGCGCTGACGGTAAGTGGGACGAGCGCTTCGTGCTCGATGCCGCGGCCGACGTTCGCCTCGTCGAAAGCAAGGCGTCGTTCGTCGCCGCGATCGGCACGCAGACGATCGACCACGAGATCAGGGACGCCGCCGTCACGCAGTACGTGTCGGCGGTCGCCCGAATGCCGCGCGTTCGCGACTGGGTGAACGAGCTGGTTCGGCGCACGGCTCGCGGCTCGGACGTGGTGGTCGATGGGCGGGACATTGGGACAGTCGTCTTTCCCGATGCGCTGCTGAAGGTCTTTCTGGTCGCCGACCCCTGGGAGCGGGCGCGGAGGCGCCTCACGCAGCGCCTGGGTCGCGCTCCGAGCGACGAGGAGATCGCGGAAGAGACCGAGCGACTCGTTCAGCGGGACGCACGCGACGCGACGCAGACCGTTCAGGCCTCGGATGCGGTCCTCATCGATACGACCTTCCTGACGCAGGAGGAGCAGGTGGAGCGGATCGTGGCGCTCGCGCGCGTCGCACTGAGGCAGTAGCCGGCTATTGCCTCAATTCTCTGCCATATCTACATTTAACGGTTCCCGTTCCGCATCGGGCCCGCGTCTCAACGGCGCAGGCTCGGTACGGGCGTCACACTGACTTTTGACTCGTCGCGGCGAGCCTAAACCTCCGCGCGAAGAAGGAGAGCGCCGCTTCGGTATGCCTCAGCTCGAAACCAAGATTACGACACCCGAATTGACGGAAAAGGAACGCAAGCAGAAGGTCGCACAGCATAACCAGCTGCGTCCTCTTGCCCGCCGCGGAGATCTCTGGGAGGAAGAAGAGTACTCCTCGGAGGAATACGAGCGGATGATGGAGATGTACAACGGCACCCTCGCGTCGATCGAAGAAGGCGAGATCGTCAAGAGCCGTGTACTCGAGATTCGCGATAACATGGTGGTCCTCGACATCGGCTTCAAATCCGAGGGCACCGTTCCGCGTGAAGAATTCAAGGATCTCCCCGACCTCAAGCCGGGTGATGAAGTCGAGGTTCTCCTCGAGCACCTCGAGGACCAGGAAGGCTCTGTCGTTCTGTCGAAGAAGAAGGCGGACTTCATGCGCGTGTGGGAGCGCATTCGTCTCGCCTACGAGAACGACCAGCCGGTCGAAGGCACGCTCGTGAAGAAGATCAAGGGCGGTGTCGTCGTCGACCTCATGGGCGTCGACGCGTTCCTCCCCGGCTCGCAGATCGCGCTGCGTCGCGTGCCGAACATCGACGAGCTGCTCGGACAGAAGTACGAGTTCAAGATCATCAAGCTCAACAAGCGTCGCCGCAACATCGTCGTCTCGCGCCGCGTGATCCTCGAGGTCGAGCGCGCCGGCAAGCGCGAGAAGCTGATGAAGGAGCTCCAGAAGGACCAGGTGCGGAAGGGCGTCGTCAAGAACATCACCGACTTCGGTGCGTTCATCGATCTCGGGGGCGTCGACGGCCTGCTCCACATCACCGACATGTCGTGGGGCCGCATCTCACACCCGTCGGAGCTCGTGCACATCGGGCAGGAGCTCGATGTGAAGATCCTCGACATCGACTGGGAGCGCGAGCGCATCTCGCTCGGCCTCAAGCAGCTGCAGGCGTATCCCTGGAAGGACGTCGCCGCCAAGTATCCGGTGGGCACGCGCGTTCAGGGCAAGGTCGTCTCGATCACGAATTACGGCGCGTTCGTCGAGCTGGAGCCGGGCATCGAAGGGCTCGTGCACATCAGCGAGATGAGCTGGACGCGGAACGTCAGGCACCCGTCGAAGCTCGTGTCGATCGGCGAGGTGATCGAAGCCGTCGTGCTCAAGGTCGATCCGAACGAGGAGAAGATCTCGCTCGGCATGAAGCAGACGGAGCAGGATCCGTGGATGGTGCTACCGCTCAAGTACCCGGTCGGCACGCGCATCAACGGCAAGGTCCGCAACCTCACGAGCTTCGGCGCCTTCGTCGAGATCGAGCCCGGCATCGACGGACTGATCCACATCTCCGACATGTCGTGGACGAAGCGCGTGCAGCACCCGTCGGAGGTCGTGAAGAAGGGTGACGCGGTTGACGTCGTCATCCTCAACATCGACGCCGAGAACAAGCGCATCAGCCTCGGCCTGAAGCAGGCGGAGGAGGATCCATGGCTTCGCATCGGCGAGACGTATCCGGTGGGCACGGAGCTTCGCGCCAAAGTGGTGCGGCTGATGGAGAAGGGCGTGGTCGTCGACATCGGCAACGACATCGAGGGCTTCATTCCGATCAGCCAGCTGTCCCCGTCGGGCAAGCCGGTGCACGACGTGACGGAGATGGTGTGGGAGACGATGAACCTCGATGTGCGTGTGCTCGAGGTCGATCCGATCCACCGTCGCATCGTGCTCGCGGTGACGAACGTCCCCGAGGAGCAGCCGCCGCGCCCGGAGACGCCATCGAAGGTGCACGCGGACGAGTAAGGCTGGCGTACGACTTCGAACGGGCGAGCTTCGTTCGAGGCTCGCCCGTTTTGCATCCGGGCCTCTCGCTCTCGCCTGTTTCGCGAGCTATTATCGGCGCGCAATGGCCGAATTGAACCGCAGAGGGCGCAAAGGTCGCAAAGGATCCTGCGGGGGCCGCAGATGAACGCAGAATACGCAGATTGGCTCTGGCGACGGAACCAACCCTCGTAGCTGTGAAAAAAAAGACTTGGGAACTTCATCATCGCAGGGAGTCGTCCAGCAGCGATTAGAGCATCTGCGTTTTTCTGCGTTCATCTGCGGCCCCGCAGGGTCCTCTGCGGCCTTTGCGCCCTCTGCGGTAAAACGACAACGCGCCGCCACCTCGATGCCGATCATGCGAATCCGCCTCACGAGTCTCATCGCCGTCCTGCTCGTCACCTCCAGCCTGGCCGCACAGCAGCCCGCGCGCATCGCTCCGGCCCGCCTCGACTCTCTCAAGGCCGAGGTCATCCGCG
>DASTYE010000110.1:0-5850 GCA_035765135.1 Gemmatimonadaceae bacterium | reverse complement strand
AGTACGCGCCGATCACCGTGATCGGAATGAACGACAGGAGGTGAAAGCCGATCGCCCACGTCACCGCGAGCGTCGGATCCACGCCATACAGGCCGAGCCCCTCACGCCCGAGCGCCTCGAAGACGCCGAAGAACCCTGGTGCCGACGGAATGGCGACCCCGATGGCGATCAGCCCCTGAAGCACGAACATCCCGCTGAACGGGACCTCGATCCCCACCGCCGCGCACGCGATCCACCACGCCAGCGCGTTGAGCACCCAGTGCGCGATCGTCCATCCCAGCACCGCGATGAACCGCCGCGGCGAGCGCAGAACGCTCAGCCCGGACGCGAAGGCCAGGAGCACATCCTTGCCGCGCTGCTCGAGGCGTGGAGCGACCCGCCGCGCGAACGCCTCGTACAATGACACGATCTGCTGCGGGAAAAACACGAGCAGGTACACGATGACGAGGAAGAGGACCGCCGCAATCGCACCCCAGGCGACCCAGTGCGACACGAGCTGACCGGCCACGCGCTCGCCGCGCGGAAACGCCGGGTCAACCATGGCGAGCAACATCAACGAGAGCACGACGAACGCATCGAACAGGCGATCGACGGCGAGCGACGCGAACGATGCGGAGAAGGGAATGCTGGGCCACTCGCGGGATAGGGCAAAGGCGCGAGCGATCTCTCCCGCGCGTGCGGGTACGACGTTGTTCACCATCATCCCGATCGCCGTCGACCGCCAGAGCGGCCCGAAGGGCATCTGGTCGTCGATGGGACTGAGAATCGTCTTCCAGCGGCGCGCGCGCAGCGGGAAGATCAGCGTGCCAACGACCGCCGAGAGCAGGAAGAGCGGGATGCTCGACGCGCCGAGTGCCCGCGCGACATCCCCGAAGTTCACGTCCCTGAGCGTGTAGGCGAGCAGGAGAACGCTCAGCAGGATGCCGAGCGCGCCGCGCCATCCGAATTTCATTACCGGTCGGTTCGTAGGTCAGTCGACGAGCGCGAGATCGAGAAGGTCGTAGAGCTCCTCAATGACCTCCGGGGGTGCTGCGCCCGGACGCCGACGCAGCTCGTCGCGCAGCATGCGCGCTCGCTCGACGGCGGCCCGGCCACGATACAGAAGGTCCTGAATCGGCACGATGGTCTCGTCAGGCAGGGGTGTCGGCTCGCGCAGCGGCTTGTCCTGCAGTCGACCAAGCGTCTCGATGCCGCGGTCGAGGAACTCCTTCAGCTCCTGACCAGTCGGTGTGACGGCTCGACCACGAGTCGGTGTCGGCGAGGTCGTGCGGCGCGGGGCGGCGCCGAGCTGCTCGAGCTCCCGTGCGAGATCGTCGGACTTGAGCCCCGAATCCGCGAGGAGCGACGCGAGACGGTCGAGCGCCCCGAGCGCGGCCGGTTCGAGCGAGACGACGCTTGCGCTCGCTTCACGCGCCAGGCGGGCGACGCGGTCCTCGGCGAAGCTCACCGCGCCCGCCTCGAGCGCTCGTAAGGCAACACGCAGCTCACGGCCGACGCGCTCGCGCGAGGCCGGATCCCGTGCCTGTCGGGCGTCGGCGACGAGCCGCCGGAGGTGCTCGGCCTGACTGACGACCTCCATGCGGAATCGCTGGGCTGGTGTGGTCGGCGGATTCGGCGATGTGGATACTACGTGCGGGCCCGCATCTCCGAAGAACAGCGCCGCGATCGGGATGATGTGATCGGCGAGCGGCGACTCGTCGGCGAGGGCGGCCGCGGCGGCGGCGAATTGTCGCACCTCGTTCGAGTTGGGATCGAGTCTCCCACCGCTTCCCAGCTCGTTCGAGAGCCGGCGCAAGAGCATCGCCGAGGAGGTGAGCAGGGCAAGCTGTTTGACGGTTGGCGTCGTGATCACTCCAAGCTCGAGCGGTTTCGCGGCACGCTCGATCGCGTCAACGACCTCGGGGAGCGGGGGCACGTCTCGCACCGACGCTACGCCACGCAGCGTTCGCACGTGGCGGAGCGCGGTGTCCAGCGCGTCGCGATCGCCGGGACGCCGCACCACCTGCTCGAGCGCGTCGGCAATGTCTCCGGTTTCGGCGACGAGAAACGCGGATCCGGCGCCCCCGCTCGGCGTCGGGGCTCGTCGGGGCGCCACCGGCGCCAGTTGTGCCAGCTCGGCGGTGCGCGACTCCGCACGACGCTCGTCGGCAGTGCTCCAGTTCCGCACCGAGCGCACGAGCAATTTCAGGTCATCGACCGCCGCGACCAGTGCAGCATGGAGCTGAGGACTCCACGACAGCTCGCGGTCCCGCAGCGCTCGTCCCATGCGCTCGATGCCGCTGGCCACCTCGGCGATGCCGCTTTGCCGCGCCATGGTGGAGCTGCCGCGCAGCGTCCGGGCGTGTCGCAGCATCATCTCGAGGTCGGGACCGCCGCCGGTCGCGCTGCTGATGATCGCGTCGAGGCGCTCGATGGAGTCGTTCGCCTCGAGGATGAAGAAGTCCAGCAGACCGACGGGGGAAGTCATGGCTCTCTACGGGGAAGACTGCGTTTTCTGGTGAATGGCAAAGACATCAGATGTCCGATTTCCCGACCGCACCGCCTAACCACCACGCGCGCTCTGCATGGCTTGTCGCATTTCCCGCACCGCCGACTCGATGCCGATGAACACGGCCCGACTGACGATCGAATGGCCGATGTTCAGCTCCTCGATCTCCGATATTGCTGCGACGGGACCGACGTTGCGCACAGTGAGCCCGTGACCCGCATGCACGGCCAGCCCCGCACTCGCTCCGATCGCCGCCGCGTCGCGCAACGCGTCGAGCGTGCGGGCATCGGTCGAAGCATGGGCATACTGGCCGGTGTGCAACTCGATCGCATCCGCCTCGAGGTCGCGCGACCGGGTTACGGCATCGCGATCAGGGGCGATGAACAGACTGGTACGGATGCCCGCGCGTTTCAACCGGCCTATGGCATCCCGCAGCGCGCGCGGATTCCGGCCGACGTCGAGCCCGCCCTCGGTCGTAACCTCCTCGCGCCGCTCGGGTACAAAGGTCACCTGATGAGGGCGCAGCGATTCGGCGATGCCGAGCATTTCCTCGGTAAGCGCCATCTCGAGATTCAGGACGGTGCGAACCGTGCCCGCGAGGCGGCGGACGTCGTCATCCTGAATGTGTCGCCGGTCCTCCCGCAGATGTGCGGTGATTCCGTCGGCACCCGCGCGCTCACAGTGGGTCGCCGCGAGCACCGGATCAGGCTCGTCGGTGCGTCGCGCCTGCCGCAACGTGGCGACGTGATCGACGTTGATGTAGAGACGTTGGTGGGTTGCTCGCATGTCGGCTCGCCAGTAGGTTCTCGCTCACTAGCAGGACGGAGAGACATCGTGAAGCGTTCGTTACTCGCAGTGGCGCTGGTGATCCTCGGCGCGTGCGGCCCGCGCACCAGCGGGCCGCTGACCGGCGCGCCCGCGCCGCGTACCGCCGTCGAGCAGTTTCTTGCGGCTGTTCGCGCCCAGGACCTCCAGGCCATGTCGACGATCTGGGGATCGAACAAGGGTCCGGCGCGCGATCAGATCGAGCGCTCGGAGCTCGAGAAGCGCGAGCTCATCATGCAATGCATGCTGTCCCATGACCGGTTCCGCATCCTCGGCGAGACGGGGGGAACCGAGGGCAGGCGCGTCTTCCGTGTGGAGCTCCAGCGGAGCTCGATCACGCGCGCCACGAATTTCACCACCGTCGAAGGTCCATCGGATCGCTGGTACGTCGAAAGCGCCGACCTCGACCCCGTGAAAGACCTTTGCCGGCAGATGCCGACGGGATAACTCGATCTGGGAACATTTGTACCCAAAGTCGCGTTCACTCTTCGGTAAGCTCGATGAGCACGCCGCTCGTCGAGGACGGGTGAAGGAAGGCAATTCGCTTCCCCTCGGCGCCGATTCGAGGTGTTTCGTCGATGAGGCGGAGGCCCGCCGAACGGCAGCGCGCGAGTGTAGCGTCCAGGTCGTCCACCACGAAGCAAATGTGGTGAATTCCGGGGCCGCGTCGCGCGACGAAGCGTCCCACTGGACTGTCCGCGTTGGGAGCTTCGAGCAGCTCAATGAGGGCGTCCCCGGTCGCGAGCCCGACGATACTCGCTCCATCAGCGTCGTCGAGCGGGACCTCCGCCAGGCCAAGGATGTCGCGATAGAAAGGAAGGGACTCCCCGTGCGCGCGAACGGCAATGCCGATGTGCGCGATGCGGGTGCCGCGGGCGTTGTTATCTTTCATCCAGGACTCGCGCTCCGGTGCGAGAACGACGAACACAATCTGGGCAGCGCGGGGACCGCGTGGAACCCCGGAGCCTTTGCGGAGGATGGGATGTCGAATTCAATGGCAGTGACGGACGCGACGTTCGGGACCGAGATCGAGGGGCACAAGGGACTGGCCGTCGTTGATTTCTGGGCGGCCTGGTGCGGTCCCTGTCGCATGATCGCGCCGATTCTCGATCAGCTCGCGACGGAGTACACGGGGAAGGCCAAGGTGGCGAAGGTGGATGTCGATGCCAACCAGCAGACGGCGATGCGGTTCAATGTCCGCTCGATACCGAGCATCCTGTTCTTCAAGGATGGCAAGCACGTGGATACGGTCGTGGGAGCGGTGCCGAAGTCGCACCTCGAGCGCAAGTTCGCCGAGCACGCGTAGCGCGCTTCGTGTACCGGCGGCATTCTTCCGCCTGGACGGCCTCGCGTCGTCCAGGCGGTTGTCGTTTCCAGACCCTCGTCGCCACTTCCGACCTCGATGACCGAGGAGCAGACCGGACGACTCCACGTGGTGAGCACACCCATCGGGAACCTGGGAGACATCACGTTCCGCGCGATCGAGACGCTGCGGGGCGTGACCGTGATCCTGGCCGAGGACACGCGCCATTCCCGCCCGCTCCTTGCCCGGTACGGGATCGCGACGCCGCTCGAGGCCTACCACGAGCATAACGAGGCGAGCGCGACGCCTCGCATCATCGAGCGACTGCGCGGCGGCGAGTCGTTCGCGCTCATCACCGATGCGGGCACCCCGCTGCTGTCCGATCCGGGAGCGCGCCTCGTGCGAGCGGCGATCAATGCCGGGATTCCGGTGAGCCCCGTGCCCGGGGCGTCGGCGCTCCTGTCGGCGCTCGTGGGGTCGGGGATCCCTGCCGACCGCTTCACCTTCTTCGGGTTCCTCCCCCGGAAGGGCGCCGACCGCGCCGACGCGCTCACCGCTATCGCCTCGCTCCCCCACGCCGCGGTGCTCTACGAGGCCCCAACCCGTGTGGCCGACACGCTCCGCGACGTGGCGGCGCGTGGTGGCGACGGGCGCGAGGCGGTCGTGGCACGGGAGATGACGAAGCACTATGAGGAGTTCCGCCGCGGAACGGTCCACGACCTTGCCGAGTACTATGAGGAGCGTCCGCCCAGGGGCGAGGTCGTGATCGTCGTGGCCGGGGCCGCATCGCGCCCGCCCGACGAGGCTGCCCTCCGGCAGCAGGCCCGACAGCTTCGTGACGGCGGTGCATCGACTCGCGATATCGTTCGTCTACTTGTTGAAGAGCACCACGCGCCACGGAACCTCGCCTACCGCATCGCCCACGAATGAGATTCGCCTACGCGCTCGTTGGATTCGCACTCGCGACACTCACTGGCGCCACGACGCCAGCGCGGCTCGCGATCGCGCGCCTGCAGTATGACGGCGGTGGCGACTGGTACGCGAATCCTTCCAGCATACCGAATCTTCTCGAGGCGATCGCCCAGCGAACGACGCTGCCGGTGGAGCGACGCGAGGCGCGCGTGACGCTGCTGGATGATCGGCTCTGGGATTACCCGTTCCTGCACGTGACGGGGCACGGCAACATGAAGCTGAGCGACCGCGAGGTGGAGCGGCTGCGTGAATACCTCACGCG
>DASTYE010000109.1:0-14446 GCA_035765135.1 Gemmatimonadaceae bacterium | reverse complement strand
GACGAGCGCGCAGGGGCTGATCGCCAGAATCGCGGAAAATCCCGACGACGTTCTCGATCGCGAGATTCCGCTCGACGACCTCGTGAGCCTCGCCAACGAGGCGCCCGTCGTTCGTCTCGTGAACCTGTTGCTGCTCGAGGCGCTCGAGGCTCGCGCGTCGGATGTGCACATCGAGGGCTACGCGCGCAGTCTTCGCGTGCGATACCGCGTGGACGGCGTGCTGCGCGACGCGCCCTCTCCGCCCGCGCATTTGATGCCCGCCGTCATCAGTCGCCTGAAGATCATGGCCGAGCTCGACATTGCCGAGCGTCGCGTGCCGCAGGACGGGCGAATCAGGCTTCGCTTGCAGGATCGCCAGGTCGATGTTCGAGTGTCGACGCTTCCGACGCTTCACGGAGAGAGCGTCGTGCTGCGTCTGCTCGACGCCGAGTCCGGACGTGCTTCGATCGGTCAGCTCGGCATGGGCGCGGACACGCTCGCGGCGTTCAAACAGGCCATCGTCAGGCCGCACGGAATCGTCCTCGCTACGGGACCCACCGGCTCCGGCAAGACCACCACGCTCTACGCGGCGGTGGACCACATCCGGACCGGCCGCGAGAAGATTCTCACCGTCGAGGATCCCGTGGAGTACGAGCTCGTCGGTGTGCCGCAAGTGCCGGTCAACGAGAAAGTGGGCGTCACCTTCGCCACCGCGCTGCGCGCGCTGCTGCGCCAGGATCCCGACATCCTCCTCGTGGGTGAGATTCGCGACTCCGAGACGGCCGAGATCGCGACGCAGGCCGCGCTCACGGGACACCTCGTGCTGTCGACCCTGCACACGAACGACGCGCCGAGTGCGCTCACGCGACTCCTCGATCTCGGTGTGGCGCCGTATCTCGTCGCGAGCACGGTCGAGGCGGTGCTCGCGCAACGCCTGGTCCGGACGATCTGCAGCGCATGCAAGACCGAGGTCGCGGTGGAATGGCCGGACGCTGGCGACACCGCACCACGCACCGCCTGGCGAGGCACCGGGTGCGACGAGTGCTCGGGGACGGGATATCGGGGTCGCACGGGCCTCTACGAGCTGCTTCAGCTCGATGACGAGATCCGGTCGGAAGTGATGCGTCGGCGCGGATCCAGTGACCTTCGGCGTCTCGCCGTCGAACGTGGAATGCGAACACTGTACGAGGACGGGCTGCGACAGGTGCGCGCCGGCGTCACGACGCTCGAGGAAGTTTTGCGGGTGACACGCGCATGACCACGGCCGTGGCGACGAGCTTTGCCTATCGAGCGGTTGATGCCGCCGGCCGGCGCGAGCGTGGGACTGTCGAGGCGGAGAGCGCGACGGCCCTCACGCGCACACTCGAGGCGCGCGGGCTGATCGTTCTCGACGTCGGACCGGAGACCAGGTCCGCGAGCCCGAAATCGATCGAGTGGCGGCATGGTGGAAAGCGTGGCGATGTTCTCGAGCTCACGCGGGCGATGGCCGCGCTGCTCGCGGCGGGAGTCCCGCTCGCGCGTGCACTGAGCACCGTCACCGCGATTACTCACGGTGTCGCGACGGAAGCCATCGAGGACATCCGCGGGCGAATCGCGAGAGGTGAATCGCTGACGACGGCGATCGCCAGCCACCCTCGCCTCTTTCCGACACTCTACGTCGGCGTGGTGCGGGCCGGAGAGCGCAGCGGTAACCTGGCAGGCTCGTTCGCGGCGCTGGCGGCGCAGCTCGAGCGAGAAGACCGTCTGCGTGCGCGACTTCTGTCGGCATCGATCTATCCACTGCTCCTCGCGGTCGCGAGCCTCGCCGCCGTGGCGGTGCTCGTGCTGTTCGTGCTGCCCACCTTCGCCGAGCTCCTCGAGAGCACGCGCGCGACCATTCCGCGAACGACCGCGACGCTGCTCGCCATCGCGGATGCGGTTCGTGGGAGCTGGCCCGCGATCGTGGCGGTGATCGCGATCGCCATCACCGGCGTGAGCGTTGGAATGCGCACCAGTGCCGGCCGGCGCGCTGCCGCCGAGCTGACGTTGCGTCTTCCGATCGCCGGCACGTTCAGACGCTACACGCTCGCCGCGCGGTTCTCACGCGTACTCGGCGTTCTGCTGGCCGGCGGTGCACCGCTGCTCACGGCGCTCGATGACGCGCTTCAGTCGCTTGCCGATCCGCTCGCTCGCGAAGACGTTGCGCGCATCCGAGCTCGCGTTCGCGATGGTGTAGCGCTCAATGCCGCGATCGCGGGAGGAACGTTGTTCCCGCCGCTGCTGGCGCGGCTGGTCGCCGTAGGTGAAGAGGCGAGCCGGCTCGAGGAGTTTCTTACGCGCGCGGCCGAGATCTGCGAAGACAAGGCGGAGCGTCTGCTCCAGCGCCTCGTCGCGCTCGCCGAGCCGGCAATGATCATCCTGCTCGGCGGACTGGTTGCGTTCGTGGCGCTGTCGCTCCTCCAGGCGATCTACGGCGTGGACGCCTCGGCGTTCCGCTGAGGAACCGCGGACGGGCTTGGACTACCCGCCCGCGTTGGTCTCGCCAATCGTCCGCAGCGACTATCTGTCGACCATGGTGAGCGCTGCGTTCTGCAGGGTGGTCCTTGCGGCGGGAGGAATGGCACGGCAACGTGCACATCCGTGGACCTGCGCGCGGCGCCGGCCCGATGACGCCCTGGAGGCGGTGTGGCTGTTGCCCCGCGGCCGGTGTTGGTGGCCCTGCTGCCGTTCGCGGTGGTTCTTGCCGCAGCTCTCGCGTGCATCGCGGGGAGCCGTGAGCTCCACTCACAAGGAGTAACGACCGCGGCAATCCACGGCGTCGTGCGCGCCGAGCACGGCGGCGACGCCGACGGCGCGCTCGTCCGAGTGGTGAATCGCAGCACTGGTTTCTCGGTCGAGAGCGCGGTGCGCGACGGGAGGTTTGTCGCGTTCGGGCTGGAGGTTGGCGGTCCGTACTCGATCATCGTCAGGCGGCCCGGTTTCGTACCTCAATCGCTCGACGTCCTTGACCTTTCGATTGGTCAACGACTCGAGATCGCAATAACGCTGACCGCGCTCAGCACCCGACTCGACACCGTGCGAGTGGCGGCGACCGTAGCGCCGCCATCCTTGCAGCCTGGCGCCGGTGTCGGAGGGAAGATCTCCGACTCAACCTTGCGGCGAATGCCCACACGAAATCGGGATATATACGACTTCGTGCAGCTCGTGCCACAGGTCTCGACGCGCTTTGGCATCTCGGGCGCTGGCGTGAATCCCCGATACAACGGCTATCTGATCGACGGCGTAAGCGAGCGGGCGTTACAGGGGAACGCGGTCGCAGGGGTTGGCACGGGGGGAAAGGCCATCTCGGTCGAGGCGGTGAAGGAGTACCAGGTACTACTGTCACCATATGCGGTGCGGTATGGCGACTTCGCAGGCGCACTCGTGAACACGGTGACGCGAAGCGGAACAAACACGATGCACGGGTCCGGGTTCGTCTACACGCGGAGTGATCGACTCGCGCGCGACACACCCTTCCTGCGCGATTCGCCATATGAGCGTCTCCAGTTCGGCGTTGCCCTGGGCGGTCCGGTCGTCCGCAACCGGGCTCACTTTTTCGTCGCAGCCGAGTTCCAGCGGCTCACCGCTCCGACCGGCGGCCCCTATCTTGGCCAGAGCGTGGCGAGCGAGCCGCCAGTGCCCGTCCGGGCGGAAGATGTCGCGGGCTTTGCGCGGATTCTCGGGGCGAGTGGACTCGATGCGGGATCGGCCGGACGCGTGGATGGACACAATCCGCTCGTGAACGTGTTCGGTCGCGTCGACGTGGACCTGCCGGCCTGGCACAGCCGCCTGGTCGTTAGGCACAACTTCGACCGTGTGCGCGGCACCAGGTTCTCGCGACCGGTCGGCACGTCCACGTTCCCCCTCTCGAGCATCGGGTTCACACAGGAGCTCACCAAGTACGCCTCGTCTGCGCACCTTGTCACCTACGTGCGGCGTAACTGGGTGAATGAGCTGACCGGCGCGTACCTGGCGTCGGGCCTGAGGGGCATTCCGTACTCCAGGGGTCCCTCGATAGCGGCGGCGGTCACGCACGCGAGCGGCACCGGAACGGCAACGCTTCAGGCTGGGACGAACGAGTTGGCGCAAGATGTCGACGTTCAGGAGCGCACGTTTCAGCTTGCCGACGACCTGACTCTGTCGATGGGGGCACGCCAGACCGTGTCGATCGGCGTCCGCATCGAGCGATTCGACTATCATGTGCGGGGCGTGAATGGTTCCTTCGGTCGATGGCGTTTCTCCAGCCTCGATGCGCTGGAAGCCGGCACGGCCCAGAGCTACCGGCTGGTCAAGGACTTCGGCACAGGACGCATACCCGTGCGCGGCACGCAGGTCAGCGCCTACGCCGGGGACGAGTGGCGCGCGACCGATCATCTCACGCTCACCGCTGGCCTCCGCGCCGATGCGTTGCTTCTCGACGACAGCCCGGTGTATGCACCATCGGTCGACTCGATTTTCGCCAGCCGGACAACCGGCGCTCCCAGTAGGAGAGTGCGCGTGTCGCCGCGGGTGGCGTTCGACTGGGAGCCTGGCGATGATCGGCGCTCTCGCGTGCGCGGAGGGGCGGGAATATTCGTCGGGCGGCCGCCACTCGCCTGGATCGGTCAGGCGTTTCGGAATAACGGCAGCGGCATCCGAACGCTGAGCTGCGGATCGGCGCCTGGCGACTCGGGGCCGCCACCCAGCTTCAGGACCGACTATCGCTACCCACCGGGCACCTGTTCGGACGGCGGCGGGTTCGGCGATGGGCCAGTCGCTCTCCTGAGTCGGAACCTAACGATGGCCGAGACGTTCCGCGCGTCCCTCGCGTACGAGCGCCTTCTTCCATGGGCCCTCGCGGGCACCCTCGAAGGATCGTACACCCGGAATCTCTCCGATTTCATCTTCGTGAACGCGAATCTGGCTGGCCCGCAAAGGGTTGATCGGCATGGGCGCGTAATGTACGGGAGCGTCGATGCCCGAGGACGTGCCACTCCAGCGGTCGTCTCACAGTTTCCGGAGGTGATCGACCTCCGGAATCACGGAGGGAATTACTCGTACGGCCTGGCCGCGCGGCTGCAACGGCGTTTTTCAGAGCGGCTAGAAGCGACTGCTGCGTACGCCTTCTCGCGGGTTCGGGACGTGCAGTCGGCGACATCGATCTTTCCCGGCGACGCGTGGGCGGGCGGAAGAGCCGTGTCGGGCCGCCACGATGACATGACAGTGGGCGTCTCGTCGTTCGAAGTGCCTCACCGCGTCGTGGTGGGTGTGAGCGCTGGATCGCCGTGGAAGCGCTGGTCTACGGACGTCTCCATCTACTACGTCGGCGAGTCAGGGAGCGCCTTCACGTACGTGGATTCGGCCGGCTCTGGGCTCGGCGACCTCAATGCCGACGGCACGAATGCGAACGATCCCATTTACGTGCCGAGGAGCGCGTTCGACTCGAGTGAGATCAGGTTCAGTGGGCTGGGAGCGGACACCTCCTCCGGCGCCCGGGCAGGGCGCGTGGCGGCGCAGCAGGCGGCTTTCGACCGCTTTATCGCTGGAAGCGCGTGTCTGCGAGGCCAGCGAGGACGCATCGTCGCGCGCAACAGCTGCCGCGGTCCGTGGGTACACGCGATGCACGCATCGGTCCGGCAATCGCTCCCGCTGATGCGAGGCCATACACTCGCACTGCAGCTCGAGGTGTTCAATCTCCTCAATCTGCTCAACCCGAAGTGGGGATTGTACCGCGTGCCGAACCCCGTTGCGCTGACACAGGTTGACCAGGTCACCGAGGCTGATGGGAGCGGCCAGCCCGTCTTCTGGTTCGAGCCGACGAGGCAGCGGTACAGTACCCGGAACATCGAATCGGGGTACCAACTCCAGGTCGCGGCGCGGTACAGCTTCTAGGGAGAGCGCCCCGGCGTCGGTCTAACTCAGTGCCCGCGTTCCAGCCGGGCGAGCTCCGCCCGGATGCGATCGGCCTCGGCTCGAAGCTCCGGCTCGGGATCCGAACGCAGGATCAGATAGTGGCGGTAGGCGCGGATCGCACCCTGTCGATCCCCAGTGCGCGCGGCGAGGCGCCCTTCGTCTCGGAGATACGTGGAGAGGTATTGCGGCGGGAACAGCCACCGCCCGGCACGGATGGCACGCAGCGCTCGAACGTCGTCGCCCGCGCGCTCATGCAGTCCTGCCGCCGCAAGTCCGATCCACTTTGGCCCGGCACAGCAGCCGCGTAGTGCCATCGAATCGAGCTGAAGGCGCAAGGCGTCCGCATCCGGCCGACGCGTGAGGCCCGCACGTAACGCATCGAGAATGATGAAGCGCTCATCACCCGCTTGTTTGAGCCTGGCGATCGCCGCATCGGCACCCATCGTGTCGCCGCTCGCAAGGCGACACAGCGAGACACCAAACCCGGGTGAGCGGCCCCCGGGGCCCGCAACTGGGAGGCCGCGCAGTGCGTCGGTGCCTGACAGCGGATAGCCATCCCCGAACGTCTCGTCGAGACAGGCATTGTGCAGCAGGGCGTCGTCGGTGCGCTCGAGCTCGCGCTTCAGTCTGAGGAGCCGAAGCGCTTCACGCGGACGTCCACGGTTGAGGGCGAGTATGTTTGCGTTGAACAGCGAGATCCACCGCTCGTACGGATCAGTGGCACGGCGCACGATCGCATCCATCGCGCGATCGGCGTCCTGGATCGCAACGCCCGCAACCTGGCTGGTGGTCTGGATGCGCTCCAAGGTTTCGGTGCTGAGCGAGGCAAATCGGGATCTCAGGATTTGCAGCGCCATCTCGTCGCCGGTTCCGGTAGCGACACGCCATCGGACGTAGTCGGCCATCGGACTCACGGAGTCCCGTGTGAGGTAGAGCCCGCCTAAACGACGCAGGTCGGCGCTGTCGCGCTCAAAGGCCGCCAACTCGAGAAGTCCCGCGAGCGGGTCCGCGTACGAGGAGTCGAGCGCAAGCGCCCTCTGAAACGATGCCCTTGCACGCTGGCGAGAGTCCGTGAGTCCGATTGCGGGACCCTGATGCAGCAGCAGATGACCGATCGCGTAATGCGTTTCGGCGCGATCCGGCGCCGTGCGCAGCGCACGCTCCAGACTGGCGAGTACCTCAGTGGCGTAGCTGGGCTGCGGATACCGTTCGCCGCGAAGCGCAACGAGGAGGCTTTCATCGCGTGCGCTCAGCGTCGCTCGATTGCGCCATGCGAGCTGAAGCGCGCGGTCGAATCGTATAGCATCACCTGACGATCGAGCGGGGTTCGATCCCGGCAGGAGAGCGACCACCTGGGGCGCGCTATCGAACGGGGTAGTCACCGCCCACCGCAGGAGCCATCCGGTGGTCGACACCAGGTCGAGCGCGGCGAGTGCGAACGTAGAATCGAACTCGAGCGCGCGCGCGAAGTACGCGATCGCCTCTTCGTCACGCCCACGACGGCGTTCCGCGCGACCGGCTAGATACGCGCGTAACGCAGGGAGCGACCTGCCGGCCACGGCCCCCACGCGCGGTTCGGCGACGCCCGCTTCGACCGCGAGGACCTTGCCCGCGAATTCATCCAGCAGAGTCGCGAGGCTGTCGTTAGGTCCAGTCACTGTCGGCAGCACCCGAACCGTCGAGTCCGATGTGCGAAGAAGTCGTCCAGTCAACCGCAGCTGGCCGCCGGGAAGTTGTATCAGCTCGCCAACCAGCGCCCGATCGGCTCCCACCAGTCGTGCAATTCGGCGGGCATCGTCAGCCGTCGGCTCCCGACTCGATGATCGCAGCCGGATCCACGCGTTGATGGCCGCACGGGAATCCACGGCGAGCGGTCCACCTTCACCGGTGAACTCGGCTGCCAGCAGATCGGCCGCGCCCTCCCCGAATTCGCGGAGCGAGGAATCGGCGCTAACGACGCGGAAGGGCGCGACGAGGATCTTCTTCCCGTTGGCATCCGAGAGGGTCGCTTCGCTACGCCATTTCCAGAGTCCCCAGCCAGCCGCCATCATGAGAAGAACGCCACCGGCGAGCGTGGCAACGAGCTGTCGAGTCGCCGGTCGGGCCGCGCCCGACACGATCGACGACACCTCCGAGGAGTCCGGGGCGGACGTCGTGCTGGGAGGCCCGTCCTGAAGGGGCGCCACGGCCCTCGAGCGAGAAGCTTCTGCGGCCGTGCCGGTCGCATCTCCCTGGCTGCGAAGCTCGTCGGCGAGCTTCGTGACCGCCGGATCCGGTGCGACCTCGAGCTCCTGCATAACGAGCCGCTCGTACATCCTCGCGTGTTTGACCGCCGCCCCCCGATCGCCTGCCTCAGCCAGCGCGTGCATCAGCCCGAGCGCAGCCGGGGCCCCCAACGGGTCGTGCGCGGCCAATCGTCGCCACCAGCCCACTGCGGCGACGCGGTCGCCCCGCGCGGTGGCGTCCGCTGCGAGACGCGCGACGGCTCCCCCGAATCGCTCAGCGAGCCGGGCGCGTTCCGACTCGACCCAGCGCTCGAAGTCCGGAGCGTTCGCGAGGGAGAATCCATCGAGAAATGGCCCTCGGTACAGCGCCACGGCACTCTCCAACGAGTTGTTCGCCAGCGCCCGCTCGAACAGCGCGATGTCCGATTCGACGACGGTCGGATCAAGGCGGATCGGGTTCGCTCCGAGGACGACCGTGTCGCCTGCCTCGCGGCGAGTTCCATAAACCAGCTGGTCCAGCGAACGGCGCGTGGCATCGAGGGAGGCCTCGGGCCACAAGCAGGCCGCGATCTTTTCCCGGGAAAGCCCGCGGTCTCCTGCTGCCGCGAGAAGCGCGAGCAGCGCGAGCCGGCGGCGCTGGGTCACCGGGGTGGAACCGTCATCGCCTCTCAGACTCAGCCCGCCGAATGTCTCGAGTCGCAGCATGGCGTCCGAGTGAGGGAGAAATAAGGGGCAGATGAGACGGGGAGACCATTCTAGGCCCATGACCCCGCCGGGTGCAAGCAAATCACGCATTCAGCGCGAGCCCGAGGGTCGGACCTATAGGAGGATGATATGCGACCCAGTCTCGCACTCGTTATGACCTTCGCTCTCGCCGGCCTGGGAGTGGGGTGCCGCGACGGTAGCGCTCCAACAGCAATCCAATCCCCGCGCGCCACCGTCAACGATGAGGCGGTGAACGCGGGCCATCACTTCGGCCGCTTCGTCGCCATGGGCACCAGTCAGACAGCTGGGACAATGTCGGGCGGACTCGTCGCGGAATCGCAGGAGCACGCGTGGCCGGCACAGCTGGCGCGATTGGCCAACGTCGACTTCGCGAAGCCGCTCCTTTCCGATTTCGGGTGCCCAGCCCCCACTGTTGCGCCGCTCGAGCTTCAGCTTCGCACCAACGGCGATAGTCGGGCCAACACGACATCGTGCTCCCCGCTCGAGCCTAACGTCGTCCTTCCAACCCAGAATCTCGCTATTCCGAACGTGCTGACCTCGGAAGCGCTCTTCACAACGCGGGAAATCGCGGCGACCACGAACGCCGTCGTCGGGAGGCTGTATAGCCGGATTCTGGGGCCGGGTCAGACGCAGGTGAGTGCGATGCGCGCGCAGGACCCGAGCTTCGTTGCTGTGGAGTTCGGCGCGGTCGAGGTCGTCCAGACAGGGCGGCTCGGCCTCCCCATCCCCGTCGTCCCCTTCGCGGAATGGACGCCGCTCTACGACGCGATCATATCCGCCGTGAGGTCTGAGGGCGCGCGGGCCGTGCTCGTCAGCTTCCCGAACGACATGGCGATCTGGCCGGGCCTGAGAACCGGTGCGGAGCTGTATAGTGAACGAGAGGCGTTCGCCGCACGCTACATCACCGTGAGTGCTGCGTGCGGTGCGGCCGAAGCGCAGAACCTCGTATATCTCCCGCGGAAAGTCTTTCAGGCGTTGTCAGCCGCGGGGCCGGCACAGGCGGCTGGCCTGCCGGCGCCCGTGCTTACGTGCAGAGACATTCCAGGTACGCTCGACGCCGTGCTCACTCCGGCGGAGTTGACCATCGTCAACGCCGCGTGGACACAGGTGAACGATTACATCCGAAGGACGGCGGCGGAGAACGGTTTCGCGCATTTCTCGCTCAACGACCTGTTCACGCTTCCTGACTTCCGACCGACGTTCAGTCTCGAAGCTCTGCTCACCTCGGCGGAGCCCTACGGGGCGTACATGAGTTTCGACGACCTGCATCCCAACGCCGTTGGCGAGCGCATCTTGGCCGAGCTGGCGGCCAAGGCGCTGAACGTTACATATGACCTCCACATCCCGTGGCAGAAGACCCTCGTTGAACGCTGAGGCGGGACGAGAACGGCGGCCTTAGGCGAATCTGATTGCTCGGTGCAGCGGCCCGTGTCGGCGTGTGCCGTACCTCGTGCTCATGTACAGATCGTTGGTGATTGGCCGGCGCCGACGCCGCTGCCTGGCTGCCGGCCGATCTGACGGCAATATCGCTGCGCGAAGAGGGCCCCTTCGCCGCGCTGGCGCGCCACCGCCACGGTCTCTCCCCAGCGCGTCAGGCCAGCGAGAACGGCGGATACTCGTCGCGCAGCAGCAGCAGGTACGCCTCGACGCGGGTGCTCCACCGGAATACGCGGACGCCGAAGTCGTACAGCGCCACCGGATACCGGCCGGTGAAGAGAATCGCGAACCACGCGATGATGCTCGTGATTCCCCAGGCAAGTCCGAGTGCCCACACCGCGATGAGCTGTGGAATGACGAGAATGAGCCGGAACGCGACGGTCAACCGATTGCGCTCGCCGCTCGGCATCGCGAGCTGGAGCTCCGCTGGGTACGCACCCTCACCGAATGGCGGGTATTCATCGCGAAGCATCGCCGTGTACGCGACCGCCCGCACCCGCCACCGCAGGTAGAAGGCCGCCAGGTTCCATAGCCCCGTCGGGTAGCGGCCGGTGAAGACGATCGCGAACCACGCCATGAATGCGACGACGGCAGCCACGGCGCCGAGCACGCCGGCCGCGCTGAATTCGTAATGCTGCTGCCCGTTGTCGGGAGCCCACACCCAGTACAGCGCACCGCTGATCGGGCCGCCCACGATGATGAGGTGAGGAATCGCGAGGAAGATCCGGAACGCGGTCGTCAGCCGGTTGCGGTTAATGAAAGCCGGCTCGACCCGCACGTCCACCGGGTGAATGGCTGCGTGGTCGAAACGAGCTGCCATGGTGCTCATGGAACCTCGACTGCGGATGATGACGAAATCTCCGTCAGCCGCCGTCGACGTCAGTCCGCGATGACATGACCGCCGCGTGAGGCATTTCCTCACGCGGCGGTCACGAATCTCCCGACAACGCTCGGTTACGCGCTACTTGAGCGTCGCCGACGTGAGCGTGAAGTCCGCGGTTGCCGTTCGCCCCGAGCCGACCTGCACCGCCTGCGGACGGGTTGGTGTCGTCGCGAAATTGAGCGTGTCGGGCGCGGTGAAGTCGAGCGAGTACGAGCCGGGAACGAGGAAGCGGAAGACAGCGTCGTAAACGCCATCGCTATTCGCATCGGTCAACGCGCGCTCTTCCTTGCTCCCGCCCGAGTTGGTGAGCACCGCCTTGAAGGTGCCGAGCGTCAGCTGCTGTCCGCTAACGCTGGGGAGCGTCACGCCCTGTCCCGGACGAAGCGTTGCCGTGAAGGTCCCGGTCGCGACGAAATCCGTCGCATGCACCACCGGGTGCATCACCCACTGCCCGGATGCGCCGGCGACGTGACCGAAGCTCTGCGCCACGTCGAAATCGACGAGCAGGATGCGCTGGTCGCCCGCGATGCGAATTTCGCCACCGGGGAGATTGACCTTCAGTCCCGACTGCTCGAAGCTCGGCATCTGCAGATGGCCGTCGCTTTCGACGCTCACCGGGAGTCCTGCGTAGTTCGGCAATGATGCGTAGATGCTGGTCGTGCCGTCGGCGTTCTCGACTTCGATGTACGCGCCGGTGATCACGAACCGAAGCTGCGAGTACGTTCCCGCCGGGACGGTCGCTTCGTCGACGAGCAGCGCCGTCGTATCGGCGAGCCTCAGGAGATCGACCGTGACAGGATCGTCCCGAAGGACGACACGCTCGGAGCCCTGCAGATAGATCTCGGAGATGGTGACGACGGCCGCGCGAACGTCGCCCGGGGCATCGGTCAACAGGATCGAGATCTTGCCAGGACCAACGCCGGTCGAATCGGAGCAGGCGCTCAGCGCGCCAATCGCGAGTGGTAACAGGAGAGAACGAAGAGTGCGCATAGCCATGGAGTGCTGAAAGTTCGTAGCGGAAAGTCATGTGTTGACGGCGGCTACTCTTGCACTCTCCGGGCCGTAAGACTGTGAGTTATCTCACACTGGAATCACTGATGGACGGGTTCCACGGATTTTGAACTGCGAAACTTCACAGATACGGCAACGTCAACTACGAAACACTTGGAAATGCCAAACCTACGGGTTCTCACAAAGCTTTCGCAGTTGCCGTTAATCCGTGCCGTTTCGCCGTTCAAGATCCGTGAAATCCGTGATGACGCTGTTGACGTTGCTGTGCAGTTGCTGCGGCCTTCTGCGATTCCGCGGAACGAACATCCCGGTCACGATGGCACACCACTTCGGGTATTCTTCCATCACTCTACGTGGGTCCTCGTTAGGCCTGCGCTCGTCTCGCGGCGCAACGCCGGCTCGAGGGCGTATGCCCCGCCTCCGAGCGCGGACTGCACCAGCAGCGCCGCGATCAGGAACGCGACGTACTCCCACCCTCCGTTCGTCGCGGTGAACGTCCAGCCGTTCTCCCAGTGCACCGTCAGGGCGCCGATCGCGACGGGAATCAGACCGAGTGCCGCCCAGCGCGTGTAGACGCCGGCGATGAGCGCGAGTCCTCCAATCAGCTCCGCGGCGAAGACCGGATAGGCGGTCCATCCGGGAAATCCATGTTGAACGAAGAACGCCACCGTCCCGGAGAACGTGTACACGAGCGGCTTGAGCAGCGCGTGGGCGATGAACACCACCCCGAGCGCGATGCGCAACACGAGGGCGGCGCAGGGCGCGTACCGGAAATCGATCTGCCTGTTGACCGGGGAGTCGCCCTCGCTGTGGTGAAGTGGGAACGTAGCCATTTTCTGCCCAGTACGTTGAGGGTTTGCCTGCATCTCGGACGGCGAGCACCTTGCCGCCGCGACCTGGCAGTGTAAGCGTACAGGCACTGATAGTGTAGTACTTACTTTCTGGTAACTATCCATGGCTCGAGAAACGAGTTCCACGCCACGCCGCGGACAGGTCTGCACGCGTGCCAATCCCTGGGACGCCGGCTGCCCCTCGCGCCAGATCCTGAGTCTGGTCGCCGACAAGTGGGTACTCCTGCTGCTCCCGCTCCTGGAGGACGGCCCGAAGCGCAACGCCGAGCTGATGCGCGGCGTGAGTGGAATTTCACAGAAGATGCTGACGCAGACGCTCCGTGCTCTCGAGGAGCACGGGCTGATCACGCGCCGCGATTATGGAGAGGTGCCCCCGCGCGTGGAGTACTCGCTGACGCCGATCGGTCGGTCGCTGACGAAGACACTCGACGCGGTCGACGCGTGGGTGGTGGGCAACTTCGACCGAGTCACGGCGGCGCGGCAGGGCTATCGCCGGCCGCCGCCGCCGAGCAGAGCTCGCGGTACCTAACGCGTTCGAGGAGTCGGCCGGCGATCTGCGGGAGGGCTACCGAATCGCCAGCGTGTACGGCCCCGTCTCGGTGTAGTCGTAGCCGGCGATGAGCACTACATAATCGACGTTCGGGTCGAGACGCGCCGTGACGAGTGCGTTCGTGTTGGATGCGGACCGGTCATCGTTGTCCGCGACGAATGCGATGTCCGCATCCGTCGCGCTGACGGAATTGACGCGCAACACCGCGAGGTAGTTGTCGAAATCGGAGTTTGCGTCGAACGTCACATTGACAGCGCTCGCGACGCGGACGCGCCAAACCTCGAAGTAGCCCTCCGCGGTCGGGTCGATGTCGGCGGCGTCGCAATCGTTATCGGCGAGCGTGCCGGACTTGTCGTCACCGACTATTGCCGTACCGCGCACGCAGAACCCGGTCACGATGGTCGCCGGCCAGTCCGGGAACGTGACGGTCCCTGGGCCAGTCGGATCATCGTCACTGCAGGCGAGGCCGGCGGCCAGTGCTGCGAGGAGCGCGAATCGGCCGAGCGTCGGTGCGGTGGACATGGTACCTCCGGCGGAAGACGAGGTTGGGGCATACCGACTTCGCATTAACCGCACCGCGCGGTCGAACGCCCGTTGTCTAGCGCGCGCCGATGCTCTGCTCGAACGCAGCCGTGAGCAGCACGAAGAGGTTCTGCCCCTCCTTCGCCCCTTCGTTCCGGAAAACGAAATACACGTCGTGCACTCCCGACGTCGATGGGAGCGCTGCACGGAGTCGCGAAGGCGCCCCCATCGCGGCCTGCGGCTGAATGACGTCCGTCTCACCCACCAGCGTGCCGGTGGCCGAGTCCAGCCGAACCTCCACCTTGCCTCCGGCGCTATTGACGTTAGGCACGGGCGCGACGGCCGAGAAGGT
>DASTYE010000108.1:0-3369 GCA_035765135.1 Gemmatimonadaceae bacterium | reverse complement strand
GGCTACACGCTGATTCAGACGAAGACGCGCGAAGAAGCCATTGAGTGGGCGAAGCGCTTCCCCGCCCCAATGGGTGACGACGTCGAGGGAGAAATCGAGATTCGTCAGCTCTACGAGCTGGAGGACTTCGGTCCCATCCAGGCGGTCGATCGTTTTCGCGAGCTGGGCCTGCCGACGGAGAAGTAGACCGTTTCTTGCTTGATCGGCGCTTGAGGAGCGGCACGTCGGGGTGATAAGATCTCGGCGTGCCCGCCCCCGCATGCTGCCTGCTCGGCGTCTTCGCCTGCACCAATGTCCTACATGGCCGCCGTCTCAGCGGCGCCGGCGCTCATGTATACACCCAATCTGGATAACGCCGCCCTGCCTCCGGACGAATCACCGGCGCGACATATTGCACGCCGCTTGATCGACCGTGAGCGGTCGGGGCGAGCGGGTGGCGACTCCGCTGCGCACGCCGCCGCGGCTGCGGGCGACCATCTCTATCGCGATCTCTCCCGCTGGCTCGGTCCCGACGGCTGTCACGCGCTCTTCGTGCGGACGCGTGCGCAGGCAAGGCCGGATAGTCCAGCGTTGGAGCAGATCCACCTGCGGCGGGGATCGACGCCCTACATCTATGGCGGGGCGGAGGCTATCCTGGCGCATGGGGACGCCGCGACCGCCGAGGCCCTCGAGTGGACCCTCGTCCGCCTCATCGAGCTTCTCGGCCGACTGATCGGAGACCACATGGCAGCGACACTGATCCAGCGGGGGCTGGTCCCCTCCGAGCGCCGTGATACGACGTCCGACAGCGGGCCGGGGGAGGAACCGTGATGCCAGAAGATCGATCGGCAATGAGGAGCCTTCCCAGCGGAGTGCCCGGCCTCGACAGCGTGCTCGGTGGCGGCCTCCCGGAGTACTCGTTCAATCTGATCGCCGGCGGTCCGGGGTCCGGGAAGACGACGCTGGCGCACCAGATCGTCTTTGCCAATGCGACCGTCGAGCGACCCGCCCTGTATTTCACGGTGCTCGGCGAGCCCACGCTCAAGATGCTGCGATATCAGCGGCAGTTCAGCTTCTTCGATCCTGAACTTGCTGGGTCCGCGATCCAGTTCATCAACCTGAGCGCAGAGGTCCTCGAGCGGGACCTGGGTGAGGTCCTGCAGCGGATGATTGACGAGGTCGAGCGAGCGAAGCCCGGACTCGTCATTGTCGATTCGTTTCGAACGATCGGCGGCCAGCGAGGTAGCGCCGAGCGGGGAGCCGCGCTCGAGCTTGACCAGTTCGTTCAGCGTCTCGCCCTTCACCTGACCAGTTGGGAGGTCACCTCGTTCCTCCTCGGTGAGTACGCCGAAGCGGAGCAGCGAAATCCCGTTTTCACCGTGGCCGATGGAATACTCTGGCTCTCGCAGGCGACAGACAGAAATTCAGTCGTGCGAAAGCTTCAGGTAGTGAAGGCCCGCGGCTCTGCCCCAATGCCAGGCTTGCACACCTTTCGAATCACCGACGCCGGGCTTCAGGTCTTCCCGCGGATCCCGGAACAGACGCGGAAACGCGCGACGCAGCCGCGCGAGCGCCTTTCCACGGGTGTGCCAGGACTGGATGAGATGATCGGCGGCGGGGTCATTGCCGGTGATGCGGTGATGCTCACTGGGCCCGCCGGCAGCGGCAAGTCGACCGTCGCGACGCAGTTCATGGTGGCGGGATTGGCGAGCGGAGAGACCGGCGTCATCGCCGTCTTCGAAGAGTATCCGGAGGAGTACCTTGCCCGGGCCGAGACACGCAACAAGGACGTTGGGGAGGCGATCCGGGATGGAAAGCTCGAGCTGATCTATCTCCGGCCGCTGGACCTCTCCGTTGACGAGGCCCTCGCCGCGATTCTCGAAGCCGTGGAACGACTCCGGGCAAGGCGCGTCGTCATCGACTCGTTGTCGGGATTCGAAGTCGCGCTCGCGCCGACCTTTCGCGAGGATTTCCGGGAGTCGCTCTACCGGTTGGTCGGGACGCTGACCGCAACCGGTGTCACGGTATTCATGACCGCGGAGGTTCCCGAGGGATTCCCCGACGCACGCTTTACCGCGGAGAAGGTGTCGTTCATCACCGATGAGATCATCGTCCAGCGGTACATTGAAATCGAGGGTGAGCTTCGCCGCGTGATCGCCGTGATCAAGATGCGAGGAAGCGACCACAGCCACGAGTTCAGGGCGTACGAGGTCACGGCGAAGGGAGTCGTCATCGGCGGTGCGCTCTCGGAGTACGACGGCATCATGACCGGTGTGCCCACATTGCGCGCGAAGCCGGTCCGTGCTCGACGGAGCAAATAGCCGTGTGAGCGCGCGAAATCGAGATGCGACCGCAAGCGCGCCGGAGCCTTCACTCCAGGAAGCACTGCGACGCTGCGTGGAGCAAGCCCCGCTCCCCTTCGCCATTACCCGTGGCGACAGGCACACGCTCGTGTACGCCAATTCCGCCTTCTGTCAGCTGGCGGGGATCGCCCCTGTTGACGCGCTCGGTATACGGGTCGCGGCCGCGTTCCCCTCGAGTCAGGGACGAACGTTGATCGGAGTTCTCGATCGGGCATTTCGCGATGGCATCGAGATACTGGATGAGCGCATCCCGGCGCCGACGGGCGAGAGCGAGAGGGACTGGCGGTGCAGCGTGTGGCCCGTCATTGCCGACGACGGGCAGCCCGAGGCTCTCGGGATCGAGATTCGCGAATCGAGCCGGCTGGACGATGCGCTCCAGCTGCAGCGCGCAGTTGCCGAGCAGATGCTCCTCGGCGCCCTGCGTGAGCGCGGTCTGGCCGAGGATGCCGAGGCCGCGCGTCGCCGTGCGGCGTTCCTGGCCGAGGCGGGCCGGCTGCTCGCCGAATCGGTGGACCACACCAGCACGTTGGTAGCGCTCACGAGACTCGCGCTTCCCACGTTAGGCGCCTGGTGCATCGTGGACGTTCTGGAAGAAGGTAATGCGATCCATCGCCTGGGGATCTACCACCCCGATCCGGAAAAGCAGAAGCTCGCGCAGGAGCTGGAAGGGACATGGGAGCCCCAGGCAGACGATCCCTTTGGCGCGCCTGCCATGCTGCGCGCGCAACGAACGGTCGCCGTCACCGACGACATCGAGGCGACGCTGGCGAAGGCAGCCCACAGCGCGAAGACCCTGCACATCCTGCGGCAGTTGGGGATCGGATCCCTGCTAACCGTACCGCTCGTTGCCCGGAAGCGCCTGCTGGGTGCCATCACTTTCGTCACCGATCAACGCGGCGTCGCGTTTAGTCCGGAGGACGTGCAGCTCGCAGAGGACCTGGCGAGGCGAGGCGCGCTTGCGCTCGACAATGCGCAAGTCCATGACCTCGCGCTCGCTCTGAGACGGAACGCCGAGGCGGCGAACCGC
>DASTYE010000107.1:0-2162 GCA_035765135.1 Gemmatimonadaceae bacterium | reverse complement strand
GTCGCCCCGACCGTGCTCGAGGTAGCGGGGCTTCCCGAGCCGACCCACGTCCACGGGATCGAGCAGAAGCCGATCGAAGGCGTGAGCATGGCCTACTCCTTCGGCGACGCGACCGCTTCCGAGCAGCGCACGACGCAGTACTTCGAGATGTTCTGCAATCGGGGCATCTACCACGATGGCTGGACCGCGGTGACCAGACACTCGACGCCGTGGGTCATGGGGACCGACCTGCCGCCCTTCCAGGAGGATGTCTGGGAGCTCTACGACACGAACACGGACTGGACACAGGCACACGACCTCGCATCCGAGATGCCCGAGAAGCTGACCGAGTTGCAGGATCTCTTCCTCGACGAGGCGCGGAAGTACAACGTGCTTCCGCTGGACGACCGACGGGTGGAACGGCTCGCTCCGGCAACCGCGGGCCGCCCGACGCTGATCAAGGGCAACTCGCAGCTGCTCTTCTCCGGCATGGGGCGCCTCAGCGAGAACGCGATGGTCAACATCAAGAACGCCTCGCATGCCGTAACCGCGGACATCGTCGTCCCGGAGGGCGGCGCGAACGGCGTGCTCATCGCCCAAGGTGGCGCGTTCGGCGGCTGGTCACTCTACTTGCACGAGGGCCGCCCGAAGTACTGTTACAACTTCTTCGGCGTCCAGCGCTTCACCGTGGAGGGCGACTCGCGGGTCCCTGCGGGTGACCACCAGGTCCGCATGGAGTTCGCCTACGACGGAGGAGGCCTCGCCAAGGGAGGCAACGTGACGCTGTACGTGGACGGGCAGAGTGTGGCCGAAGGCCGTGTCGAGCGCACGCAGCCGATGATCTTCTCGGCCGACGAGACCGCGGACGTAGGCAACGAGACCGGGAGCACCGTGAGCGACGACTACGATGCGGACTCGAGCAAGTTCACCGGGACGATCAACTGGGTGCAGATCGACCTCGGCGAGGACGCGGGCGACGTCGACCACCTGATTTCGCCCGAGGAGCGGTTGCACATCGCGATGGCGCGACAGTAGTCAGCCTCGAGCGCGATACTGGCGGAGCCATGGCCGCTCGTCGGAAGCGTGAGGGACTCGCCGATTCGGCCGGCCGCGCCGCGTTCTATCCCGCCCGCGTCGCCGCCCGCGCCTGGCGGGACCGATTCGAGTCTGCTGCGGACGAGGTGCTCGCGGCGCCCGAGATCGCGCGCGTCCTCGACCGCGCACTCGCAGGGCCACTCCCGGAAGAGCTCGCGCAGTCCCTCGTGCGACACCAGGTGATCGAGCGCATCGTGCGCGAGTTGGCGGCGAGCGGAGAGTTACAGCGGATGATCGAGCGCGCGCTCGCGAGCCCGCAGACCCTCGAGCTCACGGATCGGGTGCTCGCCAGCGAGGAGATGCAGCGTGTCCTGAAGAGCACGGCTTCGAGCCCCGAGCTGAGGCACGCGATCGCGAGCCAGTCGACCGGGCTCGCCGAGGAGGTCGTGGGCGGAGCTCGGCGCGCCGCCGTCAAAGCCGACCAGCGCGCCCCCTCCCGGTCGCAGGTCTATGCAGGCGTCGCGAGCCGCGGCCTCGCGCTGGCGATCGACTCGCTGGTGGCGCTCGTGATCTTCGCCTCCGGCAGCGCGTTGGTGTCGGTGATCGGTTCGCTCGTGGGCGGGGTGGGATCCGATTGGCTCGCAGGATTCCTCCTGGGCGCCGGTTGGACGCTCTTTGCAGGCGCGTACTTCGCCCTTTTCTGGAGCGCGGCCGGCCAGACACCGGGAATGCGACTCATGCGATTGCGCGTGCGCCGTCCGGATGGGCGCGGAGTCTCCCTGGGCCGGGCGATCATCCGTGTGATCGGGCTCTTCCTCGCGATCATCCCGCTTTTCGCCGGTTTCATCCCCGCGCTCTTCGACGGGCGGCGGAGGGCGCTGCCGGACTATCTGGCCGCGACTGTTGTCGTGTATGACGACACCACCGGCGAGGAATATTCATCCGGGTGAACCTGTCAACAGGGTGACGACCGCTCACCCCCTGCGAAAAGAGGATTCGCAGGGCCATGAGACTCGGCGCTTTCCTTCCCATCATTGGTGCTGCTGCGGCTGCGGCGTTGACGCGCGATCGCGAGGAGCGAGGATGCTTCCGGGAGTAGCGGGGACTCGCCGGTTCGGCGTCGATCGACGTCCCTTGGATCCGTCCCT
>DASTYE010000106.1:0-2082 GCA_035765135.1 Gemmatimonadaceae bacterium | reverse complement strand
CCGCAGGTGACCGACGAGCCATTGCTGCAGCATGCCACCAGTACGTCAAATCTTGGCGATGCTGTCCAGGTGAGCATCGAGAACGGTGCGCATGAGATCGGGTGTCATCCGATCGGGCTGGAGGACACCGTTCGTCATCAGCCCGTCGAGCAACGCGGTCAGGCGTTCGGTCTCGACCTCGAGGTCCACGTTGTCCGCCAGACCGCCCAGCTCGCGTGACCTGGCGAGCACCTTCCCGACAAGCCTTCGCGTTCCGTCGTACATGTCGCGGACGTGCGGGCGCAGCGCCGGCGTCGTGCGGGCCTCTGTGGCGAAGGCCAGCCACACGGCGCTCTCGGTGTACCTGGTCTCGTCCAGGGGGAGGAGCTCGCCGAGCAACTCGGTCGTGAGTGCGCGGCGCTTCTCCCGGTCGGACTCGGCGATGGCCACTTCCGCGCGCGCGAGGATCCGGGCGCCGACGCGGTCGACCAGCGCGCGGAGCGCGAACTGGATCATCTCCTCGCTGTTCGCGAAGTAGTGCCGCACCGAGCCGACCGCGAGGCCCGCCTCCTCGGCGATGTTGCGCAGTGAGGCGTGCGGGAGCCCGTCCCGCACGACGATGGTGAAGATCGCTTCGGCGACGAGCCGTCGGCGTTCGTCAGGGTCCACGATCTTCGGCACGTTGCCTTTATAGCACAGGCTTGCTAATTTACTTGGCACAGTCGTGCTAAAAAGGGGGAGGGGCAATGCACACGCTGCTTGTGGCCGGGCTCGTCATCGTCGCGGTGGGGTACACGATCGTGCGTCGCACGATCGGTGAGCCGTTGAACGCTCGGGACCTGTTCGGCGCTCCACTCGTGCTGCTCGCCGTGGGCGGTTACAGCCTGGCGAAGGTGCCGGACGTGACCGTGGTCGACGTCGTCTGGCTGGCGGGGACCTTGCTCGCCGGGTTGGCACTCGGAGTGTGGCGCGGGGCGACCGTGCGGTTGATGGTCAAGGGCGGTGCGTTGTGGCAGCGCTACCCGGCCAGGACGTATCTGGTCTGGCTGGTTTCGCTGGTCGTCAACGGTGGTTTGGGCTTCCTTGCCGCACATGCGGGCATGCAGGCGGATGCGCGGCCGATGACGCTGTCCATCGGCGTCGGCCTGCTGGGTGAGGCGGCCGCGGTCGGCTTGCGTGCGCTGGCGACCGGGTTGCCGTTCTCGCCGGAAAGCCGGGACGACCAGCGGGGATTGGCTTCGCGCGCGGACTTCCGGCAGTTCGAGCGGCAGCCCGCGCTCAGGGATGGCGTGGCGTGGCTTTCGCGGGCCGCCGGGCGCCGGTGAGAGATCGTGGTAGTCTTCTTTTAGAACACCCGTTCGACCTGAGAAAGGCGGGGAAGCAATGATCGATGGCGAGTTCGCGGGCTTCGTCCGCTTAGCGGGGCGCTCGGTGGTGGGCTTCGAGTTATGCGCGGGCGTGGCCTGAGGTCACTGCGGGGCGGCGAGAATGCTGTCGAGCAGGCCGGGGAACAGGGCATCGAGATCGTCGCGGCGCAACGTCGAGATTCGTGAGGTGCCGACCGGGCGCACGTTGATCACGCCGGCTTGACGGAGGATTCGCAGGTGGTGGGTGCGGGTCGACTTCGTGACCGGTAGGTCGATCGCGCCGCAGGCGACGCCGTCGCATCCGATGCGGGCGAGTTCGCGCACGATCTGAAGGCGGACCGGGTCGGCGAGCGCGTGCAGTACCGACTCGATCCGGATTTCTGATCGTGTCGGGTGCGTGAGCGTCTCCGTCATGTCTCCCATAGTACGAGAAGCATCGTAGTTCGACGATTGTCGTAGTACGGTGTCCATCGTACTTAGGGAGACCACGGGGAGAAGCATGTCGCCACGTACCTATCTGCTCGCGCTCGGCGCCTTCGCGGTCGGCACCAGCGGATACATCGTTTCGGGGGTGTTGCCGGAGGTCAGCCGGGACCTGGACGTCTCGGTGGCCACCGCGGGACAGCTCGGCACGGTGTTCGCGATCGCCTACGCCATCGCCTCACCGCTGCTGGCCGCGTTCACCGGCCGGTGGGAACGGCGTCGGCTGCTGGTGATCGCGCTGGCGGTCAGCGCT
>DASTYE010000105.1:0-3149 GCA_035765135.1 Gemmatimonadaceae bacterium | reverse complement strand
GCGCCGGAGCTGCTCTGCCCCGATCGGCGAAACCGGGTGATCAGCCTGTATCTGGTGCGACCGCTGACCGGTTCGGACTACATCCTGTCGCGCTGGGCTGCGTTCCTGGTAGTGATGCTGGCGGCGGTCTGGCTCCCGCAGTTCATCCTCTTTTTCGGGCTCTCCATGGGTGATCCCGATCCGGTGGGGTATCTCCGCGCGCACTGGCTCGACATCCCGCGATTCCTCGCGTCCGGCGCGGCGATGGCGGCGTACACGACCACGCTCGCGATGCTGACGGCGTCATTCACCACGCGGCGCGCATATGCGTCGGTGTTCCTCGTCGGGCTGTTCATCATCACCACCCCCTTCACCGTCGGTCTCGCGGAGGAGATCGAGGGGCCCGCGGGACAATGGGTCTCCATGTTCAACCTCACGAACATTCCCGTGCACGTGAACGACGTGATCTTCGGCGAGGCCAGCGAGATCACCGAGGATGCGCCCGCCCGCAAGCTCGGGTCGGCCATGCTCGTCGCCTGGTATTTCCTCTGGACGCTGGGGCCAGGTGCCGTGCTCTGGTGGCGGTATCGGAGGCTGTCGCCATGAGCGCGGTGATTCGCGTCGAGAGCGTGTCGCGCTGGTTCGGGAGCGTCGTGGCCGTGAGCGACGTGACGTTCGACGTGATGCCGGGCATCACCGGCCTGCTCGGACCTAACGGCGCGGGGAAGACGACGCTGCTCCGCCTGATGACCGGACTCGCGGCGGTGTCGCGCGGGAAGGTGACCATGTTCGGCGAGCCCGTCCGCGACAATCCGCCGCTCTACCGGCGACTCGGTGTGATGTCGGAGCACGAGACGGTCTACGGATTCATGCCGGGGCGCGAGTTCGTGCGGATGATGGGGCGCCTGCGTGGCGTGGCCGACCTGGAAGCGGCGGTGGATCGGGCGATCGCCTTCGTCGATCTCGCCGACGCGCAACATCGTCCGATGGACACCTACTCCCGGGGGATGCGGCAGCGCATGCGGCTCGCGGCGACACTCGTCCACGATCCGGAGGTGTTGATCCTCGACGAGCCGCTGAACGGCGCCGACCCAAGACAGCGCGTCCACTTCAAGCGCCTGCTTCAGCAGCTCGCCGGCGAAGGACGCACGATCGTGCTCTCCTCGCACATCCTCGAGGAGGTGGAGCAGCTGGCGGACACGGTCCTCCTCATCGTGAACGGCAAGCTCGCCGCATCGGGCGGATTTCGCGCGATTCGCGCCGCGCTCAACCAGCGCCCCTATCACGTGCGCGTGCTCTGCGATGCCCCGCGGCAATTGGCCGCGGAGGTCGTGAGGCTTCGTTCGGTCGATGCGGTTCACGTCGATCCCGACGGAGCGGTCATCGTCCTGAGCAAGAACGTGCTCGATCTTCAGATCGAGCTCCCACGCCTCGCGCAGTCGTCGAGGATCCGCCTGCGCCGAGTGGAGCCGCTCGATGACTCCCTGGAAAGCGTGTTTGGCTACCTGGTGGAGCAATAGCGCATGGGGTCCGTCTATCGCCTGACGCTTCGCCAGCTCACCGGCAAGTGGCGGCTCGTGATCATGACCGTGCTGGCGGCACTGCCGGTGATCATCGCCATGATCATGCTCGCTTCCAGCGATGCTCCCTCGGTCGGTGAATTCGAGGCCGCCATCCTCAGCGCGATGCTGTCGGGGTCGATCGCGCCCTTGGTGGTGCTCGCGATCGCGGCTGCCGCCTTCGGCAACGAGATCGAGGACAAGACGCTCGCGAACCTGACGCTCGCGCCGATCCCGCGGTGGCAGGTTGTTCTGCCGAAGCTCCTGGCGACGATTACCATTGCCGCGCCATTCATCGCCGTGAGCGCCTTCGCGACGAGCCACGTCGCCTTCCTCGGCGACGCCAGGGCGACGTTGGCCGTTACCGTGTCGGCGCTCGTCGGCGTCGCGCTGTATGCGTCGGCCTTCGTCTGGCTCGGCCTCGTGTCGGCTCAGGCGATCGGCATCGGGTTGCTCTACATCGTGCTGTGGGAGGGGTTCTTCTCGGGATTCGTGTCAGGGGTGCGACTGCTGAGCATCCGCCACTACGCGATCGCGCTCATGCACGGGCTGGACGAGCGCCGATTCGCCGCGGGCGACCACCTGAGCTTCGGCATCGCGATCGCGCTGTCCAGCCTGGTGTTCGGCGGGTTCCTGCTGCTTTCGGTCAGGCGGCTGCGGCGGATGGACGTGCCGTAAGCGCGCGCGGGACAGGTTGGCGAAGGGCGATGTCGGGATTTCGCGGAGGATTGCGCAATAGAGGGGTGCGTGCGACCGCATCGATCGTGGTCGCCGCACCTCACCCGTTTCACGGAGACCTACCGAAATGCTCACCCCGCGTAGCCTGGCTGTCGTGACGTCCCTGGCAGTCCTCGGCGCATCCGCTGTCGTTACCGCGCGTCCCCGCCCGCTCGAGGCGAACCCCACGTCGGCCGCGTCCACCGTCGAGCCGAGCGACAACTGGCTCAAGGGACTCAAGGCGAAGCACCGTCAGTTCTTCGACGCTCCGGCGGCTGGCGGCGGCATCCCGCTCGTGCACGTGATGAACTACTACGACACGTACAACAAGGCGTACGGCGTGAAGGATGCCGACATCGACGGCGTGCTCACGTTCTACGGAAGCACGACGTTCCACGGTCTGAACGATGCCATGTGGGCGAAGTACCGCCTCGGTGAGTTCCTCGAGGTGAACGACCCGGCCACCGGCCAGCCGGCGACCGCCAACCCGTGGCGCTCGGCACCGGTAATTCTCGGAATGACGCTGGCGCCCGCGAGCATCGAGTCGCTGCACAAGCGCGGCGCGACGTTCATCCTCTGCAACAACGCGCTCCAGATCTTCTCCGGAATGCTGGCGGCGAAGCGCGGGCTGGATCCCAAGGCCGTCTACGCGGATCTGAACGCGAACATCCTCCCGCAGGTGCAGCTGGTGCCGGCCATGGTCATCGCGGTGGAGCAGGCGCAGCGCGCCGGGTTGGCGTACCATCGCCAGTAGGGAACGGCAAAGATAACAGAGTTCAGAATACAGATTCCAGAATTCAGCAGAACCTACGGGGAGCCAGTACTGGCTCCCCGTAGCTGTTTCTGAATTCTGCAATCTGTATTCTGAACTCTGTCCTCTTTGCCGTTCCTACT
>DASTYE010000104.1:0-30798 GCA_035765135.1 Gemmatimonadaceae bacterium | reverse complement strand
TGAATGTGCTCTCCGGGCATGTCGCGATCGACGCGGCCGGCCTTGCGCAGGATCATCTGACGCGAGGCGCCTTCGAACGTCGGGGCGAGCGGCGTGAGCACGTCGAGCCCGACCACGGCATGCGCCATGGCGGTCTGCGGCGCGAAGCTCGTGATCACCTGGCGCAGGGTGTACTCACCGACGCCGATCGCCAGGGTAACGCCGGCGGCATTGCGGACGTCGTTGTCGAATTTCGACGCGAAGACTTTCGTCTCCTTGCGACGCATCCACGCCGTATCGAGCACGAGACCGTGCACACGCGGGTCGATCGTCGCGCGCACCGTCTCCTGGCCAATGCGCACCGCGACGGTGCCCAGCGCGCCGGTGTCGACGGGCGTCCATTGCACGTACGAGGAATCGGGGCCCTCGATCGCCGGCGCGTTGTCGCGTAGCCACTCTGCGCGCGACCGCTCGGCGTTATGCAGCGGTGTGTTAGGCAGCCCGGCCAGCGAGCGGAAGTCGCCGAGCTGCGTATATACCGGCGCGAGGTAAAGGGCGACCTTCTTGGGATCGGCGCCGAAGTAGCGCGCCTCCTCCATTAGCACGGCACCGATGCGGAGCGCGCCACGCGCGGCGAGATACCGGCCGAGCGCGAGACGAGCCTCGGGATCACGAGGGGCACGTCGGACGGCATAGTAGTAGAGCGTTTCCGCCGCGAACATCCGACCGACGCGAAGCAGATTGTCGGCGCGCGCGAGCACGCCCTGCGCGTGCACAGGGCCGGCCGCGAGGAGCAGGAACAGGGCGAAGAGTAGTCTACGACGCACGTTACGAAGACGCCTCCGCTCAGCGCGCCGTCACGTAGACCGCGAGATACTCCTTGGCCTCGTATTCCTTGGCGGCTGGATTGGGTACGAGGGCGGCGATGAACCGCCCACCCCGGGTAGCGGCAAGCGCCATACCCGGCCCGATCAGCCGACCGTGGACGCGAATCCACCCGCCGCGGCTTTCCACGCCCCCGCCCTCGATCGGAATGGCCTTCCGGCTGGTGTCCATTTGGACCGAGATGTCGATCGTCGGACCCTCGATCCACGGGACGTCCGCCAGCCGGGCCGCCGCCGGGACCTCGCCGCGTGGCGTACCTTCGCGCGGGTCGAGAGCGACCCATTGGGTGGCCTGCGCGAAGTCCTGCGCCGAATTCGGGGCCCGTCCCGCCACGAGCGTCGAGCCATCGCGAGTCCATCGCACACGCCACCCGGCAGCGACCGGGAAGATGCGATCGGCGCCGGTCTCGAGCTCGACGACTCCGGGCCTGGCGAAGCCGAATGCGATGCCCATCCCGCTCGCCGGGAATGAGCCCTGCTTCACATCGGTGACGGGCATGCCGATGGTGTTGGCGAAGGCATCCCACTGCGCCGACGGGAGCGTATCCTCGCGCTGGCCGCGAAGCACATGTCCCCGCCCGAAGGCGACGCGGCGCCAGTCCGGCGACGGCGCGGCATCCCAGACGCTATCCCGCCGCACGTAGCGCAGCGGGCGCTCGCTCGCCATGAAGAACGCGTTAGGCACGGGCTCCGCCTCGACGGCCGCCGGATCATCCATGACGATGATCGCGTTCCGGTCCTGCGACAGCGCCCACCGCGCCACCGCGAACATTCCCTGCGTTTGCTCGTTGACGCGAATGAGCGTGGTCACCCTTGGCGCCACCGGTGCGGCGCTGTCGCGGACGACGACCACCGCTCCGCGCCCGCTCGCGCTCCGGATCGCATGCGCAGCCGCCTCGGCGAGCCGCGACTCGTTGGCCGGCAGCGCGAGCACGCGGTGCAGCCGTCGTCCGTCGGCACTCACCGACTTGACGTAGGTATCCCACCCGGCACGATCGAGCGAGTCTCGCTTGGCGATGGCGTTCGCCGAGTCGGCGTAGGCGGCGAACTGCAGCGTGACGACCGAGCCGCTGACAGTGGCCGTCGCGGCTTCTACTGAATCGGTAGGCAGCGAATCGTCGCCGGCGCGTTCAGCGCCGCGATCTCCGCACGCAGCGATCGCAAACAGCAAAAGGGTGACAAGGGCGACCGAAGTTCCCCCTTTGATCCCCTCGACACCCTCGACCCCCTCGATCCCTTCGCAGTCAAGCATAGACACCCTCCACCGCACTCTTCCCCTCCGGCATGTGGTCGCGACGGCTCGCCAGCGCTTCTTCCTGCGCGCGTTCCACCTCGGTCTCGACGTCCGCCTCGATGTCGGCGAGCGTCGCGCGAGGAACGCCGTCGTCGGCGAGATATTCCTCGTACAGCCCGATGGGGTCGCGTCGTCCCCACCGCGCGAAGAGCTCCGCGTCGAACGTCTCGCGTGCCTCCGCCTCGTCGTGCGTGGCATGACCGCCCATCCGGAACGTCTCGGCGACCAGCATGGCCGGCCCTTCCCCACGACGGCATCGATCGACGGCGAGGGCGGTCAGCGCGTAGGCGTCGAGCACGTTATTGCCATCGAACACTCCGCCCCACATGCCATACGCGTGCGGCCAATCGGCGAAGCGCGACGTGGCGGCCGCCAGGTGATGCTGCGCGAGCCGGGTGCCGAGCGCGACCTGGTTGTTCTGGATGATGAAGATGGCCGGCGCGCGACGAACGGCGGCGAAGTTCAATCCTTCGTGGGCGACGCCGGTCTTCGTGCTGCCGTCGCCGATCCACGTCATCGCCACCTGCCCCGTCCCGCGCACCGCGAACGAGAGCGCGATCCCGGTAACGATCGGCACCATGTCGCCGACGTGGCTGATCGGCGCGATGACACCGTGCGTGATCGATCCGTAGTGTCCGTCCCGCCCGCGCGTGGGCCCGTCGCCGGTCCCCATGTAGGCCCGAAAGATGTCGGCGACGGGCATGCCCATCTCGGAGCAGGCGCCCGAGTTACGGATCATGGGGGCGACGATGTCAGAATGCGGAATGCGGGATGCGGAGTTGTCATCCAGCAGTCCGGTTTCCGCCTTCAGCATTCGTTTGAGTGCATGCACCGGTCCTACCGTCGTCGCCTCCTCTCCCGTCCCGAGCCACGCCTTCGAGATGACGCCCTGGCGTACCCATCGCTTGAGCGCAATGTCGGTAAGCCGCGTGCGCACCAGGCCGCGGTACAGGTCGAGGCGCTGTTCCTTCGTTAGGCGCTCCAGCACATCCGCACGTGCCGGATCGGCGCGCAGGCGCTCGCGGAACGCCTCGACCTCGTGGTCATCGCGCGTCCAGGCGACGTACTCGGGAGGGTCGAACGCCAGGTAACGCTTCATCAGCGCGCGGCCGGCTCCATCTTCCAGAACGCGATGCCGCCGGCTTGCTGCCCGACCGGGACATCGGCCACACGCGTGAGCGTGCGCAAATCGTAGACGTCCACCTTTCCGGGTGCCGCCCCGACCGCCTCGTTGCTGACGAACGCATAACGAGAGTCGGAGGAGATCGCCACGCCGTGCGTGACGTTCGTCGAGCTCTTCGTCGTGAGGACGCTCTGCCCCGTCGCGAGGTCGATGATCTGGACGCCGCCGCCCTGCTTGAGCGTCGCGATCAGGAGCCGTCCGTCCGGCGTGACGCCGAGATTGTACGGCCCGCGCCCTGTGGGAAAGCGACGCACGATCTCCCAACGCGCGGCGTCGATCTCGACGATCTCGTCGGCCTTGTTGCAAGCGACGTACACCTTCGAGCCATCGGCGGACGGCTGGGCCCACGTGGGCGAGCAGCTCGCCGGCGGCATCGAGCCGTGTCCCGCATGCGCCGCCGTGGCAGCAGTCACGATCGGCCCTTCCTTTCCCTTCGCCAGACCAAAACGCCGTGACACGGCGAACGTGCGTGTGTCGATCTCGACGACCTGGTCATCCATCATACACGTCGAGTACTGATGCGTGCCGGTCGGATCCACACGGCTCCCGTGTGGCATCGTGCACGTCTCGGTGCGAGCGACCTCGGTGTGCGTCGGCGTGTAGATCACCGACACCGAGGACGGCACCATTTCCCCGTGCAGGTTGAAGTTCACGACGAACGCGTAGAGCCCATCCGGGGTGACATCGATCGAGGCGGGAAAATATCCAAGGAATATGCCCGGGCCGGCGAGCGTGTCGGGACCGAGCACATATCTCCAGTACTTTCCATCCGGCGACCCGTGCCCCGTCGTCATGTGCAGATATTTCCCATCGCGCGAGATCTGGAGCCCGTGCGGGCCTTCCATTTCCGGCGCCGATTCTCCGACCGGGAACGTCTTCTCGACGACAGCGCCATCGGGGCCGAAGCGGATGCGGTGGACGAGATCGGCCGATTCCGCTCCAACGTACACCCAGTAGTTGGCAGTCGGCGCGGTCGCGCTGGCGCTCGTCGCGGGAGCGGGGGCGGGTGCCGGAGTCGTCGAAGACGCGCACGCGGCCGCGCCCATCCAAAGCCATACAATCGACCCGCGCGAAATCGTCTTGCGACGCATGGGTGTGAGAACCATCATGAGAACCCGGCTCGACCGTGCGAGCCCTGACAAGGACACGTGACGCGACCGCGATCGGTCGCCCCGAGAGGGAGAGTACTGCTCCATGAACGTAACGCGCATCCCGCGATTCGTCAGCATGGCGATCGCCTTCGTCGCTGCCTCACCGGCTGTGATCGTCGCGCAGCAACCCGGCGCTCCAGCGCAGGGTGCGCCGGCACAGCCACCGTCCCCGCGCGTGGCTCGCATTGTCGCCGAGCCGGCGAGCCTCACCCTGACCGCAGGCCAGGCGGTGCCGTTCTCGATCAAGGCGTACGATTCATCGGGCGCCGTCATCCAGAATCCCGTGCTGCGCACGAGCGGCCCGCGTGGCGTGCTGCGCTTCGCGGACGGTCAGCTGACGGCCATTCGCGCGGGCAAGTACGAGCTCGTCGTCACGTCGGTTGGCGGGACGGACCCCGTACGCCTGACGATTCCTATCAACGTGCAATGGCCTCCGCTCGCGCAGGTGGAGATTCTTCCCGAGCCCGGGCGCCTCTACTCGGGCGTCACGCTGGCGCACCGCGCGCGCGCCGTGCACGCGGACCAGAGTGAGCGCAGGGACGCTGCGATCACGTGGCGCAGCTCGAACGAGTCGGTCGCGACGGTCGATCGATTCGGCAACGTCACCGCCCGGCGGCCGGGCAGCGTGACGATCACCGCCGAAGCGGAAGGCGTCTCATCATCGGTGAAGTACACCGTCGCTTCGAACCCGGTCACCAGCCTGTCGATCGACATCGAAGAGAACTCGGTGCGCACCGGTGACGTCATTCATTTGAAGGCGACGGCGAAGCGCGCGGGTGGCGCCGCCGTGCGCGATGTACCGATCACGTGGAGCTACACCTACGTGCCTGACGACACGATCGCCGCGCCCGGCGCGACCGGCGTGATCGACCGTGGGCTGTTCACCGCCGAGGTGCCGGGACGCTACACGTTGCTCGCCACGGCGGGACCGACGTCGGCGCGCAAGGTGATCGACGTTCGTCCTCGCGACGTCCGCCGGCGCATCGCCGTGACGGGACGCGGCAGCATCACCCACGTCCACACCTCCGACCTCTGGCCATGGACGGCCAAGGACGGACGCGACTACGCGCTCGTTGGCACGTGGGGCGGCGACGGCTGGGCCTACGTCTTCGACATCACCAACCTCGGCGCCATCGTGAAGACGGACTCGATCAAGGTCGATGCGCGCGTCATCAACGATGTGACCGTGTCGCCGGACGGGCGCTACGGCGCGCTGTCGCGCGAAGGTGCGTCCAATCGCGTGAACGGCGTCGTCATCCTCGACCTGGCGAATCCCGCGCATCCGAAAGTCGCGGCGACGTTCGACCAGGAGCTCACCGGTGGCGTGCACAACATGTTCGCGACGAACGACCACCTGTTCGCGCTGTCGAACGGCGACAAGTACGTCATCATCGACATGAAGGACATCTACAAGCCGAAGTTCGCCGGCGAGTACGACCACCCGAACTCCCGCATTCACGACGTGTGGGTGCACGACGGCATTGCGTACTCATCGGAGTGGGGGACGGGCGTCGTCGCCGTGGACGTGGGCAACGGGAAGTACGGTGGGACCATCGAGAAGCCGAAGCTCATCGCGACGTATCCGACGACGAGCGGCGCGACGCACGAGATCTTCCCCTACGTCCAGAAGTCCACCGGCAAGGTCTATCTCTTCCTCGGCGACGAGATCATGTCGCGTCAGGGAAGAGTGTGGGAGGGGACGAACTACATGCCCGACCTCTTCGGCGATCAGCCGAAGCGCGGTGGCGTTCCGCAGACGTCGGCCGGATACACGCACATCATCGACTTCACCGATCCGAAGAATCCGGTGAACATCGCCAAGTACCACCAGGAGGAGTTCGGCTCACACGACATCATTGTCGAGGATGATGTGATGTATCAGGCCTACTACGACGGCGGTCTGCGTATCGTGGACGTCTCCGGCGAGCTGGTGGGAAATCTGGCCGACCAGCGCCGCGAGATCGCCGTGTACAAACCGTTCGACCCGCAGGGCTTCACGGCGAACGCATCGTTCGTGATGAACGCGATGCCGTGGAAGGGACATATTCTCTTCACGGACTTCAACAGCGGGTTGTGGTCCGCGAAGCTGGAGCCGAAAACCCAGCCCCTCCCTTGAACCCCCCGGGGGTCAGGAGTCAGGGGTCAGGGGTGGTAAGGCAAACGGCGGCGCGAATGCGCCGCCGTTTGCTCATCTGATGAGCGCGTCTGCCGCGAAGCGGCGATGCGCCTTACCACCCCTGACTCCTGACTCCTGACCCCTATCAGATCGCCCCAGCAAAGGTGTCGCAGGTTCTAGGATCCCCGCTCTCCAGCCCTCGCCTGAACCAGCGAACGCGCTGCTCCGACGTGCCGTGCGTAAAGGATTCCGGCTGAATCCCACCGCCCGACTGCGCCTGAATGCGGTCGTCGCCGATCGCCGCGGCTGCGCTGAGCGCTTCTTCGACATCGCCGCGTTCGAGTATCTGGCGCTGGCTCGTCGAATTCCCCCAGACGCCCGCGTAGCAGTCGGCCTGAAGCTCGAGTCGCACCGACAAGGCGTTGGCCTGCGACGGGCGACTCTCCTGCATCTGGCGCACTTCGCTCGCGGTGCCGGTGACGTTCTGCACGTGGTGCCCGATCTCGTGCGCGATCACGTACGCCTGGGCGAAGTCGCCCGGCGCGCCGAACCGCTTCTGCAGCGCGTCGTAGAAGCCGAGGTCGATGTAGATCTTCTCATCGAGGGGGCAGTAGAAGGGTCCCATCGCCGACTGGCCGGTGCCGCACCCGGACTGCACGTAATCCCGGAACAGCACGAGCTTGGCCTCGCGATACTGTCCGCCATATCGCGGAATGACCTCCGACCATACGCGCTGCGCATCATCGAGCACGAAGGAAACGAACTCGACGAGTCGCCGCTCCTCGGGGGTCTCCTCTATCGCCCCGGTCTCGGTGGCGGTCGTGGGAGCCCCCGCGCCGCCGCCGCCGCTGAAGATGTCGCCCCCGAACAGGAGGCCGAGTATCAAGACGATGATCGTGCCGCCGACTCCCATCCCCGCCCCGATGGGAAGCCCGCGACGACCCCGTAGGTCTTCGACATTTCTGCTGCGTCCCCCAGGTGTCCAGCGCATGACCATAGCCTCCGGTTGGATAACCCGGCCATGCGCAGGAAGCGGGCCCGGTGGAGCTCAAGGGTGTCGACGAGGTCAAGGGTGTCGAGGTGAGCTTCGTCACCTTGATCACCTTACCTCGACACCCTTCACACCCTTGACACCTTGGCACCCTTTGCCGTTCAGCGTCCTAACAGCCGATCCAGAAACCCGAGCTCCGTCGTGTCGCCCGACGCGGCGCGCTTCAGCGCCTCGGCGAAATCGGGGGCCGTGGCGAAGCGGTCGTTCGCGTCCCTCGCCATCCCCTTCAACAGCACGCGCTCCACTTCGGCCGGGAATTGCAGGTCGGGGCGCATTTTCCGTAACGGAATCGGATCGCTCCGCAGCCGCGCGATCATCAGCTCTTGCTGGTTCCGACCCTCGAATGGGAGCTTTCCCGTCAACATCTCGAACGTCATCAGCGCCAGCGAGTAGATGTCCGAGCGCGGATCGAGCTGCTTCCCGCGCAGCTGTTCGGGACTCATGAACTCCGGCGTGCCTAACACGATCCCGGTGGCGGTGAGCTTTTCGGCCTCCGGGCCGGCGCGCCGATCCTTCGCCAGTCCGAAATCCATCACTACCGCGCGCTCGGCACCGCCAGGCTCGCGGCAGAGCATGACGTTCTCCGGCTTGAGATCGCGGTGGATGATGCGGAGCTGATGGGCCACCTGCAGCCCGGCCGCGATGTCTCGAACGAACGGGACCGCCTCGGCGAGCGGAATGTGTCCCAGACGGTGCGTCCGGTCGCAGAGCAGCTCGCCCTCCACGAACGGCATCACGACGTACACCATCCCCGTGTCCGTCTCCCCGAGCCGGATAATGTGACAGACGTTAGGGTGCGCGAGCCGCCCCGCGAGCGAAGCCTCTCGCCTCAATCGCGCGAGGGAGTTGCGGTCGGCCGAGAGCGCGGGCGAGAGAATCTTGATCGCGACGCGCTCCTTCGTCTTCATGTCGTGCGCGAGATACACGAAGGACATGCCGCCCTCGCCGACCTTTCGCTCGATGCGGTACCGCTCGTCGAGAACTCGGCCGGCCATGGTGGCGGTTGTCGGCGGCTCGGCTGGCGTACCGGACTTCGCGCTTCCGAACTTCGGCCACTCGGCGCTGCGGCCCGTCGGGGAGCGGGGTTCCTGCACGAGAGCGACCCCGTCTCGCGCGCAGACGCGCGCGTTGCTCTCGTAGACGGTGCCGCACCGCGGGCAGCGCATCGTCACGCGCGCACCTTGTTTCGCCCTTCCGCCTTGGCGCGGTACAGTGCGTCGTCCGCGTGCGAGATGAGATCGTCCGTCGTCTCGATGCTGGCCGACGGGAACGTCGCCACCCCGATGCTCACCGTCAGGCTCAGCGGCTCCTCCCCTTCGGCGCCGGCAATGCGGTGCTCGGCGATCCGCTGCCGCACCCGCTCGGCGAACGCGACCGCGCCTTCCTCGGCCGTCTCGGGAAGGACGACGACGAACTCCTCACCGCCATATCGCGCGACGATGTCCACGGTACGAACCTCGCGCTGAATGATCATCGACACTTCCCGCAATACATCGTCGCCGACGAGATGGCCGTGGGTGTCGTTGACGCGCTTGAAGTGGTCGAGGTCGATCATGAGCAGCGTGAGCACCAGCCCGTATCGCCGAGCGCGCTCCATCTCCTCATCGAGACGGTCGACGAGCGCGCGTCGGTTGAGTGTGAGCGTGAGCGGGTCGGTGATCGCCAGCATTTCGAGCCGCGCCTTGTCGGCTTTGGTCCGCTCGATGACGCGCGCCTTCTCGATGGCGGCGACGGCCGCCTTGATGACGGCATCGGCGAACTCCACGTCGTCGCGGCGCAGCGGCGTCTCGTGGCGCGTCGTACGCAGAAAGAACACCCCCGCGAGCTGTCGGTCGATGTGAAACGGAAGTGCGATCACGGAGCGAATCGACACCACCGTGCCGCTGCGATCCCAGTCGCTCCGCACGTCCTCGTACAGGGGGCTCGTCAGTACATCCTCGATGAGCACCGGTTCGCCGCGATCCAGCGCCGTGCGAATCTCCGGATACCGGTCGAGCCGGATCTCGAAGTCCCGCAGCTGAGGGTTCTCGTACGCCGTTGCGACGAGGCCGACGGCATCTCCCGGACGCGCGAACACGAGTGAACAGTGCGACAGATTCAGCGCGCGCGCCACCCGCCTGACGAGGATGTGGTAGATTTCGTCGGGCGACAAATCCCCCGTCACCTCGTGCAGGATGTCCACGAGCTGCCGACGACTTTCCGCTTCGTCGCGCGCACGCTGGAGCTGGACCTCCGTGTGTTGCAGCTCCTTGCGAGTGCGCGTGAGCGCTTCTCGCGAGCGCAGCTGCGCCTGAATGCGCGCGAGCAGCTCTCGAACACGGAAGGGCTTGGCAACGAAGTCGGAGGCCCCGAGCCCGAGCGTTCGAACCGCGGCCTCCTCGGGCGGCATGGCGGAGATCATCAACACCGGCAGGTCACGCCACCGGTCGTCGCTGCGGATGCGTTCCAGCACCTCGAATCCATCGAGGTCGGGCATCATGATGTCGAGCAGCACCAGGTCCGGGATCGACGACTCGAGCTGCTCGAGGAGCAGACGCGAGCCCGGTACCGCGACGACGTCGTATCCGTGCTCCTTGAGAATCCAGGACACGGTCTTCAGGAGCGCCTCGTCGTCATCGACGACGACGATCCTCGGCTTAGCGATCGCCGAGGAGGTCACGCAGTCCTGTCCACTCGATGTTGCCGCCGCTGAGCACGCATACCGTGTCGCCACTGGCGCGCACCGCTCCGGTCTGCAGCGCCGCGAACGTGATCGCTCCGCTCGGCTCGGCGACGATCTTGGCGCGGTCGAGAAGCCACCGCATCGCATCGCGAAGTGCCTCGTCAGGCACGGTGACGACGTCGTCGAGATACGCCTGATGGTGCGCGAAATTCAGCGTGCCGATCTGCACGGCCAGGAGACCGTCCGCGAGAGAGCTCGAGTGGTCGAGGAGAACGGGACGTCCCGCCGCGCGGGCTCGCGAGAGCTTGGGCGCGCCGGCCGGCTCGACGCCGATCACGCGTGCCGACGGCACGAGCGATTTGACGGCGGTCGCCACCCCCGCGCTCAGACCGCCGCCCCCGACGGGAACGATCACCGTGCGAACGCCCGGAAGATCCTCGGCGATCTCGAGCCCGGCCGTCCCCTGCCCGGCGATGATCACCGGATCATCGTACGGAGGAACGAGCGTCATCCCCTGCTCTTCCACCAGCTCGACCGCGCGATCCATGCGGTCCTTGGTCGTCGTACCGGCGAGGACGACCGTTGCGCCTAACCGCTCCGCACCGGCCCGCTTTGCTGGCGTCACGGTCGTCGGCATCACGACGGTCGCTCGGACGCCGAACAGTTGCGCGGCGGCAGCCACCGCCTGCGCGTGATTACCCGACGATGGCGCGATGACTCCGCGCGCGCGGGCTTCCGGCGTCAACCGTGAGAGGAAGGTATACGCGCCACGAAACTTGAATGCCCCGGTGCGCTGGAGCATTTCCGGCTTGAGCCACACGCGGGTGTCGCGATCGATCTCTTCGGCGGGAAGAAGCGGCGTCCGGACGGCGACTCCACGAAGCCGGCTCGCGGCGTCGCGGATGTCGGCGAGAGGAACGAGGATCTGGGGCGGGGCACTAATGGACATGGGGAGACCAGCAAATGAGGAACGAGCAACGAGGACTGAGGAATTCGATTGAACCGGGCGCGTGCAGGACTAGTTCAACGACTTCCTCAGTCCTCAATCCTCGTTCCTCACGTTGGGAAAATAGCGAACTTCGCGGGGACGATGGAGGACGGCGTGTATTCGGGTGGGAGGTGCTACGGCGCTACGTCGCTCGCATATCCGGCGGTCGCCAGCCGTTTCCCCGACATCTCGTACGCGAACGCCGGCATGTCGCTCACACCGGTCACGTCGATCCACGCGTTGTAGAAGCGAAACAGGGCGTGGACGGTGATCGCATCGTAGAGCGCCTCCTCCGACCAGCCGACCGACCGAACGGCATCGATGTCGCTCTGGCGGATCGAGGTAGAGTCGGCGTTCGCCTTGCGAATGAAGGCGTACAGGGCGCGGTCCTTCTCCGAAACCGGCGCCGTCTCGATGTTCTCGAGAACCGCTTCCACCAGCGCGCGATCCCCGAGCAGCTCCGCCGCGACCGCGGCGTGAGAGCCCGTTCAAAACGGACACGCGTTCAGCTTCGACGTGAGGGCGGCGATCAGCTCGCGCTGGCCCGGGGACAGGCAGGAGGGACCCCGCATCACCTCCTGGGTGAAACGCGACAGATGGTCTGTCCACCGCTGCTTGAAGGCGAACAGATGCATGATCTGGGGGATCGGCGCCCCGACCTCTCGCATTTTCGCGAAGGTGGTACCGCGCGGCCCTGCCGGCTCGTACGCCTCGACTTCCTGGAGAAACATCGGCTTCATCGCCTTTTCCTCGCGCTCATCGCATGGGGACCCCAAAGTGCCGCCGCGTCTCGCGGCGCACAAGCCACAATTCTTCGCTTGACAGGCGATGCCGCGCCCCGCACGTTGGGTCCCACCCCATCCCCTGACCTCGCCGCCAAGGAGGCCGGACATCCCCACCGACATCACTCGTCGCGAAGCGTTGCGCCGGGCCGCCATGCTGCTCGGCGGCACCCTCTCCGCACCGACGATCGCCGCGGTGCTCGCGGGATGCGGCGACCGGCAAGCGCCGGCGACCGAGGCCTGGACGCCGCGCACGCTGACACCGGAACAGAGCGCGCTCATCGTCGCGGTCGCCGGGACGATCATTCCGGAAACCGAGACGCCCGGCGCGGGCGCCGCTCAGGTCGATCGATTCATCGACACAATGCTGAGCGATCATTTCGCGGCCGACGACAAGGAGCGCTTTCTCTCAGGGCTCGCGCGACTCGACGCGCGCACACGCCGCACGCACCAGAAAGCGTTCACCGACCTGACCGCCGCCGAGCAGACGGCGATCATCGCGGAGATGGATCGCCTCGCGTTCCAGGAGGCAGTGATCGCCGGCCGAGAGCCTGCCGGGACGCCTGTGTCGCCTCGCTCGCAGGAATCCGACGTCCAGGTGGGTCAGGGTGTCGGTCAGACACCGGCTGATGCCGCGGCCGAGCCGCCGGATCCCGCCGACGTCGGACCGGAGAGCTTCTTCCGGATGATGAAGGAGCTCGCCATCGTCGGCTATTACACGTCCGAGGTCGGGCAGACGCAGGAGCTTCGCGTCAACCCGATGAAACCCTACCGCGACATCCCCTATACGCCCGGAACCCCGAGCTGGGCCTAACGGGGCACGGACACGGTCACCCCCGAGCGAGTGGTCATGCTTCTTCAGCAGCGTGAGGAATACGACGCCATCGTCGTCGGCTCCGGAATCAGCGGCGGATGGGCCGCCAAGGAGCTGTGCGAGAAAGGCCTTCGCACGCTCGTGCTCGAGCGCGGGCGCGACGTGGAGCATCAGAAGGACTACATCACCGAGCACAAGCGGGACTACGAGTTCCCGATGCGCCAGCGGCGGATCACGCCCGAGAGCCCGCTCGCGAAGGACTACCAGGTACAGGCGCGCACCGGCCAGTTCGTCGAAGCCGGCGTTCATCTCTTCATCAAGGACGCGGAGCATCCTTACATAGAGGAAAAGCCCTATACCTGGATCCAGGGCAACCAGGTCGGGGGGCGCTCCCTGATCTGGGGACGCCAGACATATCGCTGGAGCGATCTCGATTTCACGGCGAACCTCCGCGACGGGCACGGGGTCGACTGGCCAATCCGCTACAAGGACGTCGAGCCGTGGTACAGCTACGTCGAGCGTTTCGCCGGCATCACCGGGGAGAAGCTGGGCCTGCCGCACCTTCCGGACGGTGAGTTCCAGAAGCCGATGGAGCTGAACGCGGCCGAGCAGCATGTGAAGGCGGGAATCGAGAAGGCATTTCCCGGCCGGCACCTCACGATCGGGCGATGCGCCGTGCTCACGGAACCGATCGGCGATCGGCAGCCATGTCACTACTGCGGGCCCTGCTACCGGGGATGCTCCACCGGCTCGTACTTCTCGAGCCAGGCATCGACGCTTCCCGCCGCTCGGAAGACCGGAAAGTTGACGCTGCGCCCGAACAGCCTCGTGCACAGCGTGCTCTACGACGAGTCACGCGATCGCGCGACCGGTGTGCGCTTCGTGGACACCGGCACCGGTGAGTTTCACGACGTGTACGCCAACGTGATCTTCCTCTGCGCGTCCACGCTGAACACGACGCGCATTCTGCTCAACTCGAAGTCGTCCCGATTCCCCGAGGGACTCGGGAACTCCAGCGGCGTGGTGGGGCGCTTCCTGATGGACCATCACTTCATGGTCGGGGGCGCCGGCGAGGTTCCAGGATTGTTGGACCGCTACTACGAGGGAAATAGGCCTAACGGGTTCTACATTCCGCGGTTCCGCAATCTGCGCGGCCCTGCCTCCGACCGGCTCAAGTTCGTGCGCGGCTATGGCTACCAGGGCGGCGCCGGTCGCGGCGGGTGGAACCGGGGGATCGGCGAGCCAGGCATCGGGGTCGAGCTGAAGAAGAAGCTCCACGACCCGGGGCCGTGGCGTGTGAGCATGTTGGCGTTCGGGGAGGCGCTCCCCGACAAGGACAATCGCGCCTGGCTCGACTCGCAGCAGACCGACAAGTGGGGCATCCCGCTCCTCCGCATCAGCAGCGAGTGGACGTCGAACGAGCTCGCCATGCGGGAAGACATGCGGGCGCAGGCCGGCGAGATGCTGGAGGCGGCCGGGGTTCGGAACGTCAGTACGTTCGACAGGCACAAGGAGGGCGACCTCGGCGCCGAGCCTGGCCTCGGCATTCACGAGATGGGCACCGCCCGAATGGGGCGCGACCCGAAGACGTCGGCGCTCAACGCCAACAACCAGCTCCACGACGTGCCTAACGTCTACGTGACCGACGGCGCCTGCATGACCAGCTCGGCGTGCCAGAACCCGTCGATCACCTACATGGCGCTCACCGCGCGTGCGGTCGACCACGCGGTGCGCGAGCTCAACCGCCGAAACCTCTGAGGCTCCGCGCATGAACCGGCGTCGATTTCTCGAGACGAGCGCGAGCGCGGCCGCGTTGTTTGCGGCGACGTCCGGCCGCGCGGCGGTCGCCGAGGCCGCGGGACCGGCGGCGCGATTCAAGCACTCCGTGTGCCGGTGGCCGTACCGGCACATGTCGGTCGAGGAAGTCTCCCGAATGGCGCGCGAGCTCGGGCTCGACTCGGTCGAGCTGCTCGAGCCTGACGAGTGGGCCGTCGCGCGAACCCACGGGCTCACATGCGCGGTGGGATACGCCACGGTTCCAGATCCGCGGACACGCCTCACCAAGGGCTTCAATCGAACGGAGAATCACGCCTGGCTCATTCCGGCGTACGAGCGAACGATTCCACTCGCCGCCGCGGCCGGCGTGCCCAACCTCATCTGCTTTTCGGGCAATCGTGAAGGGCAGGATGACGAGGAAGGGCTCGACGTGTGTGCACGAGGCATCAAGCCGCTGCTCCCCGCGGCCGAGCGTCACGGCGTCACGATCTGCATGGAGCTGTTGAACTCCAAGGTGGATCATGCCGATTACCAGTGCGACCGCACGCCGTGGGGTGTCGCGCTCGTCAAGCGCATCGGATCGGAGCGCTTCAAGCTGCTCTACGACATCTACCACATGCAGGTCATGGAAGGTGACGTGATCCGCACGATCCGCGACAATCACCAGTACATCGCGCACTTCCACACCGCCGGCGTGCCGGGCCGTCACGAGATCGATGCATCGCAGGAGCTGAACTACCCCGCGATCATGCGCGCGATCGCGGAGACCGGATTCACTGGCTATGTTGCGCAGGAGTTCATTCCGACCCGCGACCCGCGAACATCACTCGCGGAGGCCGTCAAGATCTGTCGCGTGTAGCCTGCGCCCTGACGTTTCTTTTTCCCCGCCGTCCATGATGATGGGATACTCTTTCCGCCGAGTGGTCTGGCTCACGATCTTCGTCTTCGCCGCGTGCGGCGACGCGGGTGACGAACAGGCCGGTGGCGACGCTACTCCCGCGACTCAATCGTCCGACTTGCGCGGCGCCGAAGGTAGCGCGGGGTCCCCCGGCGCAGGTGATGCTGCCGGCGAGGTGCCGCTCACGATCGAGATCGAGTCCGGCAGCGATCGCGCCGCTCTCAGCGGCACCGGGAAGTGCACGCACACGAGCGAGGGATGGATCTACGGGGCGCCGGCGGCCCTCTGGCGCGTCGAGGATTCGGACGTCGACAAGAAAGTCTACGCGACGCTCACCGTGTGGCGTCCAAAAGCCGGCGGGCCTGACCAGTTCACGATGGCGCTCACGACGGACGGCCGACAGCACGCCATCAACACGGTGAAGGGCGGTGAGCTAGTCGGGAGCGGCACCGTCGAGATGCATCCGACGGGACAGGGCGCCCATTTCGTCGTGGCGGGGAAGGACGCGGACGGCCGTTCCGTACGCGCAACGTTTCAGTGTGAGCGCTTCACCGAGCATGTCGCCGAGGGCGGCTGAGCCCACGCGGGTGAAGTCCTGAAGCTTCCTGTGCCCAAGGGCTTGCACCCTGGGCACCCCTTGCTCAGTGCTTGCCGCCTGCTCGAGCGCCGACGATCGGCAGATAGCGGGAGATCAGCTCGAGCACCGCGGCGACCACCCGGGACAATTCGTCCTCGCTCAGTCGGAGACGGAGCGGAACGGCTTGCACGCTTTGCCTCAACGGCTCCGCCAGCTCGCTGAGCCCATCGCCTGAGCTCTCCGATTGATCGCCGCCGACCGAGGCGGAATGGTGTGACGCGCCATTCGGGTTCGGCGGCGCCGTAAGAAACGGAGAGCTCAGGGACGCCATGTACACGCCGACTCCGTCGCCCAGCGCCTGCAGCGTTTTCGGCGCATGGGGCGCACCATTCCCGTCTGGCCGCACGAAGGAGGGTAGAGTCTCCTCGTCCGACATCCCATCGGGCGTTGCGCTCTGATTGTCGTCGCTAGGCATCCTGGCGCCGTCCACAGTGGAAACGGGTCCCATTCAACATTGACCGGACGGCGGAGACAGTACCGCCGTCGCCGCTCGCAATGCACCTCCCGTACTCGGGGTGCCGTCGTGAGGCAAAATCGCGCAACATCGTTGTGTGACATTGCCTTACGGACTCAGCCGTCGATCGGCGGGTGAAAATTCTCGCGGCAATGTTGCGACGCTGTCACACAGATTGGATGAGCGCGCCACACTAATTCGATCGTGTTGTGGTGTCCCGAAGCTCATTCCCACGAGGCTTTCTGACGACGACGGCGGCGGGCGGGCGTGCGCGCGACATGGCGCGATCGCGGCCCGGGTTGTCGAACGAACTCGCCTTCTTCGCTCGCCAGGGTTGAACGGCCACCGGACGTCCGTGTTGTCGTAGGCTCGCAACAGGTAAGCCGTGAACTGCGGCAACAGCGACCCCGCGGGCCATCGACCCATGCCCGCCATCGAGGCCGCAATGCCAAACGTGGCAACGACTTGACGCAACGCACCGGAGGGGCGGATGTGTGGCACGAATCGGGATATGCGCAGCGAGCGTTCGCACCGGGCTCGCGCGACGCCGCGCTGCTCGACGTGCTCGTCGCGTTCGCCAATGAGGAGCGAGAAAGTGTCCGTCAGCAGGAATCTGGGAGCCTCCGCAAGTGCACTCACGTCCAGCCAGGTGTTGACCGGCGCGTTGTCATCGAGTGGGGCTCGGGTACGCACCAGTTGGGAGACGGCGCCAACCGTCCGAGAGGCATCCGCGTCCGAAGTCGCCCTGTGGGATGAGCTCGTCACGCGATTCCAGGGGTACGGGCTCGTCCACAAGTTGGCGTGGATCCGATCGCTGGAAGCGTCTGGTCTTGGCAAGCCGCTCTTCCTCGTGTTCGAGCGAGAGCGGCAGGTCGTCGGCTGTCTGCCGGGCCTGCTTGTGCGCGTGGGTCCGATACGGATCTTCGGCTCCCCGCTCCCGGGATGGCAGTCGGCGGGGATGGGACCCGTGTTCGACGCCGCGCGTGTGTCCGCGGCGGAGCTCACCGCTGCGCTCATCGCCTTCCTCGAGCGGCACCATGGCGTCCACCACATCGAGCTGATGAGCAGCACACTCGAGCACGATGCCATGCGAGCCGCCGGTTTCACGGGGAGTCCGGTGCCGACCTTTCGCTGCCCGTTGTTCGGCGACGAGAAAGCACAGCGCAAGGCGCTCAAGGACAGCGCCCGTCGCAACATTCGTCGCGCCGTCGGGCTCGGGCTCGTGGTGCGTTTCGAGGAAGACGAAAGTTTCGTCGACGAGCACTACGACCAGGTGTGCGAGGTGTTCGTTCGCGGAGGCCATTCAGTTCCGTTCCGAAAACTCCGAGCTCTGGAGTATTTCCGTCACCTGCGAGCGTCGGGAAACCTGATCGCCGCCGCCGTCTACCTCCCGACGGGCGAGTGCATCGCGACAAGCACGTTCGCCGTCGAGGGGAAAGAGCTTCTCCTCTGGAACTGGACCCACCGAACGCGCTATCGCTGGTACCGCCCCACCGAGCTGATGACGTGGACGGTGATGCGGCGTGCAACGGAAATGGGGTGCACCACCTTCGACATGATGGGTCGCGGTGACTTCAAGGCGCGGTTCGGCGCACAGCTCGACGAGTCGAAGTATCGATGGGTCCGAAGCCGATACGCCTGGGTGGGCTGGCTCCGTGATGCCGCGGCGTTCGCGTTCGCGTCACAGCAGGCCGTACGCGGCCGGTTCGCGAAGGGAATGCAGACCCTGCGCTCGAAGCTCTCGCGGCGGACACAAACCGGGGACGGCGAGGCGGCCCAGACGGAGAACGGGAAAGAATCATGAGTGCGTCCGCTGTTATCACGCCTGCCTCGGCAGCGCGGTCGTCGATCGAAGCGCCCTCGGTGGAGGCTGCCACGCGCGCTCCGCTACGCGTGCTGATGGTGACCAGCGACTATCCAGTCGACGGAAGACCACGCACCACGCATTTCATCAAGCGTCAGGCGGAGTTCCTCCGAGCCGCTGGCGTGGACGTCGAGGTCTTTCCCTTCGACGGCAGCAAGAGGCTCCTCAATTACGTTCGAGCGTGGCGGAAGCTCCAGCGCCATCTCCGGAGCCATCGATACGATCTGATTCATGCGCAGTTCGGCCAGAGCGGAATCCTGACCTTTCCAAAGCGCCTTCCGCTCGTGGTCACCCTCCGCGGCAGTGACATCCTCGGAATCGTCGACGACGCCAGCGGACGATACACAAAGAAGGGCCGCATCCTGCAGGCGCTTTCGCGCCTCGTCGCGCATCGTGCGGATGCGGTCATTCTCGTCTCGGATCACATGCGCGACGTCGTCGGTCGAACGGATTCCGTGCATGTGATTCCATCCGGTCTCGATCTCGAGCTCTTCAGGCCGCTTCCCAAGCAGGAGGCGCGCGAGCGACTCGGGCTCTCGCCCATCAAGCGTCTCGTTCTGTTCGTCGGACGACCGAATCAGGCCCGGAAACGCTACGAGCTCGCCAGGCAGGCGGTGGACGTCCTCAACGACACGCTGCCGGCGGAGCTGGTGGTCGCCTGGAAAATCCAGCACGCGGATGTCCCGTACTACATGGCGGCGTGCGACGTGATGGTCTTCACGTCGATGCAGGAGGGGTCGCCTAACGTCGTCAAGGAAGCGCTCGCCTGCAACCTGCCCGTCGTCTCCGTTCCGGTCGGCGACGTCGAAACACGTCTTGCCGGCATCGAGGGGTGCGAGATCTGTCACGACGAGAGTCCCGAGGCAATCGCCGCGGCGCTCGAGCGCGTGCTCCGGCGAGGAGGCCGGATCAACGGCCGGGCGACGGTGGCGAATCTCGATGAGACACTCCTCACCCAGAAAGTCATCGCGATCTACGAGGGCGCAGCACGCCCGCGTGCCGGGAGTGGCCGCCGCTCAACCTGAGCATGCGGCGCCGGCATCGTTCCCGAATCCAATGAGAGACCTGGTCACAATGGCATCACCACGACGTGTTCTCATCCTCGACGGTCATTCCAATCAGGCCCTCGCCTGCGTGCGCTCCCTCGGGCGGGGCGGTTACGAGGTGCTCGTCGCGAGTCACCGCCGGTGGCCGCTTGGCGCCTGGTCGCGCTACTGCGTCGGTCAGTATCGCCTGCGCTCGCAGACGGTCGAGGGATTCGCGGCCCTTCGCGCATGGGCCCGCGATCAGCAGGTGAACATCGTCGTACCGTTGCTCGAAGGTGCGTGTCTACTGCTGAACAGGGAGCGCTCGGAGTGGGAGGGGATGGGAATCACGGTGGCCTGCGGGCCCGACGAGATGCTCGATCGGGCCTTCAACAAGGCCGAGACGTTGCGTTTCGCCGAGGCCTCCGGTGTGAGCATCCCGCCGACACGCTATCCGCGCTCCCTCGAGGAGGCTCGCGCCGCGGTCCGGGAGCTCGGGCTCCCGTGCGTCGTCAAGCCGCGCGCGTCCGACATCTGGAAAGGCAACCGGGTCACTCACGCGAACGGCATCGGTCTCGTGAACGATCTGGAGTCGCTCGACAGGATTGTGATGTCCCGCGTCCACGATGGTGCATGGCCGCTCATTCAGGGTTTCGTGCCGGGGCACACCGCCGGCGCATTCGCGCTCTGTGATCACGGACGAGTCGTCGCATGGTTCGCGCACGAGAGCCTTCGAGATGTGCGCCCGCTCGCCTCGCCAAGCTGCTTGCGCCGCTCCATCCGACTGGCTGACCGCCTTCGCGAGCCAGCCGAACGCCTGCTCGCCGCGATGGAATGGAATGGGCCGGCGATGGTCGAGTTCCGCGACGATGGGGTGAACGCGCCCTGTCTCATGGAAGTGAATGGCCGCTTCTGGCATTCGCTTCAGTTGGCCGTCGCGGCGGGCGCCGACTTTCCACTCTGGTGGATTCGCCTCCTGGAAGGTCTGCCGCTGGATTCACCGACGGACTATCGCGAAGGAATCGCGGTCCGTTGGCTTTGGGGCGACGTCAAGCGCTGCATGTACGCCCTCAAGGGCCCGCCCGCCGGGTACCCGGCGCCGCGACTGACACTGTGGCGGGGAATGCGCGAGCTCCTTGGACCGCAGCCACCGAACACGCGTCTCGAGATGTACCAGCGTAGCGATCCGCTCCCGGCGGTCGGCGAGTGGGTGGAGGGAATCCGCGCCGTTGTCTCCAACGGCCTGGCTCGCTGAGCCGTTGCGTTCGCGACGGGGTTTGCGGCGGTTTCGCCGCAGCCGTTGTGGTAGCGGCGCAACAGAACAGCGGCGAAAGCGCATCAATCGCGAGATGCCGCCACGGCGCGAGCTCGGGCACCCGCTCGCAATCGGTTGCGTGACCGTGACTTAAGGTGCGCAAGCCGGGGCATTCTGCGCCGGCGGGCGGGCACGAAAAACGATACAGAGCATGCGTCTCGCGAGGCGCTCTCGACCCGTGAGGCTTACTCGCGCTGACATCCCAGGGCATTCGGAATCCATGACATTCGTTCGGGCCTGCGTGGCCTCCCTCGCGCTCTTGATGAGCGCCGCGATCGCCTCTCCCACGCTCGCCCAATCCGGTGGCGGCGATAACGCGGTACTGCTGCGGCCGGGGGATGCCGTCCGGATCACCGTCTGGCGAAAGCCCGAGCTGACTGGCGAGTTCGTCGTCGCCGCGGATGGCTCTCTGACGCACCCGTTGTATCGCACCGTCCGCGTCACGGGTGTGCCGCTATCGGCCATCGAGCAAAGAGTTCAGACTTTCCTCGCCCGGTTCGAGGAGAACCCGCAGTTCGTCGTCGAGCCGCTGCTGCGAGTTGCCGTCGGCGGTGAGGTCGCCAGGCCGAACCTCTACAACCTGCGTCCGGAGACATCCATCGCGCAGGCCGTGGCACTCGCCGGGGGCGCCACCGAGCGGGGACGCGCTGATCAGGTGCATTTGCTCCGCGACGGCACGCGCCGGGTGCTCGACCTGACGAATCCCAACTCCGACGAAGGCCGCCAACCCATTCGATCCGGCGATGAGCTCATCGTCGCACGACGCCGTGCGGTCTTTCGGGAAGTCGTGGCACCGGTGATGACGGTGATCGGCGCAATTGCCGCGATCACGAACGTCGTCCTTCGCAACAATTGAGGCCTCGAGACGTGAATATTTCCGGACCTCACCGCGCAACCGCTCTCAGGCCTGAGGTGACGTCGAAAGCGCCGGCCGAGGCGCCGATGTCGACGGTTTCGTTTGGCGCGATCTTCTTCGCGGTTCGGCGGCACCTGTGGCTCCTGGTCGGCATGACGGTGGCCGCCGGGCTGATCATGGTGGTAATGGTGCGCAGCGACGAGCCGGTGTACCGCGCCAACGCCGTCGTTCGTATTGCCGACGCGCGCCGGTCTCTGACATCTGGCCTGGAGGAGGCGGACAAGGTCGACGATCGGGTCATCAGCCCGATCCTCTCGCACATCCAGCTTCTGCGCAGTCGGTCTCTCGCCGGCACCGTCGTCGATTCGCTCGGGCTGCGTCTCAGACCGGACTTCAAGGATTTCAAGGCCCGCCTGCTCATTGAGACGCACGTCGAACGGGATGCCCCGGCTGACACGCTTCGGCTGAAATTCCTCGCGGACTCGCTCGAAGTGCGCACGGCGACCGAGCGCGTGATCGCCGCGTACGGATCTCCGGTGCGCATCGGCGGGGTCCGCTTTACCGTTGCTGCCCAGCCGGAAGCCAAAGAGGCCACCTGGTCCGTTCTCTCCCGCGAACGCGCAATCGATGTGGTGCTGGAGCAGCTGCGCGCCAAGCCACGTCAAACCACGAACGTGGTGGACATTTCCTACGTCGCGAATCGCCCAGCGCTCGCGGCGCAAGTCGTCAACGCGGCCGTATCCGCCTTCCAGGCGGCGAACGCCCACGCCGCGCAGCAGCAGTCGAGGCGCCGTCGCATATTCCTCGAGGAACAGCTCGCCGGCACGAGCGCACAGCTCGAGGAAGCTCAGCAGGCCCTGGCCTCATTCCGGAGCGGTGCGCAGCTCTCCAGTTCACGAGAAAAGATGGCCGCGCAGCAGAAGGAGCTGATGGCGCTGGACATTCGCCGCGAGGAGCTCGCCGCCGATGTCCGGACGTACAAGGCTCTGCTGGAGCGCGCGCGGAGTGGCGATGCGAACGCCCGCGAGGCGGCCCTTCCGACGCTTCTCGCGTCCCCCGACATTGGGGCGAACGCGGTCGTCGCACGGATGAGCGATCGCATCTCTCGGTATCGCCAGGCGCGCGACTCCCTGATGACGGGTGAGTGGCGCCGATCGGCCAACGACCCCGATGTGCTGCGCCTTTCACAGCTCATCGCGTCGGGTGAGCGGGAGATCGTCGACGCGATCGCGAGTCACGTCGCATCGTTGGAGGGGCGGCTGGAGGCGTTACAGGGGTTGCGGTCGCGCAGCGCCACGAGAAGCGAGGAGCTTCCGAGGATGGAAGCGACCGAGGCGCGCCTGGCGCAGCAGGTCGAGACCATGCGACGCATGGCGGACGAGCTACGCGAGGAGTATCAGAAGGCGCGAATGGCCGAGGCCGTGGAGGTTGGGCAGGTCGAGATCGTGGATCTCGCGGCCGTCCCCTACGAACCGGTGCCGCGGCTCGGATCGTTGAAGGTCGGCATCGGGGTCCTCATCGGACTGGTCGCCGCCGTCTGCCTCGCGTTCCTGCTGGACCAGCAGAAGGCGTCGATCCATCGCCGCGAGGAGGTGGAGGATCTCCTCCGCATCCCCAACCTCGGCGTCATTCCGCAGATCGGCGCCAATGTCCGCGAGACCCTGCCGGGCATGCAGACTCCGCTCAACGTCGATGTGGAGGCGTACCGCCTGGTGCGCACGAATCTCCTCTACGCGCCGGGCGCCGCCACGCGTAAGACCATCGTGGTGACGAGCGCGACACCCGGTGAAGGAAAGACGATCACCTCGGCGAACCTCGCCATCACGTTCGCGTGTGAGGGGTTGAAGGTCCTGCTCGTCGACTGCGATCTGCGCCGGCCTCGAATCCACAAGGTGTTCGGTCTGCGACGCTCGCCGGGACTCAGTGAAGCGCTCGCGCAGGACACGCCTGGCGATCCGCCGGTATACGAGACGGAAATGAAGGGCTTGTACGTGATGCCGGCCGGACGTCGTGAGCCCAATTCGCCGGAATCACTTCCCGGGACGCGCATGCGCACGTTGCTCCAGAGCGCGATTGGTCGGTTCGACCTGATCATTCTCGACACCTCACCGGTGCTCGCCGCGGCTGATGCAGCCATCCTGGCCGCCTTGTCGGATCAGGTGCTGCTGGTGGTACGGGCGGGATCGACCAGCCGGACGCTGGTCAGGGAGGCGTTGGTGCGCCTTCGGAGCGTCGGGGCGAACGTCGTCGGAGCGGTCCTCAACGATCCGAAGGGCGAGCTGCCCGCCTATGCGGAGTACAGCTACGGATGAGCCGCGCGATGCGCGCGGCCCCGCGACCCACGACCCGCCGTTAGGCGCGCTTCCGGCGCGCTGACGCACGTCGCCGGACGCTGCGCAGCGCAATGTAGCTGCCGGCTCCGATCGCCGTCGCGACGGCCAGGCCTTCCAGCGGACCGGCCGGCTCCATCCCGTGTGCCCGCGGAAGGACCTCGAGCGCGAGCACGAGCAACAGCGCGACGGATCCCGCCAGTACGAGCGACGGCACGCTGACGCCTCGGGCGGATCTGCCGTTCGCGGTCCTGTTCGCCGGCCGGGAAGGAGCAGGTGGCAATCCCAGCACCGCCCAGTAGATGGTGGGCAGGATCAGCGCGACAACCCAGACGAACGTCAGGAGCCGCACCCGCGTCGGTGAGTTGCTCTGCGCGATGAGCAGACTCCACCCGGCGAAAGCGCCGCGGCGATGGCGCGCTTCATCCTCGCTCGTGCCGAGGCGGGCGCGCATCGAGAGGTTCCCCTGCGCCACGTGCACGGCCACGTGCACCGTATCGCGCAAGCCTCGTCGCAGACGCTCCACTCGCGCCGCGAGGAACCGCCGGAGCCGTACTGTCGGCGTTCGCAGGCGGAGGATTCGTCCTCGTGTCGCGAGGTCTCCCGCGAGATGCCGGCCGTCCTGGCGCACACGCAGAATCCGGCGTCCCTGGTCGTCCCTCAGCTCGAACGCGGGATCCTCGTCCCCCTCCCGCGCCGCGGGGACGAAGCCCATCTCGAGGCGGTACTCCGGCTTGCCCGCCAGGCGGGCGACCTCGTTAGGCGGGAGCGTCACCCGCCCCGGATGACGCTGGCCGTCGAGCGTGACGTACACGATCTGCGATTGGGCCGCATCGGGCGGTCCCCCATCCCCGTCGCGCGACGGTGACGGGCGCCACAACGTGGACAGCGATCCTTCCATTGGAACTTCCTGCTGCGCCCACATCGTTACGTGCAGGGTCACGAGCGCCATCACGGCGGCGACGACGGCGAGCGCGCGACTCCTGGATTGACCTGGCTCGACGAGCGCGCGCCAGTGGCGGACGGCGAGCATGCCGAGTATCGCACCCAGTGTGTTCGTGATCACATCGCTGATGCTCGCGTAGCGACCGGGAATCACGTCGACCTGGAGCGTCTCGATCACGCTCGCAATGGCGAATGCAATCAGCCCAACGTGACCTGGCGCACGGCGCATCAGGGCCAGACCAGCACCAATTGGTACGTACAACAGCACGTTGAGAACGATGTCCACGCCGGCGCGCTCACCGAAGACGGGACATGACATGCACCATGGTGGTCCATCACTCCCGGTTTGCGAAGCCGGAGTGGCCGTGGCAGCAACGATGGCGAGGAAGGCGATGAGAGTGAGCAGCGCAGGCCGCGACGGCTTTCGCATTCTCATCGTAAGTAGCACCCGAATCGGCACCGCAGCGTCGCGAAGGTCGGACAGATTGACCGCGCGCGACACAGTGACCGGTCAGAACGAAATTCGTCGCTCATACGCGAGCGCACCTCACGTGCGCCGCGACCCGAAAGTAGGCACGATCGCCCCTCCGTACGAGGAACGCGATAAAGGCAAACCCGGCGAAAGCCGGCGACGCAAAGCTACGAGGCTAACGCGAGCGCAGGTCGTTCGCTACGCCAGTCGGGCCGCCGAACAGACCTGATTTGGAGGGCCGTATGCGCTCCCCCACAATGAAGCGGGTCCTCTTGGGCTTGTCGATGGCGGCCGCCAGCCTGTATGTCGGCTGCGAGACGAGTCGCCTGACCGATGGTGGAGAGCCCACTGATTCCGTCGCAACGGTTACGGTTGCCCCCGCGGCCGACACGCTCGCGCTGAACGAGACCGTGCAGCTCGGCGCCACGCCGCGAAACGAGGCCGGCACGCCGCTCTCCACTCAGGTGGAATGGTCGAGCAATAACTCCCAGGTCGCGAGCGTTTCCTCGAGCGGACTCGTGACGGCGCATCAGGCGGGTGCCGCGACGATTACCGCCACCAGTGGAGGCAAGAGCGCCCAGGCCTCGATCCTCGTCGTTGCCGCGCCGCCACCGCCCCCGGCTGCTGTCGCTTCGGTGACGGTGACGCCCGCGACGGCGTCGGTCGATTCGGGCAAGACGGTGCAGCTCACCGCGACGCTGCGCGATGCCAATGGAACGACGCTGACCGGTCGCCCCGTGACGTGGACGAGCCTGAACCCGAGCATTGCCACCGTCTCTGCGACCAGCGGCCTGGTGACGGGCGTCGCCCCGGGAACGGCTCAGGTGTACGCGGCGAGTGAAGGCAAGAGCGACACGACGACGATCACCGTCGTTAGGCCGCCCGTCGCGACGGTGACGTTGACGCCCGCTACAGCCACTGTCGAAACGGGCAAGACCGTGCGGCTGACGGCCACCCTGCGCGACCCGAGCGGCACCACGCTCACCGGACGCCAGATCACGTGGACGAGCCTCAATCCCGCCGTAGCGACGGTCTCGAATGATGGACTCGTCACGGGCGTCACCGTGGGGACGGCGAACGTCTACGCGATGAGCGAAGGAAAGGCCGACACGTCCACGATCACCGTCGTCGCGCCGCCACCCCCAGGGGCCTCCGTGGTGTTCGTCGGCGCCGGGGATATCGGCGACTGCGGACGCGATGCCAAGGAGCAAACCGCCAGGCTGCTCGACGCGATTCCCGGAACGGTCTATACCACTGGTGACAACGCGTATCCTGACGGCACCGACGAGGACTACGCCAACTGCTACCACGACAGCTGGGGTCGCCACCGCGATCGGACGCGGCCGACGCCCGGCAACCACGATTATCACACGACCGGCGCGGCGCCCTACTACCGGTACTTCGGCGAGAACGCCGGCCCGGCAGGTCGCGGCTACTACAGCTTCGACCTCGGCGAGTGGCACATCATCGCGCTGAACAGCAACGTCAGCATGAGCGCCACCTCGGCCCAGGTGACATGGCTGAAGGCGGATCTGGCGGCGAACACGAAGCGATGCACGCTCGCCTATTGGCACCATCCGCGCTTCAGCTCGGGCGATCACGGCAACGCAACGTCGACGCAGCCGTTGTGGGATGTGCTTTATGCGGCGGATGCCGACGTCATTCTGGCCGGTCACGACCACAACTACGAGCGTTTCGCGCCTCAGACTCCCACGGGCGCGGCCGATCCGGTGCGCGGGATCCGTGAATTCGTCGTCGGCACCGGCGGTCGGAGCTTCTACAGCTTCGGCACCATCAGGGCGAACAGCGAAGTGCGCAACAACAACACCTGGGGCGTGCTGAAGTTGACGCTCCACGCGGACCGCTACGATTGGGAGTTCGTCCCGGTGGCGGGCAAGACCTTCACCGACACCGGCACCGGAATGTGCCATTGACCCGGTGGCGCATCTCCGCGCCACCGCAAAGTGAACGTACGGCACGATCGCACTCCTCCCCTCCGGGAGGCAGGCGACAAAGGCAAACCCGGCGAAAGCCGGCGACGCAAAGCTACGAAGCTACCGCGCAGCGGGATGGAGCGCCGCGCCAGGCTAGTCGGGCCGCCGAACTGAGCCTCAGTGATGGAGGACGTATGCGTCAGCGCCTGCGGATTTCAGTTTATGCGACTCTGATTCTGGTAGGTCTGGGATGCTCGACCACACGAGTGGTCGAGATCATCGAGGCACTCGTCGGCTCTATCGACGTTGCGCCGCCAGCGGCTAACTTGAGTGTTGGGAAATCCGTCCAGCTGCAGGCGATTCCCCGGGACACCGCCGGCAATCCTCTCCCGGAACAACCGGTGACCTGGTCGAGCTCGAATTCCGCAATCGCGAACGTGAATACATCCGGTCTCGTGACGGCAGCCGCCGTTGGCGTCGCATTCGTCGTCGCCACGAGCGAGGGCAAGAGCGATACATCGATGATCACGGCCACCGCGGTGCAGGTCGGCTCGGTCACGGTGGCGCCGGCGTCTGCATCGGTTGACGTCGGCCGTACCGTACAGCTCCAGGCCGTCGTGCGCGACACGGACGGGGGCACGCTCACCGGCCGCGTCGTCACCTGGACGACTTCGAATCCTGGCATTGCCACAGTCTCGAACGCGGGTCTGGTCACTGGCGTAGCCGCCGGTTCCGCGACGGTCACCGCGACGAGCGAGGGCCAAAGCGGAAGCTCGGCGGTCACGGTGACGATGGTTCCGGTGGCATCGGTGACGGTGACGCCCGCGACGGCGTCGGTCGATTCGGGCAAGACGGTCCAGCTCACCGCGACGCTGCGCGATGCCAACGGAGCGACGCTGTCCGGTCGCGCCGTGACGTGGACGAGCGCGAGCCCGAGCGTCGCCACCGTGTCGGGGACTGGCCTCGTGACGGGCGTCGCCCCGGGCACGGCTCAGGTGTACGCAGCGAGTGAAGGCAAGAGCGACACCACGACTGTCACCGTAGTCACCCCACCGCCGCCGGCGCCCGTCGCCTCGGTGACGGTGACCCCCGCCTCGGTGACCGTCGAGACCGCGAGAACCGCGCAGCTAACGGCGGCGCTGCGCGATGCAAACGGCGCGACGCTCACCGGCCGCCAAGTCACGTGGACGAGCCTCAATCCGGGCGTCGCGACGGTATCGAGCACCGGCCTCGTCACGGGCGTCACCGTGGGGACCGCGAACGTCTACGCGCTGAGCGAAGGAAAGAGCGACACTTCCACGATCACCGTCGTTGCGCCGCCTCCACCTCCGCCTCCTCCGCCTCCGGGGCTTCGTGCGTTCCCGGGCGCGCAGGGGTTTGGTAGCTCGACGCCCGCGGGTCGCGGAGGCACGATCGTCCGTGTCACCAACCTCAACGACACCGGTGCGGGCTCGCTGCGCGCGGCGCTGTCGGTCTCCGGTCCGGTCGTGATCATCTTCGAGGTGTCCGGTACCATTCGCGTCGGTGAGAACCTCGTCGTCACCCACCCCTTTACCACCATTGCCGGTCAGACCGCGCCCTCACCGGGCATCACGCTGCGCGGCGGAACATTCCGCATCAACACCCACGACGTCCTCATTCAGCACCTCAGGTTCCGTCCGGGCGACGAGCCCGGGTTCAGCCGCGAGCGCGATGGAATCGAGTTCTACGGGGGCACGCAGGAGAAGTACAACATCGTCGTCGACCACTGCTCGATCAGCTGGGGCGTCGACGAGAATCTCAGCACCGGTACGTCGTCCAGCGGGGTGCGGCACGACATCACCTTCAGCAACCTGATCATCGCCGAAGGACTCAACAACTCCATTCACCCCGAGGGCCCGCACTCCAAGGGCGTGCTCATCGGCCAGGGGAGCAAGAACATCACGTTCATGGGCAACCTCATGGCCCATCACGTAGACCGGAACCCCTGGTTCAAGGGCAACACCACCGGCTTCATCGTCAACAACGTCATCTACAATTACGGTGGCAGCAAGGCGACGTTCTTCGACGACGTCGACAACACGGCCCTGCAGATGGCGTCGGTGGTCGGAAACGTGTACCTGCGAGGCGTGGACTCGCCGACGGGCAGACCGATCAAGATCTACAGCGGCGTGAAGCCCGGCTCGCTCTTCTACGTGGCCGACAACAGCTGGGATCGCGCGGCGCCGCCCAGCGATCCGTGGTCGCTGGTGCAGAACGACGAAGGTGCGGCCGTCGTCGCGACCACGCCACCGATCTGGATCCCCGGTCTCGTCGTCCAGCCGAACGCGAACGTCGAGTCCTGGGTGTTGAGCAATGCCGGCGCGCGTCCGGCCGATCGTGACGCCGTCGATCTGCGCATCGTGCAGGAAACGCGCACCAAGACCGGCCGCATCATCGACAGCCCGAGCCAGGTCGGCGGGTGGCCGGTGCTCGCCGAGAACCGCCGCCCGCTCGTCACGCCGGCGAATCCGAACGGCGATGACGATGGCGACGGCTACACGAACCTCGAGGAGTGGCTCCACCGGATGGCGGCCGAGGTCGAAGGCCGTCCCGTTCCGTGATGCGTTAGGCAGTCGGGATCGCCGCCGTCGCCGCTCGCACCGGCTTCGGAGGTGAATCCAGCGGGAAGTCAAGGGCGCAACGCCCCGGTGACCGCGGTCACCGGGGCGTTGCGCGTTAGGCACGCACCGTCACGACCGACATGTGACGTAGGTTACGACCGCATCACGATGCATCGACTGATCGTACACGGGACACTACGCTCGGTACGGGACTTGAGAAGGGGACGTCCGTCCACGCAGCGCGCGGACGCCGTAGTCTGCTGCTGCACAATTCCATCTTGGAGGGTCGACAACACCGACCGTCACTTTCATCGCGTCAACAACTGATCGGCAGGATCGCTCGCCGTAACGAGCGACAAAGGCAAACCCGGCGAAAGCCGGTGACGCAAAGCTCCGAGGCTACCGCGCGGCATCGATGAACGCCGCGTCACGCCAGTCGGGCCGCCGAACGGACGCAGGAGATGTACACCATGCGCACCGTTACCTTGCCACTGATGATGGCAGCGTTAGGCATTGCTGCCTGCTCGGACGCTCTCGGACCGGGCACCTCTTCCCCCAACCCGTCGTCACACTCTCCCCAGCTCGCACCCTCGCTACTCGTCGCCGACGGCAACGGCGGCTTTGCGCCGGGCACGGGCGACCGTGTGCTCTTCGATGCGCGCGCGGGACTCCAGCAAGCCACGACGATGCGCCAGGCGCTCGCCCTCTGGGGCATCAGCGCCGACACCCGCACCGGCTGGGGCTTCACCACCGATCTCGACGGCGCCGGCACCCACGCCCTCCGCGTCGACTGGACCGGCCAGGCC
>DASTYE010000103.1:0-5119 GCA_035765135.1 Gemmatimonadaceae bacterium | reverse complement strand
TCCTCGATGTGGGGACTGCGCGACTCGCCGAGCTCGATCGGGAGCGCCACACGAACGAGCACCGTGAGCACGAACATGCCGAGTGCCCAGACCCCGGCGGTGACGCCCAGCTCGACGAGCGTCGGCGTGTACTCGACGATCTCCCCGAGTGGTGATGGAACGAACCCGGGCACGACCAGACCAATCCCCTTCTCCACCCAGATGCCGATGAACAGCACGGCACAGGCGACCATCAACCATCGGTGGTTGTGTCTGATCGGATGGATCATGAGCGCGATCGTCGCCAGCGTGTTGAGCGCGATCGCCGTCCAGATCCACGGTACCAGCGCGTTGTGCCCGTCGAGGCCGAAGAAGAGGTACCGCGCGTTGATGCCGTGATGCGTGGGTGAGTAGAACTTGTAGAAGAGCTCGGAGCCGAGCATCACCAGGTTGATCTGGGCCGCCACCGTGGTGATCAGCGCGAGCTTTGAGAACGCGCCTTCGGAGATCTCGTATTTCGTCTCCCGCCGGATCAACCCGAGCAGAAGAATCACGAACGCGGGACCGGCGGTGAATGCCGATGCGAGGAAGCGCGGACCCAGCAGCGCCGTGTTCCAGAACGGCCGGGCGGGGAGCCCCGCGAGCAGGAACGCCGTGACCAGGTGGATGCTCACCGCCCACATCACGGCGATGTACATCCACGGCAGATACTTCTTCTTGTTTGGCTGCCGCCCGGTGAACCGGCTGTACAGGATGTAGAACGGGATCGCGAGATTGATCAGCAGATAGCCGTTCAGCACGAGAACATCCCAGGCCAGAAGGGACCGTGGCCAGTTCAGAAAGCCAATGCCGGGAATGAGGTGCCAGCCACCGAGCGGGTTGCCGATGTCCACCACGACGAAGGCGAGGCACATCACCAGAGCGGCGACGGCGACGGCCTCGGCCATGAGCACGGCACGGCTGAAGTCGACGTCGTGGAGGATGTAGGCGGGGAGAACCAGCATCATCGCAGCCGCCGCCAGCCCGACGAGGAACGTGAAGTTGGAGATGTAGAGTCCCCACGTCACGTGATCGTTCATGCCCGTGACGCCCAGGCCGTACCGCAGCTGGACGGAATAGGCATACGCCCCAGCGAGCATGATCAGCGTCAGGCCGCCCATCCACAGGTGGTAGCGTCGCTCGCCGGACGTCGCCGACTGGAGTGCGCTCCGCGCGAATGCCTTCAGATGCACGATCGCCTCAGTCGGTGAAGTACCAGAAGCGCGGCTCGGTCTTCAGATCTTCCTTGAGCCTGAACACGCGCTTGTTCGCGAGCACCCACCGGATCTCGGAATTCGGATCCAGGAGGTTTCCAAAGACGCGCGCCCCAGTGGGGCACGCCTCGACGCACGCCGGCAGCTGGCCGTTTCTCGTACGATGGATGCAGAACGTGCACTTCTCGACGACGCCCGCCTTACGAGCGCGATTGCCGAGATAGTGCTGGTTCGGATTGACCTCCGCGACCGGGACGTCCGGCGCACTCCAGTTGAAGCGGCGGGCCCAGTACGGGCAGGCTGCCATGCAGTAGCGGCAGCCAATGCACCAGTCGTAATCGACGACGGTGATGCCGTCGGGTTCCTGCCATGTCGCGCCGACCGGGCACACCTTCACGCACGGCGGATCGGCGCACTGGAAGCACTGCGTCCCCAGATAGAAATGGCCTTCGGCGGGCACCTCGTGCTGGAACGTCGCATCGGCGTGATCGAGGTCGATGACCCCGTCTTCCATCTCGAAGATGCGGATGTACTGGGTGTCGGCACGACGATCGAGGTTGTTCTCGTTAATGCACGCCTCGATGCAGCTCCGAAATCCCTGGCACTTGGAGATGTTGAACGCGTACCCGAACATGACACCCGGCTGGGCAGGCGTGGACTGAATTCTCACCTCGGTCCCCTGCTTCACGTTCGCGAGCCGCTCGAGGCGGGCGATGGTCTCCGCCCGTTCGGCCTCCGTCATCGTGCGGTAGTTGCCCTTGATGTACTCGCGCCACGCGAGGAGCCTGGTCTCCTTTTCCTCGGCCGTCGTCGCGCCCAGTGGCGCGCACGCGCTGGCGGCGCTGGTCGCCGCCGCCATGCCGCCGATCAGTATGCCGAGCGCCCGTCGCCGGTCCACACGCTTCTGCAGGAGCGTGGACTGATCGGGCTCGATCGGCGTCGAGCGCGCCTCGTCAGGCATCATTGCTCGCCACCTCGGGTTCGCTCGAGCTGAGGTGCGCGGAACGGAACGCGCGCCTCCATCACTGGCTTGTGTGGGTCGTGACAATCGGCGCAGCCCATGACGACGCGGCGCCCCTGCCAGCCATCGAGGCGCTTGCCGTGTGCGCCTCCCGCCCACGACTCCGCTTGCGAGAAGTGGCATTGCGCGCACAACCGGTACGCATGATCGAGCGTCGCACGCTCGCCGCTTTTGAGCGTCAGCAGCTCGACGTTGTCCGGCGCGTGGCAGGTCGAGCACACTGCGCCAGTCTGCGCGGGATGCACCGACTCGATGTTCTGGTGCGCGTCCGCGATGCGATCGTCAGCCAGGACCATCCTCCGGCCGAGATGGCACGAGGTGCACGGGTATTGACCGAGATCCGCCGTGCGGGTACGGAGTGACGTCGTTCGCGTGATGGTCCCGAATCTCCGCGCAAGCGCCGACGCCGGGTCGGCGGTTCGCAGCGTGACCTCGAATGGACGATCACCCGGTCCCTTCCACTGCTCGACCGCGGCCGCCGGGACGGTCACGAGCGTGCGTGGATCATGCGTTGTGTCGATCGGGGCGCGGGCCTCCGCGATCACGGGCGCCGGGTTACTCCTGGTACAGCCGGCGCTCCACGCAAGTGCTGCGCAGACGATGGTCGTCACGTCTCGTCGCGCGATCATGACGTGCCCTCCTGCTCGCTCGGCCGCGGCGCGGGGCGTACGAACGCATCAGTATCGGCATCCGCCGTGACGTGACACTGGCGACAATTGACGCGCTCCGGATGCGCGGTCTGAATCTCCGCGACAGCGGCGGGAGGCGCATGGCACGCCAGGCAGTTGCCGCGCATCTCGAGCGTATGCGGAATCGGTGGCGGCGCATACTCCGATGCGCCCTTCGTTACCCGCGGCCAGGCCAGGCTCTTCCAGTCCAGCGTCGCTTCGGTCAGGCGCCTGACTCCCCGCGCGTGGCACTGCCGACAGCGGGCACTTGGATCGGTCGACGGCAGCGCGATCGCCATCAGCTCGCCATTGCCAACGTGACACTGGAGGCAGGCTCCCATCTGCGGATGCGGCGTGATCGGCACGTACGCGCCGAAGCGCTGTGAGAATCCCCCACGCTCGTGACAGGTGTTGCACCCTCCGCTCTGAAACTCGTCGGGGGTGAGGCCGTGAGGAATGCGTGGCGGCGCACCCGGATAGGCGCGAAGGGAGCGGTAGGTCACCAGGGTGCGCGGGTGCGCGAACCGTCGCCTGTCCGAGCCTGGATCGATCGCCAGGACGCCTGCCTGCGTACGAAAAACGTCGGCCTCGGCGGCGATCGCGTCGTCAGGCGCCACCAGCGCGGGCGTCACGCTCTCCGGGACCGCCGATCGGCTTTCCGCCTCTCGGCCGGCCACGACGATCAATGCCGCCATCGCCACGACCGCCGATGCGATGAGGAACACGCGGACGGCCACGTCCCCTGTCGGGCGATCGCCGGACGTCACGTGTCGCTCCTCGACACTGGCTCGACGCGCACGGCGCAGGTGTTCATCTCCGGCTGCCCGGAGATAGGACAGAACGCGTCGAGCATGAGCTGCCTGACGAGTACGCCTTCGTCGAAGGCGGGCACGAAGAGCTGGCCTCGCGGAGGGCGCGAGCGATAGTCGATGCGTGCTTCGATGACGATCGACCCACGGCGGCTCACGACTCGGACCGTGTCGCGATTCCGAATGCCGAGTCGAGTCGCGTCGTCGCGGTTGATCTCGAGGTAGGCGCGCGGCACCGCGCGATGGAGTGTCGGAATCCGCTGCGTCAGCGATCCCGTCCCTGAGTGCTCGAGCACGTCACCCGTCGTGAGCCAGAACGGATACTCGCGGTCGGGCGACTCGGCCGGCGCCTCGTACGGCCGAAGCCATATCCAGGCACGGCCGTCGGGATGGCCGTAGAAGTGGAAGGCACCGCGCGCGCGGTCGGCCGCCGGATCATAAGCGGTGTTGTAGCGCCACTTCGTCTCGCGGCCGTCGACGACCGGCCAGATGATGCCGGCCTGCGCACGCAGGTCGGCCAGCGGAGGGAGAGAGCTGCGCGAGTCGTCGTGAAACCGGCGGTATTCGGCCCAGATCCCTTCCACGTGCGCGCGACGATCCCAGGGAAAGAGCTGGGAGAGCCCGAGCCGCCGGCCAATCTCGATCATCTGCCACGCTTCGCTCATCGCATCGTCCGGCGGCGGTACGAGCTGCTCGAAGTGCTGAAGCCGTCGCTCCGCGTTCGCGAAGATCCCTTCGCGCTCGATCCACATGGCCGTGGGGAGCACGACGTCGGCCACGTCCGTCGTCGGTGTCGGGTAAGCGGCCGACACGACGAGAAAGCGATCGGCCTGCCCCGCTGCACGGCGATATCGGGCGACGTTAGGCAGGCTGACCATCGGATTGGTCGCCTGGATCCAGAGGAAGCGAATGTCGCCACGCTCGAGCGCGCGGACCATCGGCAGCGCCGTGCGCGCGGGTCGTGGGCTGATCCGGTCAGCGGGCACGCCCCAGATCGCCGCGGCGCGGCGGCGGTCGCCCTCGCTGCCGACTATGCCGCCCGGCAACGCGTAAGTCAGCGAACCCGCGTTCTGGACCGCGCTTCCGCCGCCGGGCTGGCCGGTGACGCAGAACGGGCTGTTTCCAGGCGACGCCACTTTGCCCACGAGCAGGTGGATGTTGTAGAGCAGGTTGTTCATCCATGTGCCGCGCGCGTGCTGGCTGACGTCGGCGCCCCATACCGACATCACTTTCTTCGAGCGGTCGCCGTATACGGACGCCAGCCAGCGAATGTCGTCCGCGCTCAGCCCGGACAGCTGCCGCGCGCGCTCGGGAGTGTAGGCAGCGAGGAAGGCCACGTACTCATCCCAGCTGGCGCTGGCGACATCGTCGACAACGAGCGCGTCATCG
>DASTYE010000102.1:0-2681 GCA_035765135.1 Gemmatimonadaceae bacterium | reverse complement strand
GCAACGTACTGGAGGCACACGGATCGGCGTACGCCGCCGAAGTCGACGGTGCCCATGGCGACGCCGAGCTCATCGTGGATCTCGACTATCCGGCCCGGAATCCCGAGACACATAGCATCCTCCGCGGCTGCGCCGCGCTACGAAAGGTGTTGCGCCAACCTCGCGGCGGCGACCGCCGCCTGCCCGTAGCTGATCGCGCCGTCGTTGGGCGGAAGGGCTCGCGGCACGAGGACGCGCAGCCCGCTCGATTCCAGCTCCTTCACAAGTCCCCCCACCAGCCGCGCGTTCTGGAATGTCCCACCGCCGAGCGCGACGGTGTCGATACCGCGGTCTTCGCAGACGCGCGTTACGACGTCGGCGGTCGTCGTCACCACGGCGTCGTGGAACGCGCCGGCGAGTGATTCCACTGATTCTCCATATGACACCCGATTGCCGAGTTCCGCCAGGAGCGGGAGAGGATCCATAACGAGGCGACCGGCCGACTCGAAAACGGGGAAGGGAAGCGGCCTGCGGCCGTGCGAGCCAGCCAACGTCTCCAGCTCCATCGCAGCCTGTCCCTCGAAGTGGGCCAGGCGCCGCACCCCGAGGACGGCCGCGGCGGCGTCGAAGAGTCTTCCCATGGAGGACGCGAGCGGCGTGTTCACACCACGCTGAATCTGTCTGCGAGCCAGGCTCAGCTCACGCTCGTCAACACCCTCGAAGGCGCGCACGAAGGCGGCGTCACGCAACGGCTCGAGCGAGAGATAGCCGAGCGCCGAGCGCCATGGGGTGCGCACGGCGAGGTCGCTGCCCGGGAGCGGGGCCGATCGAAGGTGCGCAACGCGCTCGTAGGCAAGCAGGTCGGCGACGAGAATCTCCGCGCCCCACGCCGTGCCATCATCGCCAAAGCCGGTGCCATCGTACGCGACTCCGACGACTCGATAGGTCACTCCGTGCTCGGCGCACACAGCGGCAATGTGCGCATGGTGGTGCTGCACGACGATTCTCCGGTCGGCAGCGCGCTGCTCGGCCTCTTTCGTCGAGAGGTAGGCCGGGTGAAGATCGCGAGCGACGACGTTGGGATCGATGCGAAAGAGATCCGCGAGACGATCGACGGTTGCGCGAAAGTGCAGCAGCGTCTCGAGTGAGTCGAGATCGCCGACATGCGGGCTCACGTACGCGGCCTGGTCGGCGGCGAGCGTGATCGTGTTCTTGAGATGTGCGCCGACGGCGAGGATGTGCGTGCCCGCCGGCGCGGCGACGGGGAGCGGAACAGGGAGCGGAGCAAACCCGCGTGCGCGTCGCAGGAAGAGCGGCGCGCCACCCGCCACTTGCATCACCGAGTCATCGACTCGCGATACGATCTCTCGATCGTGCATCAGAAAGGCGTCAGTAATCCCCGTGAGCCGCTGGAGGGCCTCGTCCTGGCTCGCGCAGATCGGCTCGTCGCTGAGATTGCCGCTCGTCATGACGAGGGGGACGCCGACCATCTCGAGCAGCAGGTGATGGAGCGGCGTGTAGGGGAGCATGATCCCGACGGTCGCCATCCCCGGAGCGACCGACGGAGCGAGTGATGATCCGGGGCGACGCGGCGCCACGACGATCGGACGCTCCCGCGACGCGACGAGTCTCACCTCCGCATCGCTCATGTCGGCGATCGCACGCGCGTCCTCCAGCGAGCGAACCATCACCGCCAACGGCTTGGCGTCGCGGTGCTTTCGCTGACGGAGGCGCACCACCGCCTCGTCGTCCGTCGCATCGACCGCGAGATGAAAGCCGCCGAGTCCCCTGAGCGCGACGATCGCGCCGCTCTCGAGGAGGCGGGCGGCTGCGCCAAGGCACGGCTCTCCTCGTTCGAGCGTTCCGGTGGCATCGAGAAGCGTGAGGCGCGGGCCGCACGCGGCGCAGCTGTTCGTCTCGCTGTGGTGGCGGCGGTCGCCCGGCGTCTCGTACTCGAGTCGGCACGCGTCGCACTGCGTGAACGCTCGCATGCTCGTCCGCTCGCGGTCGTACGGCATGCGGTCGATGACGGTGTATCGCGGCCCGCAGTCGGTGCACGTGATGAAGGGGTAGTTGAATCGACGATTGGTGGGGTCTCGCAGCTCGCGAATGCACGCATCGCACGTCGTCACATCCGGCGCGACTGCCTGACGATCATCCGCGGACTCGGCGCTGGCGACGATCGTGAACGACGACGCTCCGCCCGCATCGTACGGCGCTGTCTCCAGCTCGGCGATCTGCGCCAGAGGAGGAGCGTCGGCGCGCAGCTCGCGCACGAACGCCTCGAGGGACTCGGGATCTCCCGCGACCACGATCTCGACCCCGTTCTCGCGATTGCGCACCCACCCGGAGAGCGCGTGCCTCGACGCGAGTCGATGTACGAACGGACGGAAGCCGACGCCCTGGACGACGCCGCGAACGCGGACGAGCATGGCCGGACGATCGGCGCCCGCGAGCTGCGTCGTCATCCCAGCGAAGCGGCGGAGCGATTCGAGCGGTGCGACACCTCGCGACGCAGGAACGCGAGCCACTTGTCCATGCCCTGTCCTGTCGTCGACGACGTCAGGAAAATCTCGAGATCCGGATTCACCTCGCGCGCGTAGCTCAAGGCGCGCGGCAGATCGAACGGCAGATACGGCAGCAGGTCGATCTTGGTGATCACCGCATGACGGGCCTCGCGGAACATGCGCGGGTACTTCAGT
>DASTYE010000101.1:0-3107 GCA_035765135.1 Gemmatimonadaceae bacterium | reverse complement strand
CTGTCGAAGCGTCACGCGTCCCAGCTCCGGATGCTCTCCTGGCAGGTCGAGCTCACGCTCGGTCAAGTTCCACGACTCCAGCTCCTCCAGGTTCGCGGCGCGGAGTCGCGCGAAGTCGTCGAGCAGTGAGCCCAGCGACCGCCCGGGTGTGAGGCGGTAGTGCCTGAACCGGTCGTACGGCTCGAACCGGAGATCTCCGCCGCGCGCGAGGATGATGCGCGAGCGAGGGATCCAGTCGGTCTCCTCGCCATCGATGAAGTGACCGACGACGTCGAACGGACTGAAGGTGTCCGGCCCTTCGTTCGTCCGCGCCCATGCGTCGTCGATGCCGTCGAGAAGGGCGCGCACGGTGGGCGGGGTGCGCCGAAGGACGTCGGATGCCAGTTGCAGATCGAAGTTCATGACCGTGCGCTCCGGCTTTGGTCGGCCGCAGATCAACGCAGATAACGCAGATCGAGTTCCGGGCCCGGTCATTTGAAAGTCGCGATCGCGGTGCGAGATCGCCACTCTATCGCGCCGACGCGACATCTTGACACCCCGGCATCATCGCCGCCCCTTTGCACTATGCCCTCGAACGTGCGCATCGGAACGCAGGGATGGAACTACGACGCCTGGGTCGGGCCGTTCTACCCCGAGGGCTCCCGCGCCGCCGACTTTCTCGCCCTGTACTCGCGCGCGTTCAACACTGTCGAGGTCGATTCGACGTTCTACGCGATTCCGCCCGAGAAGACCGTCATGGGATGGGCAGAGCGAACGCCCGATGACTTCGTGTTCGCCCTGAAGCTGCCGCAGGAGATCACGCATGAACGGCGCTTGCGGGAGAGCCGCGACCTGCTGGCGCAGTTCTTCGAGCGCGCGCGATTGCTCGGCCCCAAGCTTGGACCGGTGCTCGTGCAGCTCGGTCCCGATTTCGGACCGGCCGAATTGCCGGCGCTCGCCGCATTCCTGCCATTGCTGCCAGCCGACGTGCGCGTCGCCATCGAGTTTCGCGACCGCGGGTGGATTCACGAGGGAATCCTCGCCCTCCTCGCCGAGCACGAGGTGGCGCTGACGCTCACCGACGCGCGCTGGATTCCGCGTCGCACGATGCTCTCGCTCGCCGAGCGCCCCACGTCGCGCTTCTCGTACATTCGATGGATGGGGCCGAATCGTGAGATCGTCGATTACTCGCGCATCCAGGTGGATCGCTCGCGAGAGCTCGAGCAATGGGCCGCGCTCATCCAGCCGCTCGCGCAGCAGGTCTCCGAGGTGTTCGGCTACGTGAACAACCACTTCGCCGGACACAGCCCGCAATCGGCCCGCGAGCTCCAACGTCTTCTGGGACAGAAAGCTGTCGAGCCATCGGAGCTCGGCGAGCAGCTGTCACTCTTCTGACGAGCGAATCGCCCGAGGCGGCGAGCATGCGAGCGCGATCGTGGATTCCTCTCGTGGCTGCCGTCGTCATTGCCGCCGTGTGCGTTCGGCTCGGCGTCTGGCAGCTCGACCGGCTCGCGCAGCGGCGAGAGCGCAACGCCACGATCGAGGCGGCCTTTCGAGATCCGCCGGTCCGACTCGAGCAGGCGCGACGAGACTCGCTGCCACGTTTCCGCCGAGTAATTGCGCGGGGGCAATGGGACTACGCGCGCGAGACGACGATCCCGGGGCGCACGCGCAGCGGCTCACCAGGGGTGCACATCGTCACGCCGATGCGGCTCGCCGACGGAGCGATGGTCTTCGTCAACCGTGGATGGGTGTATTCCGCCGACGCGCGCAGCGTCGATCTCACGAGATGGCATGAAGGGGACGCCGGCGACGTCGTAGGATACATCGACGAGGTTCCGTCATCCCTTCGGGCGACCGTAACGACACCGTACATCGTCGCGCTGGCCGACACGGTGGCGACGCCGACCGTGGAGCCGTCGCGCCCGGGGCGCCTCTCTCCGCCGGCCTTTCGGGACCAGGGTCCGCACCTCAACTACGCCGTGCAGTGGTTCTCCTTCGCGGCGATCGCGTTGATTGGCACTCCGCTCGTCGTGAGGCGTCAGCGGCGGCGACGGGAATAGCCTCTCGATCGTCTCATACAGGAGCCCCCTGATGAGATGCTCATGAGACGCCACATCGTCCCGCTGTTCTCCCTGGCCTTCATCGCCAATGCCGCGCCGAACGCGGCGGCGCAATCCGGCGTTCTCATCGGTGTCGCCACCGCCGATGACTACCAGACGCTCTGGATCGTTCGCGATGTCGCGCGTCCGGTGCACGCCACCGTTCACGATCTCCTGGTTCCACGTTCCGATGGGTGGTGGCGTGTCGGCACGCTGCCGATCTGCCCCACGGGAGGACCGGAGGGACAGGCGATGGAAGTGCTATGGCGCGTTCGCGCCGATTCCGCACCGCTGATCGCCGAGATCTGTCACGAGGTTCCGGCGAGCGAGCTGCCATACGCCGCGAGCGTCGAGTCGGAAGCCGCGGCGGATTCGCTCAAGAAGGTGATGGTTCGGTGCAGCTGGAGCCGTACCGAAATCAAGTTCGTTTCTCCTGAATACGTCGCGGTCGGCGAGCGAAGCGGGCAAACGGAGGAGTGTGAGCCGCGAGGCGGGCGGTGGTATCAGACGTACTACGTCTCTCGCTTCAACGGTGACTCATCGCTCGCGCTGACGGAGGTGGCGGGGCCGCGCGTGGATTCGGCCGGCCGTGTCGCGCACGTGCGCGCCGAGGCCGGGCGTCGGCGGGGGGAGGGATGCACGCACGCGGTCGCGAGCTTCGACTCCACTCGGCTGTCGGACGTAGGAGGCGAGTGGTACCCGGCGCGCGCGAGTGGACGATGGGTTCCCGTGCTATTGACCCAGATTGGCACCGACTGCCGCCTCGACACGGTCGCGGATGTGTCGCTCGCGAGCTCGCTCACCGGTGCCGATTCGCTGCGCCCTCGATGGAGCGTGCTCGCCAGGCAGGTGGACGGGCTGCGCGATGCCCTGTCATCGCCGAGCGGCGATCTCGTCGTCGCGAGGGTCTCCGATTCACTGGTGGTGTACCTGGGTGACGGAGATCGGCTTGGCCGTCGCATCGGGGCACTTCCGTTTGCGCAACGTGAGATAGTGATGATTCACTGGGCAACCGGGCGGAACGTT
>DASTYE010000100.1:0-53414 GCA_035765135.1 Gemmatimonadaceae bacterium | reverse complement strand
GCCGGTGGGTGTGCGATCCATCACGAGGCGCGCCGACCCGGCGCCTCCGCGTCAGGACGACGCCCCTTCGACCGACTCACCCCACGTGCATCCATATTCGCGGTACCGGCGGCTTGCCGCCGTTCTCCCGATCGCGCTGATCGCGGCGGGATGCAGCAGGACAGAAGCACGCCCGAACGAAGCGCCCGCCGCCTCATCTAATGAGAAGGCGGCGGCCCGCGCGATGGTTGCCCTCGACTCGGCGTCGCGGAACCGTCAGCCGAACGAGACGGGACGGATCCCGATCCTGGAGTACCACCTCGTCGGCACCAGGGAGGCGCGCTGGGAGCGCGAGCACACTCGCTTCCGCCGGGACCTCGAGCTGCTCTACGAGCGAGGGTATCGGCCGATCACGGTCGCCGATCTCGTCAGCCGGCGCATCGACCTTCCGAGAGGACTGTCCCCCGTCGTCTTCACCTTCGACGACGCCTCGCCATCGCAATTTCGCTACGTCGAGCGAAACGGCCAGCTCGTCGTCGACTCGACCAGTGCGGTCGGTATCTGGCTCGACTTCCAGAAGGCGCATCCCGACTGGGAGAGCAAGGCGACGTTCTGCGTGCTGTCGGGTGCGGAAGCGGGGCGCGCGTTCTTCGGCGATCGGGACATCGAAGGGCAGAAGAGCGCGTGGCGACACGCCAAGCTCAAGTTCCTGGCGGAGCGTGGATTCGAGCTCTGCAACCACACACTCTGGCACGCGCAGCTCTCGAAATACGATGATACCGTGGTCCAGGAGCAGATCGCGCGGCTCGCCCTGGCGGTCGATTCGGCCGTGCCCGGATACCGGGTGCGCACGATGGCGCTCCCGTTAGGCGAGTGGCCGAGGAACGAGGGGCTGGCGGCGAAGGGCTCGTGGACCGATGCCCGGACGAAGCGTGTGGTGGCGTACGATCACGCGGCGGTCCTGCTCGTGGCCGGGCAGCCGGTGCCGAGTCCGTTCGACCCGGCGTTCGATCCCCTGCGACTGGAGCGCGTGCAGGTATACGGGAATTCGCTCGAGCGGACGCTGGACTGGCTCGAGAAGTCCGGCCGTCGCTACGTCTCGGATGGCGACAGCACCGCGATCACGGCGGCCGGGGTGATCGTGGCCAACGCCGGTACGGACGGCAGGCAGCCGTCCGCACCGTGAGTCGCTACCGCGGAATCAGAACGCTGTCGATCGCGTGAATGACGCCGTTCGAGGCGAGGATCTCCGTTTTGACGATCTTCGCGTCGTTGACCTTGAAGCCGCGCCGCTTGAAGCCGCGGTCCTTCACCGTAATCGTGAGCGTTCCGCCGTTGACGGTCGTGGCGGTTCGCGGTGAGCCGACGCGTGGCGCCTTCACTCGCTCACGCACGAGGTGATAGGTGAGCACCTCGGCCAGTGAGGCCTTGTCGGCCAGCAGCGCTTCGCGTTCCTCCTGAGGCATTCGGGCGAACGCCTCGTCGGTCGGCGCGAACAGCGTAAAGGGCCCCTTGCCGCTCATCAGATCGACGAGACCCGCGCTGCGAATCGCCCCGCCAAGCGTGCGGAAGCGACCGCGTGCCGCGGCGGTCTCGAGCAGGCTGTTTTCGCCGGTGCGGCGGGTGCGCGCGGGTTCCACGCGGTAGGGACCATCCGTCGCTGGCTGGGACGTGCTCCGCGGCTCGGATGGCGTCGTGCGCTTCGACGGTCCATGACCGTTAGGCGCTCTGTTGGCTTTCATGGAACCTCCTGCTGGATCGAGGGCGCAGCGGACGGTTCCGCTGGCGCGGGCGAGCGAATGCGCGCCGCGTGAGAGGCAGGGACACGGCGGTACAGCGGGCTAGCGCGGGCGCTTGCGACGTCTGGTGGGAACGAACTCGAGCAGCTCGCCCGGCTGCACATCGAGCGCGGCGCAAAGGCGGTCGAGCGTGTCGGCGGTGAACCGTCCGAACTTCAAGCGGGGGTCGGCCAGGCGGTACGCGGTGGGTACCGTGAGCCCGGTCTCCTGGGAGAGCCGGTACGGCGTCCATCCCTTCCGTTTCAGCACTGTCGACAGGTGGAATCGGATCACGCCCTCGCTCCGGCGGGAGACTTAATAATAGCGCCCGTGATTACGTTTGACAATAGTAATACGATATATTAGTATTCGCGCCATGCGCGGAGGTCGGGGTATGTTCGCTCGCCCGAGGAGCGACCTGCCATTCGGATCGGTCCTCGCGCCCTCTCCAGACGGCCAACGCCGCACGATACCGCAGCCGCGAGCGGGCCAGGGAGCTACCATGCTCGATCCGAAAGAGACCAAAAAAGGTGGATTCGGCGCATTCGCGCAGCGCGACCGTGAGCGTCGTGAGGCCGAGGCCGAAGCGCTGAAGCCCAAGCCCGCCCCCACCACCGAGGCGACGCCACCGGAGACGCCCAGCAAGAGCTGAGGCCCCCCGGACGACGCACGGGCGCGCTCACCGGTTTGGGTGAGCGCGCCCGTGTGTCATCGCGGAGGAGCCTAACGCCTGGCGACCCGGCCTCGTAGCTCCCGGAAGCCGATCATGCGTCCCTGGTCCGCATCCCACAGCCTGAGTGACGCGGTGCGCAGACTCTCTCGCACCGTCAGCACCGTAACCGCCTGGAGCATTCCGTTCTCCTCGTGGCACCGGCGCAAATGATAGTTCGGAATCTTCGGGTCGAGGTGGTGCACGTGGTGCAGCCCGATGCGTCCCGTCATCCACTCCAGCACCCTGGGCAGGCGGTAGTACGACGCGCCCCGGATCGCCGCTTCGGCGTAATCCCACCCCTCGTGCGGCTCCCAGTACGCGTCCTCGAACTGGTGCTGCACGTAGAAGAGCCAGTTTCCCGTTGCGCCGGCGATCAGGAGAATCGGCCCATACACGAGAAGCACGGCCTGCCATCCAACCGCCAGCGCCAGCGCGACGACGATTGCGGCCAGGGCCGCGGTCGTGGCGCGCGACTCGAGAGTGGTTTTCGACGTGCGCGCGATGCCCGCCGCGGGCAGGTGACGAACGATGAGCAGAAAGATCGGTCCAAGTACGAACAACACGATCGGGTGGCGATACATCCGATACTTGAGGCGTCCCCATCGCGACCGCGCGAGATACTCATCGACGGTGAGCGTGAGCACGTCCCCGTGACCGCGCCGGTCGAGATCGCCTGACGAGGCGTGGTGGAGCGCGTGGTCCCGCCGCCATTGCGCGAAGGGCGTCAGGGTGATCGCGCCGGTGACGAATCCGATGACTTCGTTTGCCCGGCGTGACGGCACGAACGATCCGTGTCCGCAGTCGTGCATGATGATGAACGTGCGCACGAGGAAGCCGGCAGCGGGGATCGCGAGCAGCAGCGTGAGCCAGTACGAGACGTCGAGCGTCAGGTACATGAGCGCGATGAGCATCGCGAGCGGGAGCAGTGTCGTGCCCAGCTGAATCGCCGCGCTGGCGACGCTGCTGGCACGATAGGGGGCGGTGGTGCTTTGCCAACCGCGGAGCGAGGTGGTCGACGCAGCGGCAGGAGCTGCGAGAGTTGCTGAAGTCGCCATGATGCGCCTTGGGAAGGAAGAGAGAGCGCCTGTCCCGGGGTGGACGACTCAGCGAAGGATGCGTCTGGAGGAAAGATAACCCGTAAGGCAGCACATCCATAGCGTCGACTTTCTTGTCAGCGTCGAAAATCTGTCGATGTTGATGCTCTCATGCGTCGAGGTCGACGGTATAACTGTCTGAATTCATGCGTACCGTGTCTCAAAAGTGTCGTTGCGGCACCCCCGGAGCCTCGTCAACTTCCTAGCGACAATGGCAGAAAGTCCGAATCAACGCACGAGAGGATCGCGGTCATGACTATGAGCGAGCCCAGACTCCTGCACATCCCGTTCTTCGAGGCGCTTTCTCGCGTCGAGGAAGGGTCCGCGGAGTGGCGCCTTACGACAGCAGGCCTTGTCACGCTCCGACTGTTCGATGCGTGGCTGGTGGAGGGGCCGACCGTCGTGGCGGCCGACGCGTGGGGCTTGCGCGCCGTTCGCGAGGCGATCGATGACGTCGATGCCGGCTGCACCTCGCGGGGTATTCTGGCGAGCATCGTGGATGCGATGGAGGGCTCGCCAACGGTTCGCGTGCCCGTCGTCGCCCCTCGATTGCTCGCCTATGCGCGCGCGCTGCAGTTCGAGGGTCGGTGGGAGCTTGCCGCTGATGTTCATCACACGGTCATCGCGCACGCCCACCCCATGGACGAAGCGGACATCGTCATCGCCGCGAACATGCAGCTTGGCGCGTGCTTGCGAACCTTGGCAGCGTGGGACGAGGCTTCGGCCGCGTATGCGCGTGCTGGGTGCGTCGCCGTCATGGCGGGAGACATTGTCAACGTACTTCGGGCACGGATTGCCGAAGGCAACTTGGCGATCGATCGCGGTAACCTGCCGCGCGCACAGGCGCTGCTCGATGAGGCGATCCGCGAAGCGGACGCGAACCGACTTCCAGAAATTCGCGCCATGGCGTTGCACGATCGATCCGTCGTCGCGATCCAGCGGCGGCAATACGACATCGGCATCACGATGGCGTACGAGGCTCTGTCGTCCTTTACCGCACCGACGGCCCGCGATCGCGTGCTCGGTGATATTGCGACGGCCTTTTACGAGCTCGGCATGCGTGATGCCGCCCGAGACGCATATCTCATTCTTGCGGCTACGGCTCAGGAGCAATACGCGCGTTGGGCCGCCACAATCAACCTCATGGAATGCGCCGCCGCGGACGGCCGCGAGCCGACCTTCGAACAGTACCGCCGTGAGCTCGCGGACGTAGCGTTGCCGGCGTCGCTTGCGTGTCACTATCACTACTACGTCGGCGAAGGGTATCGCCTTTTCGGCCGATTTTCCGAGGCGCGAGCCGCGTTCACCAAGGCATTGGAGCTCGCCGAGGACCATGCGATCAACGCGATCGTCGTGCGTGCAGAACAGAGCCTCGAGGCGCTGCGCGATGGCGGCGTCGTCATTATCGCACGAGCGTCCGCGCCGGCGACCCCGGAGGTCGAGCGTGTTGCACAAGGGGTTCGCGAGATGCGCGAGCTTGCCGGCGTCAGGGTGTAGTGTGATGCAAAGCGGGGTTGCGGTGGCAGCCGCAACCCCGAGAATTGAAGCTCGTTAGAAAAAACTCAGCAAGCTGCTTTTGTCCCCGTTCCCATTTGGACGGGACAGTCATTTGCCGGCTCCGGAGCGGTTACGTCAGAGCAGGCAGAAACAGCAAACGTCAGGAGGGCGAGCACCAGGAGGGATAGGTGGCGGCGGGACATGACGGCCTCGCGTGCTGAGGGTTGTGACTGGGGGGTTGCAACTGTCACGCAAGGTACCGTCGCGCGTCCATCGGTAAACGCACATCTTGAGACAATGATGTGCACTTTTAGGACACGTGATCCGGTGGCGTGAACGTCGTCGTCCGTCTCCCTCCCCTATTGCTGGCCCACCTGCGAATCGTACTCGGGCGAGAGCATAACGTAATCACCGTCGATCGGTGGGACGAGCTCGAGAACCAGGTGCGAAGCAAGCCGGTGGATCTGGTCGTCGCGGATCCGCGGGCCGAGGGTACGGTGCGACTCGAAGAGCTCCGGACGGTGATCCGGAACTTCCCTTCGCTCCCGATAGTGATCTACACGATCCTCGCGCCGGAAACGCTCGGCGCGACGGTCGAGCTGGCGAAGCTGGGGGTGCGGCACGTCGTTCTCCGCAACTTCGACGACGAGCCGCGCCGCTTCCGCGACCTGCTGGAGCGACAGCCGGCGTACGTGATGAGCGATGCGGTTCTCGCAGCGCTCGCACGACCGCTGGGGACCGTCCCGGTGGAGCTGGCGCGAGCGATCGAGCGGCTCTTTCGAGTGCCGCAGCAGTTCAAGGATGTGAACGACCTCGCCGCCGCCGCGTCGATGCAGCGACGGTCGCTCGACCGGTGGCTCGACCGCGCCGGCCTGGCCTCGGCGAGAATGTTGGTGCTCGGTGCGCGGCTACTTCGCGCGTACTACTACATGCAGGACCCGGGACGTTCGCTGGATGATGTCGTCGAGCGTCTCGGATATGGGTCGCCGCGATTATTCGCGCGGCAGGTGCGGGCGGCAACGGGGCTCACGCCGACGGCTTTGCGGCAGAGCCTGCCGCCAGAAGAGTTTGTCGCGCTGCTGACGGCGCGACTGGAGCGACGAGGAGAGCGGACGAATGCGGTTCAATGAGCAGCTGCGTGTACTGGTGGTCGATGACGAGCCCTCGATCTGTCGCGCCCTGACGATCGCGTTCAAACGCGCGGGCTACGAGGTCGTGGCCGTCGAGTCGGGCGAGCAGGCCCATACCCTGCTTCGCGCCGAGCATTTCGACTTCCTCGTTCTCGACCTTCGAATCCCGGATCTGCGTGGTGACGTGCTCTTCGAGCTCGCCGCGTCGATTCAACCGCATCTCCGTTTCCGCACGCTCTTCACGACTGGGGACGCCAGCGAGCGCGCGCTCGAGCTGATCGCGGCGTGCGGCTGCAAGGCGCTTCACAAGCCGTTCGAGCTCACGGAATTGATCGCGGAGATCGCGAAGCTCGCGCCGAGGGTGCGGGACGCGAGTGCCTAGCGGCCGAACGCGGAAACCGGAAAACGGATAGGTCCGGTCTTCACAGGCAATCCGAATTGCGTGTTCAGACTCTCCAGCCGCGCAGGGTCTCGATCGCGCGCTCCAGCGCTCGTTTCTCCTCGTCGCGCTCGGCGATGGCCAACAGCCCCGAGTACGTCTCGATCGCCACATCGAGCGCCTCGGTGTCGTGCTCCGTCGAGGCGAGCGAGGCGGCGTTGTCGGCGAGATTCGCGCGGGCTAGCTGGTCTCCCGGGAAGCGTGTGGCAACCTGACGCCATCGCTCCACACGAGAGCGGAGCGCTGGTTCCGCCAGCGCCCACAGGTGCCATGCAGCGCGATTGTCGGGATCGGCGGCGATGGCCCGCGATGCGAGCGCGGCGACCTGTTCGGGGCCACGCCCCATGACCCAGTACGCGTTCGCGAGGGTCACGAGTGCGCGGGCGTCGTCGGGCTTCGCGGCCACGATGTGCTCGTACGCGGGCCCGGCGACCTCGGGGATCATGCGGTACGGTTCGACGGCCGCCGCCAGCGTGTCGGGATCGGATGTACGAGCGGCCTGGTCGATGCGCTCGAGCAGACGCGTGATACTGCCGTCCGCCCGATAGGCATCGACGGCCGCAGCGATGTCGGAGCGGACGTCGGGCGCGGTGGTCATGGAGGGCGTAAGTTATGCATGACGGCCGCGCGACGTCAGCCGCGCTTGACCACCGCCCGAGTGCGTCGTCCTAGAGAGGCGACGCGGTGACCGAATACGAGCCGGAGCCTCAGCTGTGAGCGAGTCGAAGAGGATGGGGGAGCTATCGAACGCCGTTGGGCGCGTGCAGCACGAAATGAACAACCCGCTCGCGGCATTGTTGGCGGAAACCCAGTTGCTCGAGCTCGATCCAACGTTGACAGCCGAACAGCGGGAGTCGGTGAAACGGATCGTGGACCTCACGCGGCGAGTAATCGCCTCGTCGCGGAAGCTGGATGCACTACGCGAAAAAGAGGAATGAGGACCAAGGACTGAGGAATTTGCCCTGGTAGCTCCTCGATCCTGTCGAATTCCTCGATTCTGCCTCCTCATTCCGGGCTGCCTTTCGCGGCATGATTCTCGCCCCGTTCGTTCGTGGTAGTTGCGAAAATCGGTTGGGGAAGTGAAGTTGGTGGTGGCTGGCCCGCTGGTGCGCGTCGGCCATCCCGAATTTGACGAGCAGCGCCGCATGTTGGCGCGGAGCCGCTCGGGTTTGCGCTGAGCAAGCGCCGGAAGCACGTGGGTCGTCCGTGTTTCCGCGACGTCGTCGACAACAGCACGAAAGCAGGATCCGGTGTGTCGCCAATGACGGCACGCACCAGAGCGCCCGGAACGGCCGCGTGCATCGCGGCGCGCTCATGAGAAACCCTCATAGGAAGTGCGGGGCACGCTACGTATGGACGTGCCCGTCGAAAATTCACCACGACACCTGGTTGCATGAACGAACGCAGACGCCCGCCCCGTCGTGGGCGCGGCCCGCGCCCAGCGCAGCCTCGTCCCACCTTCGAGGCCAATGACATGGAAGTGAATCCCTATCGAGACGATGCATCTGCGCTCCCCGATGGCGGAGCGCCGGAGCGAGAGAACGGCATCCCCTCGCCGAGCACGACACCCATCACTCCTGCCGGCGAGACCGTGACGCCGCCCGTCAACGTTCCGCCGTCGCGCCAACCGGGTCAGCATCCGCCTCACCAGGGTGGGCGCGACCGGTTTGGCCAGAACGGTCGGCGTGGTCGCCGTGGCCGTGGGCGTGGAGGTCCTCGCCCCGAGCACGGCGGCGGCCCAGCGATCCCCGCGGTAATCGTGGCCGAAGGGGAGGCGGAGGGATGGTTCGACTCCTCGCGCGATGGCGGATTCATTCGCCGCGCCGCGGAGAGCTACCTGCCGACCGCGAGCGACCCGTTCGTTCCTCCGCATCTCGTCAGGCAGTTCGGACTTCGTCGCGGTGACCTGGTCGAGGCCATCGTTGGGCGCGATCATCGCGGACGGACGGCGGTGGCCGACGTCAAGAGCATCAATGGACAGGATCCCGCGACGTCGCTGCGCCGGCCCGAATTCGCATCGCTCGTCGCATCGTATCCAGACCGAAAGCTCGTCCTCGAGACCGGAAAACCCGCCAAGGGCGGTCCCGAGGTCACGCGACGCGCCATCGATCTCATCGCGCCGATCGGTTTTGGACAGCGCGCGCTGATCGTTGCACCGGCACGGGCCGGGAAAACGATGTTGCTCCAGGCGATTACCGAGGGTGTCGCGGTCAATCATCCGAACGCGACGCTTCTCGTGCTGCTCGTCGACGAGCGCCCGGAGGAAGTGAGCGAAATGATCGAGTGGGGACGCGGCGAGGTGATCGCGTCGAGCTTCGATCAACCGGCCGAGCGTCACGTGGATGTCGCGGACATGACGCTGGAGCACGCGCGACGCCTGGTCGAGAATGGCAAGGATGTCGTCATCGTGCTCGACTCGCTCACGCGTCTCGCCCGTGCGCACAACACGGTGGAGCGCGGTACGGGCCGCACGTTGTCTGGCGGACTCGATGCAACGGCGATGGCGAAGCCCAAGGCGTTCTTCGGATCCGCACGTGCCGTCGCGCCGCAGCACGGTGGTGGATCGTTGACGATCATCGCGACCGCGCTCGTCGAAACCGGCTCGCGCATGGACGACGTGATCTTCGAGGAGTTCAAGGGCACCGGCAACTCCGAGATCAAGCTCGACCGCTCGCTGGCGGAGAAGCGCATCTTTCCGGCGATCGACATCGCGACGAGCGGCACGCGGCGCGAGGAGAAGCTCTTCCGCCCGGATCAGCTCGACAACGTCTACACACTGCGCCGCGGGCTCCAGCAGATGCCTCCGCAAGCGGCGATGGAGTGGCTGATCAAGCGCATTGCCGGCACACCGGGGAACGATGCGCTGCTAGCGGGCTTATAGCCCGCTAGCGGGCCAAGGGCCAGGGGCCAAGGGGAGGGTCAAGGGGAACGGAGCTACCGTTGACCCTTCACCCTCCCCCTGGCCCCTGGCCCTTGGCCCCTGGCCCAGTTTCGCAGGCGCGCCGCTTGCTCTTCTCGGCCCCATGACTCGCTGGGCGCCGGTCTGTCTGATTGCGATTCTCCCGTGGCTCATGGGCGGGCGTGTGCTCGCTGCCCAGGAGAGCGACGAGCGCGAAGCGCCCGTGGTCAAGGATCTCAAATGGGTCGGCGTGAAGTCGGTCGACGAGGACGATCTCGAGGAGAGCATCAAGACCGAGGAGACCCGCTGCCTGAGCCTCCTGCTCACGCCCTTTTGCCTCATCAGCGACTGGAGTCTCTTCAAGGCGACCCACCACCTCGATCGCACCGAGTTTCGGCGTGACATCCTGCGTATCCGCGTGTTCTACTGGAAACGCGGATGGCGGGATACGCAAGTCGATACGTCCGTCACTCCCAAAGACGGCGGAGTGAAGGTGGAGTTCCGCGTGACCGAAGGTTTACCGACGCGTGTCAGCTCCATCGAGCTCGAGCGTCCCGCGCAGCTGCTCAACGACAACGAGATCCGGAAGGCGATGAAAGTGCGCGCGGGCGATCCGCTCAATCTCATCGCGCTCGACTCCAGCATCGCGTTTCTCGAGAGCACGCTCTGGGACAAGGGCTACGGCGACGCCGATGCGCGCGTGGACACGATCGTCATCGACACCCTGGCCAAGACGGCGAGCATCCGCGCCACCGTCGACGCGAAATGGCCGACGGTGATCGGGAGCATCTCGATCAGCGGCAATGAGCGCGTCTCCGAGCGGACCATCCGGAATTCGCTCACGCTCCGGGAAGGCGGGCCGTACAAGCGGCACGAGCTCATCACCAGCCAGCGAAACCTGTATGAGTCGAATCTGTTCCGGCGCGCAGTAATCATCGTCCCGCCGCAGGGCGACAGCGTGAAGCGGCTCGAGATCACCGTGCAGGAGGCGCCACTGCGTGAGATTCGCGCCAGCGCCGGCTTCAACACGCTCGAGTTCGGGCAGGTCGAGGGGCGCCTCACGAGGTACAACTGGTTCGGCGGCGCCCGCCGCCTCGATCTGCGCGCCGCTGTCGGCAATCTGCTCGCCGACCAGCTCAACGCCCAGTTCCCGTTCCAGGAAGTGTTGCGGCGACCGGTGGCCGACGAGGACGCCGACCAGTACTTCTCCCCCACGTGGCAGGCGAGCGCGGATTTCACCCAGCCCTGGTTCCAGTCCCCGCGCAACACGCTCGGCCTGAGCGCGTTCACGCACCGGCGCAGTATGCCGGCGATCTTCGTGGAGAAGGGGTTCGGCGCCAGCGCGACATTCACGCGCATGCAGGCCTCCCGCGCGCCACTGAGTCTCACCTACCGGTTCGAGCTCACGCGGGTCGAGGCCAGTGACGTGTACTTCTGCGAGAACTTCGGCATTTGCGATCCGAGCGACATCGTCGCGCTGCGCGCGCTTCAGAAGCTCTCGCCGCTGGCGGTGTCGCTGGTGACCGACCGGGGTGATGATCCGCTGGATCCGCGGCACGGATACTTCGCGCGCGCCGATGTCGAGCACGCGTCGGCGTTCACGATGTCCGACTATCGCTACAATCGCGTCTCGGGCGAGTACCGTCGATACAAGGCCATCGGTCGCCGCGCGGTGCTGGCCTGGCGTGCGCGAGGCGGATGGGTGAAAGCGCTGCGCAGCGCCTCGGAGGCGCTCATCGGCAACGACTCGACGACCAACGCGATTCTGCATCCGCGAAAGCGCTTTTACGCCGGCGGCGCGCAGTCGGTCCGGGGATACGGCGAGAACCAGCTCGGGCCCCGCGTGCTGACCGTGGATCCCGGCAAGCTCCTCAACGCACCTAACGACAGCACACCGGCCCTGTGTACTCAGGAAGAGCTGGTCGCCGGATTTTGCGACGAGGCAAGCAGTCTGCCATCGAGCGACTTCGAGCCGCGACCGGTTGGAGGCAGCACCCTGCTCGAGGGGAGCATCGAATATCGATTTCCGCTCTGGCGCTCGCTCGACATGGCCGTGTTCCTCGATGGCGCCGTCGTGGGCGAAGGAGACGTCTCCACGCTCGCACGCGGTACCGCCGCTGTCACGCCCGGGTTTGGCTTCCGCTACGCGACGCCGGTCGGCCCGATCCGCGTGGACCTCGGCATCAAGCCGCGGCTGGCCGAGAACCTCCCGATCGTCACCGAAGTGGTCGAAGACGGCGTCCGGCGAATCGTTCCGCTGAACCAGAAGAAGGCGTACGACCCGCTCGAGAGCTCCAACGCCTTCACGTTCAGGCAAATCCTGAATCGCCTGACGCTCCACCTCTCCATCGGCCAGGCCTTCTGAGATGAAGCGCGTCTTCGTCGGACTCGGAATCGTGGTCGGAGCGATCGCCGTGCTCACGATCGTCGCCGTCCTGGTGCTGACGATGACGGACTTTGGTCATGAACGGCTGCGGCGCTTCACGGTGCGCACCCTCAACGACATGGTGCACGGCCAGGTGCGGATCGGCGGCATCGGCGGCAACCTGCTCGATGGGGTCGTGCTCACCGATTTCCTGATCGCCGATACCGCCGGGCGCCCCTTCGTCAGCGCGGACACGGTGATGGCCGACTACCATCTCGTCGCCTTCGCGAGGCAGCGCATCCAGCTCCACAGTCTTCGACTGGTACGGCCGCTGGTGATCTTCGACAAGCTCGCGGACGAGGACTGGAACTTCGAGTCGATTTTCCCCGAGGACACGACGCCCGACGCTCCTGGCGAGGGCCCCGGCTTCGGCGATTGGGTGGCCTTCGATGATGTGGAAGTCGTGGATGGACGCTTCATCGTTCGCACCCCGTGGAAGCCTGACGACGACTCCACCGGTGCGGCACGCGAGCGCACGATCGCCAACGCGCTCGAGGGCGGCACGCGCCAGCACGTCGTGCGCGCCCGCAAGGGCTACCAGCAGGTCATGGATTTCCAGCGAATCGACGCGGTGCTGCCGCGCCTCCGCCTTGAGGATCCCGACTCGAGCGGCATCGCGATCCACGTTACCGCGCTGAGCGGAATCGCCGCGCCGTTTCGTCCGCCGGTGGCCGAGATCCGCGATGTCGAGGGGAAGTTCTACATCGTCCGGGACACGTTGCGCTTCGACGATGCGCGGATCGTGCTTCCGGGGTCCGTGATCACGGGAGACGGACGCTACGGTATCGACACGGAGGAGCTGCGTCTCGCGCTCCACGGTGAGCCGGTGGGGCTCGCCGACCTGCGATGGCTGTATCCGCGGATTCCCTCGCGGGGGAGTGGAAAGCTCGATTTCGAGATGGTCATGCGGGATGAGGGGGCGAGCGATTACGTCGCGCGCAACGCCGACATCCGCGTCGGCACGTCCCGCGTCGGCGGTGACTTCGGCCTGATCCTCACCGAGGCGGATTCCCGCTTCCACGACACGCATTTGACCTTCTCCAGCTTCGACACGCGACTGATCGAACAGCTCTTCCCGGGCGTCGACCTCCCGCGGCGCGGCACCCTGGGTGGACGGGCATCGCTCGAAGGGACGACGACGGCGATGGTGGTCGATGGCGACGTCACCTTCGACGACGTCCGGAACGGCCGCAGCCGCGTGGTCGCGCGCGGCATGCTCGGGTTCGATGACACCGGCGTCCGCGCGCAGAATCTGCGCATGCGGCTCGCACCGGTGCAGGTTGATCTCGCGCGGATCTTCGTGCCGGATCTCCCGATCGCGGGCATCGTCACCGGCACCGCCACACTCGACGGATCGACGTCGACGCGTTTCACGACCGTCGCCGATGTGCGGCACGTCGATCGCGGGGCGACGTCGCACCTCACCGGGCGTGGCATCATCGCCACGCGCGGCGGAACGTGGATGGACTTCGATCTCCGCGCCCGCCCGCTCTCGCTCGTCACCGTCGGCCGATTCGCGCCTGCGTTAGGCCTTCGCGGCAGCGCCGTCGGTCCCATTCGCGTCCGTGGATCGCTCAATGACCTCGCCGTTCGCGCCGACCTGCGCCTTCCCGATGGAGGCGAGCTGCTCGCAACCGCGCGCCTCGATGTCGAGGGCACACCCGCATACGACGCCCGGGCGGCACTGCGTGTGTTCAACCTCAACACGGTGGCCTCAGCGCTCCCGCGCAGCTCGCTCACCGGCAGCGCTACCATACGCGGCACCGGCTCCGACCTCGCCACGATGCGCGCGACCATCGCCGCCAACCTGCGCGGCTCGGCGGTCGACAGCGTGACGTTCGACAGCGCTCGTGTTCGAATCGCGATCGCCGACGGACTGGCGACGGTGCAGCCAGCCGCGCTGCACACGTCCTTCGCCCGCGCCGACATCAGCGGGACCTTCGGCCTGGTCGCCGGGCGCGAAGGGGAGCTGAGCTACCGCGTGTCCGTCGATTCGCTTTCAGGACTCGCGCGCTGGCTTCCCGCGCGGGACACCGGCCTCGTGGCTCCGCGCCCGGGCCGCGTTCGCAAGGCGATCAAGCAGGCACGCGAGGACTCGGCGCAGGTCGCACGCGCCACCGAGGTGGAGCGCGCGGTTACCGGTGCACCAGGCCCCGTGCTCAAGGTGGATTCGGTGCGACGCGTGCGACGTGACTCGCTGGCGGGGAGCGTGGTTGCCGCCGGGACGATTCGCGGCAATCTGCGACGCTTCGATCTGCGCGGTCGCGCCGCCGTCGAGAATGTCGTCTTCGGTGGCAACACCGTGCGTCGGGGGCGCGCGGAGTACGGCTGGCTCGCGGCACGAACGCCGCAGGCGACGATGGCCGCTGGTCTCTCCCTCGACACCGTGGCCGCGGCCGGCTTCGCGCTCGATAGCGTCGAGGTGCGGCTGACATCGCGGGGCTCGACCGGGACGGCCGACATTGCCATCCACCAGCACGAATCCTACGACTATCGCGTGGCCGGTAACTTTGCGCTGCATCCCAATCACGATGAAGTACATCTCGATCAGCTGAGACTGCGCTTCGACACGACGACCTGGGTGTCGGCGAGGCCGAGCACGATTCGGTGGGGTGCGCGCGGCGTCGAGATTCTCGCGCTGGACCTGCGGCAGGGAACGCGTGGGCGGATCTACGTCAACGGACTGGTGCCGAGCCAGGGCTCGGCCCGGCTCGACCTCGAGGTGTCAGGACTGCAGGTCGCGCACGTCGTCGAGCTTCTGCAATCGGACCTGGAAGCCACCGGCGTGCTGCAGGTGGTGGCTCGCGTGGAAGGGACGACCCGTGACCCGCGCGTCCGGGCCGCGTTAGGCGTCACCGGAGCTTCCTATGGCGGCACGGTGGTCCCCGACCTCCGCGCGCGGTTCGCGTACGCCGATGAGGTGCTCGACGCCCAGGCCGAGGCGCTCCGCGGAAACGGTGCGCCGGTCGCGGCGGCCGAGGGCGTGATTCCGGTGAACCTGGCACTCAGCGGCGTCACCGGGCCGCGGCTGCTCGACCGCCCACTGGAGTTCGAGCTGCGCGCGGATTCCCTGCCACTCGACGTGCTCCCGAAGTTCACCGACGCGATCAGCGAGGTCCGCGGAAAGATCGTCGGCGTGCTGACGGCGCGGGGCACGGCGCGCTCGCCGGACCTCACCGGCCTGCTCGCCCTCGATTTCGCCTCGTTCCGCATCGTACCGCTCGGCGTCACGATGCGCGACATCAACGGACTCGTGAGGCTCACCGGCGACACCCTGGTGATCGATTCGCTGGTGGGCCGCGCGAACGGCCCGATTCGCGTGCGCGGCGGGCTTGGCGTCGCCGACATCACGCAACCCTCGTTCGATCTGCGAATCGTCGCCACCAACGCGCGTGTGCTCGACAACGACCAGGGGCGCATCAACGCCGATGCCAACATCGGTATCGAAGGTCCCTTCGAGGCGGTGTACGTGACGGGGACGGCCAACATCCGCAACGGGGTTCTCTACATCCCCAAATCGGATGGGAAGGATGTGATCAACGCGGACGACCCGGCCGTGTTCGCGGTGGTCGACACGTCCGTGATGGGAGATCGCGAAGTGCTGCCGGGGCAGTCCGCGCTGCTCGCAAACCTCCGGATGGATGTGTCGCTCAACGTTTCCCGCGACACGTGGGTGCGATCACCGGAGGCGAACGTCGAGGTGTACACGCCGGAGCGGTACGGCGCCCTCACCATCCACGTCGATCGCGCTCGTCAGGCATTGACGCTCGAAGGGGTCGTCAACGCCGACCGGGGCACCTACGAGTTCCTCGGCCGGCGCTTCGTGATCAACCGCGGGTCGGCGACGTTCATCGGCGATCCCGAGCTGAATCCAATGCTGCAGATCACCGCCGTTCACGAGGTCTCGCTCGTGGGGTCGGGGGCGATGGACATCCAGGTGATGATCGGCGGAACGCTGCGCAACCCGAAGCTGACGCTCGAGAGCACCGCGCAGCCGCCGATCTCGCAGTCGGACCTGCTCAGCTATCTCGCATTCGGACGCTCGTCATCGTCGCTGCTGCAAGTACAGGGATCGACGCTGTCCGGACAGTCGTCGGGGAGCGGCGAGCTGGCCGGCGCGGTCGCGAGCCTCGCCACGCGCCAGCTCGCGGGTACGGCGCTGGACGTCATGACGAACGAGCTGGAGCAGGACGCGGCGCGCTCGTTAGGGACCGACGAGTTCAACGTGACGCCGGCCGACGTGCCGGCGGAGCTGTCGTCGAACAGCGTTATCAGCTCACTCAGCCTCACCGAGATCGAGGCAGGCAAATACATCAACCGCAGCCGCACATTCGTGGCGATCCAGGCGCAGCCGGCGAACAAGAACCCCTTCGGCATTCGTCTCCAGCACCGAATGCCGAAGGGGCTCCGCCTCGAGCTCAGCTACGTGCCACGCTACCTGGTGCGCGAGCCCACCCTCGCCGCTCAGGCCGACCCGCCGCGCAAGAATATTCTCGGCGCGTTCGTGATCAAGGAGTGGAGATTTTGACGGAATGCGGAATGCGGAATTCGGAGTGCGTGTAAGACCTCAATGCACGTAGGGCTCCGAGTGACAACTCGGAGCCCTACGTGTTCCATGGTCTTGCATGCAATCCGAATTCCGCATTCCGCATTCGTCTCAGAATCCGTGCTCGAAGCTCAAATAGAAGAGCAGTCGCTCGTCCCCGTCGCTCGGACCGACACCGATGGGAAACGCGACGCCCGGGACGATCTGCAGGCCGCTCGGGAAATCGATCGCCACCCGCAGACCCGGCGAGAGCCACGCCGCCTCCGCGGCGACGCGTGCATCGGCTCCGACGGCGTCTTCCTCGCGCGCCCACGCGAACTCGAGCATGAGGTTGAGCGCGCGCTTCGGCATCCAGATGGCGCTCGCCCCGGCGGTAACATCACGCGTCGCGGCGCGGCCACCGGCGAGCGCGCGAGCAGACGGCCTCCACGTTCCTCCAACGTTCCAGTGCGTGACCAGCGTGCGATGAAGGCCCAGACTCGCCGGGAGATTCACCTGGACGCCCATCGATGACGTGCCACGACCGAGATCAGCGTCGCCAGTCGGGAGGATGAGGCTCAGTCGCGGAGCGAGCGCGTGGCCGGTCGCGTCATCGAACGCCAGTTGATACCGGTAGTTGAGCGCAATGTCCCCCACGCCGGTCGCGTCGCTCGCATTGATGATCGGTACAGTGACGCTGAGCTGGTGGCGCTGCCCACCGGCGGGCCATTCCTGGGTGAAGGCGTATTCCCAGTCGTTCGACCCGCGCGCGAGCGAGAACACGCTGATGTGCTGCACCACGCGCGCTTCCTGATTGTACGCTTCCTCGACCAGGAAGCTGTTGTCACGGACGGGAGGTGCCGCGGGCGAGACCGATGACGCACCCTGCGCTTGCGCGGTGGCCCCGACAGCGCAGAGCACCGCGATCCGAATCGATCGAAATTTCATGCGGGAACGAGGAGACCTGTCACGTACATGATGAGCAGTCCCGCCATCACGCCCCCGACGTTCAGGGGTGCGGTAAGGCCCCCCTCGGACCGTCGCGAGAACAGCTTGAGGAGCTCCCACACCACCTGCACGATTGCGCCTGCACCAACGGCGAAGAAGAACGTCGTCCAGACCGGCGAGAACGTAAAGGCGCCGATCCACGCACCGATCACCGTCGGCACGCCGGCAATGGCGCCCAGCATCGCCAATCGCGAGATGCTCGGCTGCTCCGTGGCAATGGGCGCGAGGATCCCGAGCCCCTCCGTCGTGTTGTGCAACAGGAAGCCAATGATCAGGAAGGTGCCGAGCGCGATGGCGCCCGTCGAATAGGCAGCGCCGATCGCGAGCCCTTCGCCGAGATTGTGCAAGCCGATGCCGATGGCGATGAGGAGCGAGACGTGAAACGCCGACGATGCCTGCCCCGTGCGTCGTCTGCGCTGACCGATCGCGGCGAGCGCCAGCGGCGTTCCGAGAACGCCTAACAGCACGATGCCCAGCCCCTGATACGCACCGGCAACGCGCGCTGCCGTCGCCAGCGCCTCGGCGAACGCATCCACGCCGAGGAACACCAAAAGTCCGACGGTCAACGCGAGGAAGAAGTCCAGCCAGCGGCGGCTGGCCGTGCGCAGGAAGGGGAACCAGAGGAGGCCGAGAAACACCGGGATGACGCCGACGTACACGCCGAGCAGCGCAAAGGTGGTGAGGTAGCGCGCATCGGCGGTGGGCGTCGTCGTCGCGACCTCGATCGTCGAGTCGAACGTGAGACCCGTGCTCGTAATGAGACGGACGACGTGCGGCTCTCCTTCGACCCACGGGTACGGGATACGAATAGAGCGTCGCTCGAGACGGCCGATGGTGCGATCGCCTTCGATGTAATGCAGCCACGAGGCGTCATCGACGAGCACTTGCGCCACCGTGACCGGCTCGGGGCCGCCGTTCACGATGTGGACGACCATTTCTCCCGGTTTCGGCAGCGTGATCCGCTCGATCGTGAGCTCCTCGACAGGCGGGAACGCGGCGCGGAAGACGCCAAGCGGCCCCACCTTGAGGAAGGCGAGGACGAGGAGCGCGAGGAGGACGAGCGGCCCGAGGCCGTAGAGGAGCCGGTGTCGTGGGGTCGCGGGGTCGCGGGTGTCGCGGGCGCGTCCCGCGCTGCCGCTGGCCGGCGCCTGCGTCACCCGTTCGGCGACTTCGACGGACTCAGACACGGACCGCCTCCTCGACCTTGAAGATCCCGCTCCACCCGAGCTCGGCGAACTCGCTCTGGTGCGCGTGGAACATGAACTGTCCCGGATACTTGTAGGTGAACTCGAGGATGGCGCGCTCCCCCTGCCCCATCGTCGCCACGTCGGTGAGCTCCGAGCTCGTCAGGCTCGTGCCGGTGCGGTAGAGCTTGAACATGTTTCCATGCAGATGCATGGAGTTGAGCAGATCGAACTCGGTGATGTTGATGAGATAGACGCGGGTGAGCTCGCCGAGGGCGAGGACGATCGGGTGCTTCTGATAGTGAAAAGCCACCGTGTTGACGGCGTACACTTCGTTCTCGTTGTCGAAGTTCGTGTCGAACCCGTTCATCACCATCACCATCTCCCTGGCGGGCGGGCGGCCCTGCCGCGGGTCGATGATGAATGCGCCGTACAGTCCCTTGTGGATGTGCCGCTTGATGGGGACGGTGTGACAGTGATAGAGGTGCAGCCCGAACGGCTCGGCATCGAATTCGTACGTGTAGCCCTCGCCGGGCGGGATCATCTCGAACGCCCCATCCATGTTCGCGGGGTGCACCCCGTGAAAGTGGATGGAGTGGATGTGGCTGCCGCGATTGGTGAAGTGGATGCGGACGCGGTCGCCTTCTGTGCAGCGGATCGTCGGACCCGGCACCTGGCCGTTGTAGGTCCAGGCCGGATAGAAGACGCCGGGAGCAACCTCGATCTCTCGATCCTCGGCGACGATCGTGTACTCGCGCAGCGTCTGCCCGTTAGGCAGGCGCGAGACCGTTCCGTAATCGAAGTGCGTGAGAAAGGCGGTCGGGTCGAACTGTCCCGGGGTAAGCTCCCCCACGGCGACCATGGCGTCGTGCGAGCCATGCACGACGACGCGTCCGGCGGTCGAGTCGACCGTCTGCTGAGCCTGGGCGACGCCGATGGTGCGAAGCGCGGCCGCCCCGCCAGCAGCGACCGTTCCAAGCGCCCCCGCCTTGAGAAGCGTCCGGCGGGAGAGAACAGGGTCCTTTGCCATTTAATGAGCCAGTACCTGACTGAAATCGAGACGTTGGTTACCGCGATTGACTACTCAATAGACGGTCCGAAACACGGAATTAGTAACGGAAAATGCCTGAATTAGGTTAGCCTAAATTACCGCCCAGATCAAGCCCCTGATTGAGAGGCCCAAAGCAGCGCTGGGGGCTAGCTACACGCGCGCCGCAGCCATTTCGTCCCACAGCGCGGCGATTGCCCGGGCGCCTTTGACGAAGTTCTCGTCGCTCATCCATTCGTTGGGCGCATGCGCGTTTTCGCCGGGCAGGCCAAACCCAACCAGGAGGACGGGGGCACCGAGTATGCGCTCGAAATCGCCAACCACGGGGATGGAGCCGCCTTCTCCGACGATCACCGGCTCGCGCTCGAACGCCGTCGCCAGAGCGCGACGCGCCGCGTCGTACAGCGGTCCGCGCAGGTCGGCTCGCCACGGCCGGCCTCCGTGCAGCGTCGTGACCGTCACCCTGACGCCCTTTGGGGCAACGCGATCGACGTGTCTCCGAACCAGGGCCGCTATCTCCTCGGGATCCTGATCGGGGACGAGACGGCAGCTGACCTTCACCATCGCGCTCGCCGGCAGAACCGTCTTGGCGCCCTCGCCAGTGTAACCGCTGAGGAGCCCGTTGATCTCGCAGGTGGGACGCGTCCAAATGCGCTCGAGCGTCGCGTAGCCTGACTCTCCGCCAAGCGTCGGCGCGCCGACCTCCTCCCGGAACTTCCCGTCATCGAAGGGGAGGTCCTTGATGCGCTCGCGTACGTCGCCCGGCCAGTCGCGCACCTTGTCGTAGAAGCCCGGGATGGCGACGCGATAGTCCTCGTCGTGGAAGGTGGCGACCATTCGGGCGAGCGCGGTCGCCGGATTGATGACGGCACCGCCGTACGAGCCGGAGTGGAGATCGACGGAAGGTCCGTGCACGTCGATCTGGAAGTACGCCAGGCCGCGCAGTGACGACAGAATCGAGGGCAGCCCGGGCGCGAACATCGACGAGTCGCTGATCACGACCGCATCGCACGCGAGCCGCTTTGCGTGCGATTCAATGAAGCTCGCGAGGTTCGGGCTGCCGACTTCCTCTTCCCCTTCGGCGAGCACGATCACGTTGATCGGCAGTTTCCCACGCGCGCGGAGATGCGCCTCGAGCGCCTTCACGTGGAGATACAGCTGTCCCTTGTCATCGACCGATCCGCGCGCGTAGATCCGCCCGTGCCGAACGGTTGGCTCGAACGGCGGCGACTCCCAGAGCTCCAGCGGTTCGGCGGGTTGCACGTCGTAATGCCCGTAGATGAGCACCGTCGGAGCGTCATCACCCGCCTTGTGCCATTCGCCGATGACGATCGGGTGGCCGGCCGTCGGCACGATCTCGGTGGTGAGCCCGGCGTCGCGCATGTGCGCTGCCAGCCACTCGGCCGCGCGCAGCATGTCCGGCTTGTGTTCCGAGCGTGCACTGACACTCGGGATGCGCAGGAAGTCGAACAGCTCGTCGTGGATGCGAGCGTCGTTGTCCGCGAGGAAGCGATCCAGCTCGGGCGCGAGCACGTTAGCCACCGATTCCGCCTTGGTGCGAGAGGACGGTGAAATATACGCGCCCGGCATAGTGCCGGGATGCGAGAATGCGGAACGCGGAATGCGGATTGAAGTGTTGGGTGTCAACAGCGATCCGAATTCCGCATTCCGCTTTCGCCTCATGAATCGCCTCGCCAACGAAACCAGCCCTTACCTGCTCCAGCACGCCCACAATCCCGTGGACTGGTATCCATGGGGGGACGAAGCGCTCGAGCGGGCGCGGCGCGAGGACAAGCCGATCCTGCTGAGTATCGGCTATGCCGCCTGTCACTGGTGCCACGTGATGGAGCGCGAGTCGTTCGAGAATGCGGATACGGCGCGCCTCATGAACGAGCACTTCGTCAACGTGAAGGTGGACCGGGAAGAGCGTCCCGACATCGACGCGATCTACATGAGCGCGGTGCAGGCGATGACGGGGCACGGCGGGTGGCCGATGACGATGTTCCTCACGCCCGAGGGTATCCCGTTCTTCGGCGGGACCTATTTCCCGCCCGACGATCGCCCGGGAATGCCTTCGTTTCGACGCGTGCTCGCGGGGGTCGCCAACGCCTATCGCACCCGTCGCGATGACGTCCGCCGCTCGGGAGAGGAGATCAGGCGCATCTACCTCCCGGCGAGCGCACCCTCACGCAGCGGTGGGATGCTCGATCCCACCGTGCTCGACCGCGCCTGGCGATCGATCGCGCAGCGATACGACTCGCTTCACGGAGGCTTCGAGGGTGCGCCGAAATTTCCCCAGGCGATGGCGCTCGACTTCTCGCTCCGATACTGGCGACGGACGGGCACCGCGCACGCGCTCGAGATCGTGACCCATTCCTTCCGGCAGATGGCGCGCGGCGGCATCTACGACCAGGTTGGCGGCGGCTTCCATCGTTATGCGGTGGATGCCATCTGGCTCGTTCCGCACTTCGAGAAGATGCTGTACGACAACGCGCTGCTCGCTCGCCTGGGAGTCCATCTCTGGCAGGCCACGGGGGGCGCAGAGGTGCGCCGCGTGACCGAGGAAACGATCGAGTGGGCGATCCGGGAAATGCGGTCCCCGGCCGGCGGCTTCTACTCGTCGCTGGATGCCGACAGCGAAGGCGAGGAGGGGAAGTTCTACGTCTGGAGCCTGCCGGAGCTGCAAGAGGTACTCGGCCGCGATGCGGAGATCGCCGCGAGGTACTGGGGCGCCTCGACGCATGGAAACTTCGAGGGACACAACATTCTCTACGTTCCGAACGATGCCTCGGCGGTCGCTGCGCGCGAGCACATCGATGCCGCCGAGCTCGAGGCCACCGTCGCTCGCGCGCGCGCGACGCTCTACGCGCATCGTGCGCAGCGGGTGTGGCCCGGACGGGACGAAAAGGTGCTCGCATCGTGGAACGGGCTGATGTTGAGAGCGATCGCCGACGCCGCGCGCGCGTTCGGCCGCGATGATTGGCGCGAGGTGGCGCTCGGATGCGGTGAGTTCCTCGCACGCGAGCTGGTCCACGATGGCCGCGTCCTGCGATCGTGGAAGGATGGGCAGGCACGCATCGCCGGCTTCCTCGAGGACCACGCCGCGGTTGCGCTGGGCTTCCTCGCCCTGTACGAGCTGACGTTCGATGCGACCTGGCTCACTCGCGCGCAAACGCTCGGCGATGCCACCGTGGCGGCGTTCTGGGACGACACCGCCAACATCTTCTTCGACACCGCTCACGATCATGAGCGTCTCATCACGCGTCCGCGCGAAGTGACGGACAACGCGACGCCGTCCGGGACATCGCTGGCGGTCGAGCTTCTCCTCAGGCTCGCGGAGCTCTATCGCGATGCCGACATGCTCCGTCGCGCGACATGGACACTCGAGACGCTGGCGGTGCCGCTCGCGCAGCATGGAGCGGCCTTCGGTCACCTGTTAGGCGCAGCCGATCTCGCCATTCATGGCGCCACGGAGGTCGCGATCGTCGGCGAGCCCCAGGCACCCGACTTCATGGCGTTGACCGGCGAAGTCGCGCGCCAATATCTCCCGGCGTTGGTGATGGCGGGCGGTCCGCCCGGCGACGGAGCGGGCGTCGCCCTGCTCGAGGAGCGAACGGCGAGAGATGGGAAGGCAACCGGCTACGTGTGCCGGCAGTATCTCTGCTCGGAGCCAACCTCCGACCCCGTGCGGTTCGGTGAGCTGTTGAGAGAGAGCGCGGCGCGTTAACCCGGCGCAAGGTCAGCGCACGACCTCACGATCGACCCGCAGTTGCGGCACAGCAGCTTGCACTGCATCCACACGACGTCCACCGAACCGCATACGTCGCAGATGTCCTCGGGCTCCGGCGGTGGCTCGTCAGGCGTGGGGTCGCTCATCGAACCGCCATCGCCCACCAGAGTCCCACGCCGACACTCGCCAGCGCCGCGAGCGAAGCAGTCAGACGCATCAACGTCAGCGAGCCGTGCGCCGCGCGCCGCGCGGCCCACGCGGCGGCCGCACCGAAGAGCGCCATGGCCACGGTCGTTCCCACACCGAAGGTCAGCAGGTACGCGAACGCGAGCGAGGCAGACTCGGTGGCGGCGAGCGGCAGGGCGATCACGAGCGCTCCGGTTCCCGCGAGCCCGTGCAGCGCACCCATGCCGAGTGCCGCATGATGAGCGTGGTCGTGCTCAGCGGACCGCCGGTGGGAATGCAGATGCCAGTGCGCAACCCCGTCGTGATGGTGGACGTGCCCGTGAATTCGCATCGCTCGCGCGAAGGCGAGAAGACCGAGCGCGATGAGCGTGACGCCGACGAGGCGCTCCACCAGGGGCGCGAAGTGTTCCGGGAAGCGCCATCCGGTGAGCACGAGCGCGCCGCCCACGAGCATGATGACGATGGAGTGCCCGATGCCCCACCGCGCGCCAATCGCCAGCGCCCGCCCCCACCGCGGCCCGCGGCTCACGAACAGCCCCACCGCCGCGAGGTGATCGGGCGCGAACGAGTGCGCGGCACCGAGGAGGAGGGCGGTGGCGATTAGACCCAAGGGTGTCGAGGTCGTCAAGAGTGTCGAGGGTGTCGAGGGGTGAGGTGGTCAAGGTCGTCAAGGTCGTCGAAGATGTCGAGGTGTTCCTCGGACCACCGCGAGATCACTGCTCGTTGATTTCACCTTGATTACCTCGACGACCTCGACGACCTGGATCCTTGACACCCTTCACACCCTTGACACCCTCGACAACCTCCGCCGTCACGCCGGATCGAACTCCAGCGCTACATCCATCGATGGCGCCGAGTGCGTGAGCGCGCCGACGGAGATCCAGTCGACGCCGGTCATCGCGATCGCGCGGACGGTCTCGAGGGTCACGCCTCCCGACGCCTCGACGATCGCCCGGCCGTTCACGAGCTGCACGCATTCCCGCATCGTCGTGACGTGCATGTTGTCGAGCATCACGATGTCCGCGCCGGCTTTGACCGCGGCTTCCACCTGCTCCGGCCGCTCGCACTCCACTTCGATGCGCATGCCCGTCGGAGCCTTCTCGCGCGCGCGCCGAATGGCGAGCGCGATGTCGCCGTCGACGGCGGCGAGATGGTTGTCCTTGATGAGAACGCCAGTCGCGAGGTCCATCCGATGGTTGAGCCCGCCCCCGGCGCGAACGGCGTACTTCTCGAGCTTTCGCCATCCGGGTGTCGTCTTTCTCGTATCGACGATGCGCACCTTCGTCCCTCGCACCGCATCCACGTACTTCGCGGTGAGTGATGCGATGCCGGACAACTTTCCGACGAAGTTCAGGGCAACGCGCTCGGCGGAGAGGATCTCGCGTGCGTGGCCGGTGACGAAAAGCACGGGATGGTTGGCGTCGACGCGAATGCCGTCCTCGACATCGATGCGTATCGAGACCTTGGGATCGACGAGCCGGAACGCCTCGAGCGCTAGCGGAATCCCGGCGATGACGCCGGACTGCCGGGCGACCAACGTGCCGCGCGCGCGGCGGTTCGACAACACCGTCGCGATGGTCGTGACATCGTTGTATGCGCCGTCCTCGAGCAACGCACGATGCACCACCTTTTCCACCTGCGGCCGCGTGAGCGGGAACAGGAGCTCGTCAGGCATTTGCACGGGCGTCACGGCAAGCGGGGTGACGCGACGCGGCGGCATGGCGCGGTCGGACGGCTCTTGATTCATCATGTCATTCGCCCGGATCGTCCTCGCCGGGCAGCAGAGGCGTGGGAACCGGGCCGCCGATCGAGACCATGCGCTCGATCGCCTGGTACGCACGCGCCGCGACGTCCGCGGGAACGGTGATGTGGTGAGTGAGCGTCTCCAGTGACTGGAGCACCTTCGGCAGCGTGGTGACCTTCATGTACGCGCAGCTCGCGCGCTCGTTCGCCGCGTAGAATGTCTTCTGGGGATTCTCCTTTCGGAGCCGGTGCAGAATTCCGACCTCGGTCGCGACGATGAACTCGGGGGCGGGCGATTGCGCCGGCCGCCGGATCATGCCTTCCGTGGACAGAATGTGGACGCCCTCGGCCTCCACATCTCCCGCCGACATCGCTTCGAGCACGCTGGTGGAGCAGCCGCACTCCGGATGGATGAGGAACTCCGCCTCCGGATGCAGCGAGCGCTGCCGGCGGATGTTCTCGGGACTGATCCCGGCATGCACGTGACACTCACCCATCCAGACGTGCATGTTCTCGCGCCCCGTGACGCGTCGCACGTGCGCGCCGAGAAAGAGGTCGGGTAGAAAGAGGATTTCGCGGTCCGCCGGAATCGAGTTCACGACCTCGACCGCGTTTCCGGACGTGCAGCAATAATCGGACTCCGCCTTCACTTCGGCGGTCGTGTTGACATAGGAGACGACGATCGCCCCAGGGTGCTCGGCCTTCCAGCCGCGGAGCTGGTCGGCGTCGATAGTGGACGCGAGCGAGCAGCCGGCGGCGAGGTCCGGGAGGAGAACGATCTTCTCCGGCGAGAGGATGGCGGCGGTCTCCGCCATGAAATGGACGCCGCAGAAGACGATGACGTCGGCGGATGTCCGCGCGGCCTCCCGCGAAAGCCCGAGCGAGTCGCCGACGAAATCGGCGACGTCCTGAACTTCGGGCCGCTCGTAGTTGTGCGCGAGAATCACCGCGTTGCGTTCCGTGGCCATGGAGCGGATCGCGGCCTGTAAATCGTGACTCATGGGAGGAGCGTATCCGGGGCGAGAGCGCTCGGCAAGGAGAGCGGGCCAGGGGCCAGGGGCCAAGGGCCAAGCGGAGGGTGAAGGGTCATGCCACCACCGCACACCCGTGACCCTCCCCTTGGCCCTTGGCCCCTGGCCCTTGGCCCACTCTCTACGGGCCGCGATCTCACCATAGGATGTGCTTGCCCGCCCACGATCGCTTCGCCTTCGGAAAGTCCCCCCGGTAATGGCCACCCCGCGATTCGTCGCGCATCAACGCTGACTGCACGATGAGGCGCGCACACTGCACGAGGTTCAGCTCCTCGGTCGCTCCCTGGGGGAGACGCGACTCGATCGACGCGAGATCCTCGAGACAGGTCCGAAGCCCCGCCTCCTCACGGTGGATCGCCGCGTGCTCCCACATCGTGCGCCGTACGGCATCCGCCGCTACCTGTGCGGCGCCGCGGTCGAGCAACGGCGGCACCTCCCACGTGCCCGTGCTTGGCGCGCGCTGAAGCCGCTCCACCTCGTGGAGATCGCGCGCCACTCGTTCCGCGAAAACCAATCCCTCGAGCAGGGAGTTCGACGCAAGCCGATTCGCTCCATGAACGCCGGTGCTCGAGACTTCGCCGCACGCGTACAACCGCTTCATGCTCGTGCGCCCGGCGAGATCGGTGACGATACCTCCCATCATGTAGTGGGCCGCGGGCGTCACCGGGATGAGGTCGCTGCGCGGGTCGATACCGCGGGCCTGGCACAGCGCAAAAATCCCAGGGAAGCGCTCAACGAACTGCTCCCCGAGCTTCGTCGCGTCGAGGAATACACGCCGCGGTTTTCCTCCCGAACGTGACGGCCGTTGCTCGCGGAAGATTTCGCGCGCAACGACATCGCGCGGCGCGAGCTCGGCGAGCCGATGGTGCTGCTTCATGAACCGCTCGCCGCGATCGTTCCGCAAAATCGCCCCCTCTCCGCGAACCGCCTCGGAGATGAGCGCGAGGGGATTCTCGGGAGTATCCAGCGCCGTCGGGTGAAACTGTACGAACTCCATATCCACGAGACGCACGCCGGCTCGCCACGCGATCGCGTAACCGTCGCCTGTGGCGACGACAGGATTGGTCGTATAGCGATAGACCTGCCCGCATCCACCGGTGGCAAGGACGGTCCCGTCGGAGACGATCTCCACCGGCTTTCCGGCGACGCTCGCGCGGACGCCAATGCACTCACCACCACGCACCATGAGATCGAGGACGCGCGCGGCCTCAATCACGTTGACACGGTCGCTGTCGCGCACGCGCTCGATCAGTGTGCGGGCGACCTCGGCACCCGTCTGGTCGCCGTGCGCGTGAACGATGCGATTGCGTGAGTGCGCCGCTTCGCGGCCGAGCTTGAAGCGACCACCGGGCGCGAGATCGAACTGGGCACCTGCCGCGAACAGCTGCTGCACACGCGCCGGGCCCTCCTCGACCAGGACCTCGACGGCCTCTCTGTCGCAGAGGGCGGCACCGGCGGCGAGCGTATCGCGCCGGTGCAACGCGGGCGAATCGCCCGCGCCCAATGCGGCGGCGATACCGCCCTGAGCGTAGGCGGTGGCGCTGTCGAAAAGCGAGCGCTTGGTGAGGAGGGTTACGTCGCCCTCCTCAGCCGCGCGCCACGCGGTGTGGAGGCCGGCGACTCCGCTCCCGACGACGAGGAAGCGGGTGCGGACGCGTTCCGTCATGCCTTATTGCCTGAGGGTAGAGGGATAGATCGAGGGAATGAGGGAAGAGTTAACGAGGTAAGAGCCACTTCAGGGAAGGGGGAAGCGGGAAGGGGGAAGCGGGGACGGGCACCCACTGCCCGCTGGCCCGAGTCCTTATCGCGATGATCGCCGAACACCCGCTTCCCTCTTCTCGCTTCCCTCTTCTCGCTTCCCTCTCCCCTTGGGTGGCTCCCACCTCTCCCCCGCTGTTGCTCTTCCCTCTCCCCTCGACCAAGGAGCACATTTTATCCCCTTATGTCTCGCCTTTTCATCCTCATCGTCGTCCTCCTCGTCGCCCACATTGCCTTGCTCTTCGTCCACCCCCGCGGTGCCGCCGCCGAGGGCGACAGCGCAGGCGTGGATGTCGGCATTGTCTTCGACGTCGGCGGACGCGGCGACAAGTCGTTCAACGATGGCGCCTACAAGGGTGCCGATTCCGCCAAGGCGGTGCTCGGTGCCGACATCCGCTTCATCGAGCCCGGTGAGGGCAGCGATCGTGAGGCGGGGCTCCGCCTGCTCGCCGCGCAAGGGATGGACCTCGTCATCGGCGTCGGCTTCATCTTCACCGACGACCTCACCGATCTCGCCGTCGAATACCCGGAGGTCAAGTTCGCCGGAGTCGACTACGCGGTTACCATCGACGAGCAGGGGAACACCGTCCAGCCACCAACGAACCTCGCCGCACTGAAGTTCCGCGAGGAGGAAGGCTCGTTCCTGGTCGGCGCGATCGCGGTGCTCGCGGGCGGATCGAAGCGCATTGGCTTCGTGGGCGGAATGGACATTCCCCTCATACACAAGTTCGAGGCCGGGTTCCGGGCCGGCGTTAGGCACGTGTGCCCCGACTGCACGGTGATCGCGCAGTATGCGGGCGTGACCCCCGAGGCATTCCGGAATCCGGGCAAGGGCAAGGAGCTGGCGCTCAGCCAGTACCAGTCGGGGGTGAACGTGATCTTCCATGCGTCGGGATCGACGGGGCTCGGCGTGTTCGAAGCCGCACGACAGACGGGAAAGTACGCCATCGGAGTGGATGCCGACCAATACGCGGAGGCGCCCGGCCACATCATGACGTCGATGGTGAAGGGCGTCGACGCCGTCACCTTCGACGCGATTCGTCGCGTGCGCGAGGGCGCGTTCCAGGGCGGCATTTACTCGTACGGTCTGAAGGAAGGTGGCGTCGGTTACATCTACGACCAGAACAACCGCGACCTGATCCCTGCCGACGTGATCGCGCGCGTCGAGCGGCTCGAGGAGGAGATCATCGCGGGGCGGATTCGAGTGCCGAGCACGCGATGACCGCGTCGGCACCCGCCATTCGAATGAATGGCATCCACAAGGCGTTCGGTCCTGTCCACGCCAACCGCGGCGCCCGGCTCCAGGTCGGCACGCGCGAGATTCACGCGCTCGTCGGGGAAAACGGAGCGGGCAAGTCTACGCTGATGCGAATCCTCGCCGGCCTCTACGCCCCCGACGCCGGAACCGTCGAGGTCGGGACACCGAGCGGCGAGCTGCGAGACGTCACGGGCTGGTCCACCGCCGACGCGATCAAGGCGGGCGTCGGCATGGTGCATCAGCATTTCATGCTCGTCCGCACTCTCACGGTGGCCGAGAACGTGGTGCTTGGCCGCGAGCCGGTGCGCGGCGCAATGCTCGACATCGCCCGCGCGATCAGCGACGTGAAGCGGATTGGCGACCAGTACGGCCTGCGAGTGGACCCCGCGAGACACGTCGGTGATCTCTCGGTCGGTGAGGCGCAGCGGGTCGAGATCCTGAAGACCCTGTTTCGCGGCGCGCGCATTCTCATCCTCGACGAGCCGACCGCGGTGCTCTCGCCGCTCGAGGTGAAGGAGCTCTGGAGTGTGCTGCGCCGCTTGCGGGACGACGGCGCGACGATCGTGCTCATCACGCACAAGCTCGATGAGGTGATGGACGTCTCCGACGCCATCACGGTGATGCGGCAGGGCGAGACGGTCGCACGCATGGACACGGGGGCGGCGACCCCGGAGGCGATCGCGCGGGCGATGGTGGGGCGGGACGTGGCTCTGGTCACAATGAGGAAGGAGGACGAAGGACCGAGGAATTCATTGGAAGGAACCCCTCGGTCCGCCGCTCCTCGTTTCGCATTGTCCGTCAACTCGCTCGTGGTCACCAGTCGCGGCCGCCGCGCGGTGGACGGCATCTCGTTCGACGTCGCCGCCGGGGAAATCCTCGGCATCGCCGGCGTCGAGGGGAATGGGCAGACCGAGCTGATCGAAGCGATCGCCGGCCTGTGCCCGGTGACGTCGGGGACGATCGCGCTCGGTGGGCGCGACGTGACGCACGCATCGGTGCGTGAGCGCACTGAAGCCGGCCTCGCTCACATTCCGGAGGATCGTCACCGTCGCGGGCTCGTCCTCGAGTATACGGTCGCGGAGAATCTCATCCTCGGCGACCAGCACCACTACGCGACGGGCGCGCGGCGCGCGTGGGCTCTCGACGGCCGCCGCATCGAGGCGAACGCGACCGACGAGATTCAACGGTTCGACATTCGCCCACCCGATGCCGAGCTGCCCGCCCGCGCGCTGTCCGGCGGCAATCAGCAGAAGGTCGTGATCGCGCGCGAGATGGGTGGGGCGTACGAGGTTCTTCTCGCATCGCAGCCGACACGCGGTGTCGATGTCGGGGCCATCGAGTTCATCCATGCGCAGCTGCGTGCCGCTCGTGAGGCAGGCAAGGCCATCCTCCTCGTCTCCGCCGAGCTGTCCGAGATCCTGGCGCTGGCGGATCGGGTGGCGGTGATGTACGGCGGGAGAATCATCGCGACATTGCCGCGGCGCGAGGCGTCCGAGGAACGGCTCGGCCCGCTGATGACGGGCGCTACCGACACGACGAGACCAGCCGCGTGACGACGATTGGCGCGCGCCAGCGCGTGGAGGAGGCGCTGCTCCCGCCGCTCGTCGCGCTTCTCGTCGCGCTCGTCGTCGGAGACATCCTCATCCTGCTCGTTGGGCAGTCCCCCGGTGCAGTATACCGCCTGATGTTGAGCGGAACGTGGGGGAACTGGTACGGATTCGGGCAGGTCCTGTACAAGGCGACGACGCTCCTCTGCACCGGTCTCGCCGTCGCGCTCGCGCTTCGTGCGGGGCTGTTCAACATCGGCGGCGAGGGGCAGCTGGCCGCCGGTGGGTTCGCGGCGGCGGTGATGGGTCTCGTGCTTCCAGCGGGAACGCCGGGGATCGTCGCCATTCCGTTGTGCATTGGCGCCGCGCTCGCCGCCGGCGGGCTCGTCGGGGCGGTACCGGGCGTGATGAAGGCGCGCTTCGGCGCGCACGAGGTGATCGTGACGATCATGCTCAACTTCATCGTGCTCGCGTTACTCAACTGGATCGTCGCGTCGCATCTCCACGTCCCCGAGACGCTGCATACGCCGGCGATGCGGGCAGGGACGTTGTCTCGCTTGATGGACTGGATCTCCCCGTTCCACGGCTCGGCGGCGAACACGTCACTGCTCATCGCCATTGCGGCCGCGGTGGTCGTGGGCTGGATGCTGTTTCGAACGCGCGCCGGGTACGAGCTGCGCGCCGCCGGCCTACAGCCCGACGCGGCGGAGTATGGCGGCGTGCGCGTGGGCAGAGTGTGGATCAAGGCGTTCGTGATCTCGGGCGCCCTCGCCGGTCTTGGCGGCATCAACTACACGCTCGGCTACAAGCACTATTACGAGGAGGGCTTCAGTGGTGGCGCCGGCTTCCTCGGCATTGCGGTGGCGCTCGTCGGACGCAATCACCCACTCGGTGTCGTGATCGCCGCGTTTCTGTTCGCGACGCTGTCGCAGGGGGGGCTCGCTATTCATGCGCTGGTGCCGAAGCAGATGGTGGAGGTGTTGCAAGGCGTCGTGATCCTGGCCGTCGCGGCGGCCGTGCCCGAGGTCCGCCGTCTCGTGCAGGGCGTACGCGCAGGAGCGGCGCGATGAGCGAGATCATCGCCTTCGTCGCGCAGACCATCCGGATTGCGATCCCGTACCTGTTCGCGGCTTCCGGTGGCGTCATCGCGGAGCGTGCCGGTGTGGTCAGCCTAACGCTCGAGGGCTTCATGCTCACGGGAGCGTTCGCGGCCACGCTCGGGAGCTACTACAGCGGGAGCCCCTGGATTGGAGTGCTCTGCGGAATTGGCGGCGGTTTGCTGTTCGGGCTCATCCATGCTGTCGCATCGATCCGCTATCGGGCCGACCAGATCGTCACCGGCATCGCGATCAATCTGCTCGCGGTGGGATTGACGCGCTTCTTCCTGTTGATGGCGTTCGACAGCTCATCGAACTCACCACGCGTCGCCGGCTTCGGCGTCACCGGCGATGGGGGCGCGCTCACCGGTGCGCTGTTGCGGAATCCACTGGTGTGGTTGGGCTTGCTCGGCATCCCGGTGGTCGCCTGGCTGGTGCACTACACGCCATTCGGGCTTCGGGTGCGCGCGGTCGGTGAACATCCGGCCGCGGCGGAAACGCTCGGCGTTCCCGTTCGACGCGTTCGCTACTTCGCCGTCGCGCTCTCGGGGATCCTGGCCGGCCTCGGCGGCGTTTACCTCGCGCTGGACCAGCACCAGTTCACCGATTCCATGACGGCCGGGCGCGGCTTCATCGCGCTGGCGGCGATCATCTTCGGACGGTGGGAGCCGGTGCGGGCCGGCATCGCCTGCCTCCTCTTCGCCGCCGCCGAGACGTTGCAGATCCAGCTCCAGGGAATGCAGGGCATTCCCAGCCAGTTCGTTCAGATGATCCCCTACGTGCTCACGATCGTCGCGGTCGGTGGATTCGTCGCGCGCTCGACGCCGCCGGCGGCGTTGGGGAAAGTGGATGCGTGACGTCGAGCTGTCGGGATCGAAGGCGATCGAGGGGATCGACGGCGGTCCAAGGGCGGACCGCCACGCTTCGTCGCGCCTACGCCCCTTGATCCCATCGATCGCCTTCGACCGCCTTCGCTCGCCGTGAAGCTTCCGTCCGCCATCCCCGCCAACCTCGCCGTGCTCATGCTGGCGGCGTTCATGGACATGGTTGGCGTGCTCATGCTCCTGCCGCTCCTCCCGTTCTATGCGAAGGAGCTGGGAGCCAACGGCTACGTGATGGCGTGGCTCGGATCGTCGTTCCTCATCGCGCAGCTCGTGAGCGCGCCGTTATGGGGACGCGTCTCCGACCGCTATGGTCGCAAGCCCGCGCTCATCAGCGGCCTGGCCGCATCGGCGATCGCGTACGTGGTGTTCGCGTACGCGGACTCGCTCTGGCTGCTGTTCGCGTCGCGCATCATCCAGGGCGCAGGCGGAGGGACGGTCGGCGTCATTCAGGCGTACGTCTCCGATGTCGTCGAGCCGAAGAACCGGGCGAAAGGGCTCGGGTGGCTGTCGGCGGCGACGAACGTCGGCGTCATGCTCGGCCCGCTGCTCGGCTCGGCGGCGTCCACGTGGGGACGCCACGCGCCGGGGCTGATCGCGGCGGTGCTGTGCCTGGTGAACATCGCGTTCGCCATGCGCTTCCTCGGCGAGTCGCATGGAGCGGCGGGGAAGGCGAAGGCGCGTCGCGAACGCTGGGCCACGGTGAAGGCGGTCTGGCGGATTGCACCTATCTGGCCCGTGACACTGGTCACCCGCCTAACACTCGGGCGGGAAGGGGCAGCGGCGCTCTCCCATCCCAACCCCGATTTCGCGAAGCGATTCATCTGGGTGTACGCCATCGCGATTGGCGCGTTCTACGGCCTGACGCTGTCCGGCGTGATGCCGTTCTTCCTCATGGAGCGCCACGGCGTGACGGAGAAGACGATCGGCTCCTTCTTCACCTACCTGGGCGTTCTCAACGTCGTCTTCCGCATCGGCCTACTGGGCCGCGTCATCGACCGCGTGGGCGAGGCGCGTGCGACGCGCATGGGGATCGTTTCGTTGACGTTAGGCTTCCTCGCGATGCCGCTGACCCATTCCATCGCGACGCTGGCGCTGGCCACGGCGCTTCTCCCGCTGGGCGCGACGCTGCTCTTCCCCTGCGTCACCGCGATGCTGTCGCAGGTCGTCGGCGATCATGAGCGCGGGTTGTACATGGGGCTCCAGCAGACGGTGGGCAACATCACCCGCGTGCTCTACGCGCTTTTCGCCGGCACGGTCTGGGACATTGCGCACGCGCGACTCGGCGAGGGGGGGTCGTTCATTCCTTTCCTGACGTCGGCCATCGTCGTCGCGGTGACGGCGCTTCTCGCGGTGCGCGTGCCCGAGACGGCGAAGGAGGAGGCGGTCGTGAAGTAGAGCGAACGAGGAACGATGAATGAGGATCGAGGAATTCGATTGAGAGAATCCCCCCGATCGAATTCCTTCATCCTCGTTCCTCGTTCTTCATTCGTTGCCCCTTACGGTGTGACGATGATCTTCACCGAATCCGACTTTCCCTCGCTCAGCGCGCGGACGAGCGATGACCCAACCTCGGATGCGGTGATCAGCCCGGTCGATGTCACGGTGACGCGAGTGGGGTCCGAGCTGGACCACGCGACGTCGCGGCCGTCGAGCTCGTTGCCAGAGGCATCGAGGACGATCGCCGCGAGCTGCATGGACTGAGTGCGCGGAAGGGCGATGCTGTCGGGCGCAATGATGACACGCGCCACCGTCGTTCCCGATTGTCCAGGCCCCAACGGCGCGTCGCTGCATGCCGCGAAGACGACGAGAGCAGCGGCGGCCACCGCGCGAATCAACAGAGCCGCGACTCGCGGGTAATCAGGCGCACGCCGCGCTGGTACGTGAAGTAGGCGTATGCCCACTGGAGCAATACGCTCAGCCGGTTGCGGAATCCGACGAGATACATGATGTGCACGAGCAGCCAGAACCACCATGCGAGCCGTCCGGTCACGTGGAACTTGCCGAAGTCGGCGATCGCCTTGTAGCGGCCGATAGTGGCAAGATCCCCCTTGTTGCGATACCGGAATGATACCCGCGGCTCGCCGCGAAGATCGCGATGAATGTTCCGTGCGGCAGAGGCGCCCATCTGGATGGCGGCCGGCGCCACCGCCGGAACCTGCCGGCCGCTCTGCCTGACGATGGCCAGATCTCCAATCACGAAAAGCTCCGGATGACCCGGCAGCGAGAGGTCGGGATTCACCTCGAGACGTCCCGCGCGATCCACGCGAGAGCCGAGCGAGCGACCGATCGGTGAGGCTTCGTTGCCCGCGGCCCAGAAGACCGTGCGTGTCGCGATGCGCTCCTCCCCCACCCACACCGCGTCGGGCTCGATACGTGTGACGAGCGCGTTGACGCGCACCTCGACGCCGAGATCGAGAAGGTCCTTGTGCGCCCGGGCCGAGAGCGATTCGGGAAACGAGGGGAGCACGCGAGGTCCGCCCTCGAGCAGTACGACGCGTGTCCTGCTGGTGTCGATGCGACGAAAGTCTTTGCGCATTCCGCGAGCGACTTCCTGCATCACGCCGGCGAGCTCCACGCCTGTCGGCCCACCACCCACGAGCACGAACGTCTGGAGCGCGAGGCGCTCCTCGGAGTCCTCGGTACGCTCGGCGGCCTCGAAGGCGACGAGGAATCGCCGCCGCATCTCGAGTGCATCCTCGAGGCTCTTGAGCCCGGGCGCACGCGCTTCCCACTCGGAGTGGCCGAAGTACGAATGGCGGGCACCGGTCGCCACGATGAGATAATCGTACGCGATCTCTCCGCCTCCGTTCGCCACGCGAACCACGCGGCGTTCGGGATCGACGCCCGTGACCTCTTCCATGAGCACCGTGGCGTTTCGCTGGTGCCGCAGCATCCAGCGGATTGGCGATGCGATGTCACTCGGCGCCAGGCCCGCGGTCGCGACCTGATAGAGGAGTGGCTGGAAGACGTGGTGGTTGGTGCGATCGATCAGCGTGACACGCACCGCCGCGGTGCGAAGCTTTCGAGCGGCTTCAGCTCCTCCGAATCCGCCGCCAAGGATGACGACGTGCGGGCGATGGGTCGCTGGGTGCGCGAGGTGACCGAGCGCGCGCCCAGCGCCTTCCGCGCTGTGAGCGCCTTCCCCCTGGCTATCGTCCTGGCTCACTCTCGATTACCGCGCGCGCGATGTCGACCATTGGCTCGCCGCGGTCCTGACTCGAGCGCTGCAGGATGCGATACGCCTCCTGCTCCGAACACCCCGTACGTCGCATGAGAATCCCCTTTGCGCGCTCGATGACCTTCCGGTTCTCGAGTGCCTGCTTGGCATCGATCGCAGCGCGTCGTGCGTGCGTGAGCTCGCGGGCGCGCCGCGCGGCCAGCCGTACGGTGGAGTCGATGACAGGCGGAGGTGCCGGTTTGCGGAGAAACGCGATCGCCGCTGTGGCATCGACGTCGCGGTCGGTCAGGGAAAGTGCGCCGTCGCCGGTAAACAGCACCACAGCGGCCGAATCCACCTCGTGCGCAATCGCTTCGGCCGCCTCGATTCCGGATTGGCCCGGCATGTGGACGTCGAGGAGCACCACATCCGGGTGTGCCTCACGAGCCCTGGCGATCGCCTGCTCCCCCGTTCCCACCTCCGCGACGACCTCATGCCCCAGATCGCGCAACACATCGACGAGCAGCGCGCGAGCATTCTCATCATCCTCCGCGACGAGGACGCGGATCGAAGCGGTCGTTTCGGGCGGGCGGGTGCCTGGCTCTGGTGACACGAGACGACCCTCAGGTGGCGCCGACGCCGACGAGCGCGATCAGCTCGGCGGGGGGCACGGGTTTGCGCAGCACGAAATCCGCCTCGGTGGGTCCTTCGCGGTTTCCCTCCCATCCGGTGACGACGCCGATCCGCATGCCTGGGCAGAGTACCCGCGCCTTTCGCACGAGGTCCCATCCGCTGCCATCGGGAAGCCCGATGTCACTGATGAGCACCTCGAACGGGTCGGCGGCAGCCGCCTCGAGGCGCGAGAGACCCTCGCCATACGTGGCGACCGACTCCACCTCGTGGCCGTGCGACTGGAGCACCATGCGGAAGAACTCGCGACCGGCCTCGTTGTCTTCCACCAGCAATATCCGACGCCGCGACCCCGCGGATGGGACACTTGCGGGTGTATCCCGCGTCGTCACGGACTGCGTCCGGAAGCGAAGGCGCACGGTGGCACCGGCGCCCGGCTCACTGATGATCTCCGCTGATCCGCGATGGCGCCTCATGATGCCGTACACTTCGGCGAGACCAAGCCCACTGCCCGTGCCTTCCTTCGTGCTGAAGAACGGCTCGAAGGCATGCTCGCGGACGTGCTCCGTCATGCCCACACCCGTGTCGCTCACCTCGACGACGGAATCGACGCCATCAGTCCGCGTCTCAACAGTGATCGCTCCTCCCTCTGCAGTCGCATCCAGCGCGTTGTTGATCAGATTCATGATTGCCGCACGGACCTCGCCGGCGACGCCGACGGCGGGCGCCGACGCCAGGCGAAGCTCCAGACGAATGGGGCCGCCAACCTGACGCTCCGCCCAAAGCGATCGCATCATGGCCACGACCTCGCTCGCCAGCGTTCCCAGATCGAGCTGCGCCTGCGTGCCCTCGTCGATGGGGTCCTGCCGGATGAACCGCCCAACCCGTGCGGAAGTTGCAGCTCCTGTTTCCGCCGCCCTGGCGATCCGTGCGGCATATTCCCGCACGGCGTTAGGGTCATCGGCGTGCCGATCGAGAAGATACGCCGCCGCCATGATCGGGTTGAGCGCGTTGTTGACGTCGTGCATGACGCCGGCCGCGAGCTGCCCAATCGCCGCCAGCCTTCGCTCACGCGCGTGCCGGTCCTGGATCGCGAGAAGCTCGGCGGTGCGTTCAGCGACCATGCGTTCGAGCCGCTCCGTCTCGGTGGAGGCGCGGGCATACAGCTGATCGATCTGACGGGCTTTCTCCTCGAGCTCGCGCACGAGGGCGAGACGGTCGGTCACATCGCGCACGACGGTGACGGCGCCCCGCACTTCGCCGATGTCGTCATGCAGCGGATTCGCGCTGACCTCGATGACGCGAGGTCCTGACGATGCGCGGATGACGCGAAGCATTTCCGAGCGAACGGCCTCGCCGCGGAGCGCCCGATACGTGGGGTGATGCTCGAGCCTCACCGGCACGTCGTCGAGGGTGCGCGGCTGCTCGCACTCGATCTGGGCAGCCAGTGTGGCCGAGGTGCCAAGCTCGCAGTCCTTGATCGCCTGGGCGTTGGCGCGGACGACGTTCCCATGGACGTCGTACACCCGCACTGCGTCCGGGATGACCCCGAAGATCGACGTGAGCTGTCCAACGAGATGCGCGAGGTCCTCGCGAAGCTGCTCGCGCTCAGTGACATCGACGGCCGCGAAGACGAGCTCCCGAGGGGGCAGCTCCTCGCCGAGCGCGCGGATCGCCGCCTCGAGCACGCGAATCCGGTCTCCTCGCCTAACCGTGAGGCGCAGAGGACTGTGGATCTTCCCCTGGATGGCTTCGTCAACGGCCTCGCGCAGGTCGCCGTCGGCATTCGGGAATGCCTGACGAAGCGGGGGCTCCGACAGCGCGCCGGCGGCGATGCCGGTCAGCTCGAAGAAGCGGCGGTTGGTGAGCACGAGTCTCGCCGTCGCCGACTCGAGCACCGCGAACGGCGCGGGAACCGCGTCGAGGAGCGCCTCCAGCCTCGCGAGTCGCGCCTGATACGTGTCCTCCCTGCCTATCGAGAGCTCACCAGCCATATGGCCTCGGTTCTTCGTCCGCCGCGTCAGGCCTCAATCTAGGGGGAAGCATTCGTGAGGGCGAGCGCCGTTGCAGACATCGTCCGTGACTCGTCCACCAGCGCATGCGCTCACCCTCACAGTCTCCACCCCGGATCGACCCGCTCGCGGTCGCCGCCGCCATCGCGATCGCGGTCCTCGCCTTTTTGCCATTGGCGAACTGGATTGCCGGCGGACACCACGCAAGCTGGTACGGCCCCGTGGCTTCGACCTGGGTGACCGGCAGCGCCCTGGCGGTCGGAATCGGGCTCATCCTGGCCATCGCGTCGCGCCGCATCCCACTGCTCTGGCGGGAGGGCATGGGAACGCACGTCGCCTCGGCACTCGACAGCCGGTTCGTGCTGATGCTCGTGGCGATCGCGGCGCTGGGGGTCATCGCCTACGCCGTGATCGCCCACCTCGTCTTCGATGCGCGCCCGCTGCTGATCGACGAGATCTTCCAGGTGTGGCAGGCGCGAGTTTTCGGCGAGGGGCGCTTGACGAAGCCCGTCGCCTCGCACCCCGAATTCTTCAGCGGGATTCATCTGGTCGAGGCACAGGGTAGAGCGTTCTCACACTTCCCGCCCGGGCACTCGGCCATGCTCGCCATCGGCGAGATCATCGGCGCGCCGTGGATCATCGTGCCGCTCGCGGGGGGAGTCGCCGTCGCCGCCTTTGGAGTTTACCTGCGAGTCGCAGAGCCTCGGCAAACGGTGCGGGTGGGAACGCTCGTGCTCTTCGCGCTCGCGCCGTTCGTCGCGTTCATGTCGGCGACGTACATGAATCACGCGACCGCGCTGATGTGGCTCATGGTCGCCGTCGCCGCGCTCGCGCACACCGTGAAGGACGATGGCGGGCACCCCGTTGCCGCACTGGTGCTCGGGCTCGCGCTCGGCATCGCGGCGATGATCCGTCCGATCGACGCGGTATCGTTCGCTCTTCCGGCCGCGGTGTGGCTCCTCGTCCGCGCGATTCGGCGCCCGAGCCGTTGGGTGGAGGCCGTCGTCGCCGGTGTGGGCGTGGCGGTTCCGCTCGCCGCGCTGGCGTGGTTCAACGCGCGGACCACCGGCGACCCACTGCTGCTCGGTTACGAGATGTTGTGGGGACGAGAGCACGGGCTTGGCTTCCGATCGACGCCGTGGGGAGCGCAGCATTCGCCCGCGCAGGGTCTCGAGCTGATCAATCTCTACTTCCTGCGTCTCCAGACGTATCTGTTCGAGTGGCCGATCCCGTCGCTGCTGCCGGCAGTCCTCGCGCTCGCCCTCGCGCCGCGCCTCGACCGCTTCGATAGGTATTTGTTAGGCAGCGGCGCCCTGCTCGTCACCATGTACTTCGCGTTCTGGCACGACGGGTTCTATCTCGGCCCGCGCTACATGTACCCGCTGGCGCCGCTCCTCTCGCTCTGGACCGCGCGTCTACCGGCGTTCGTGCACGAGCGCGTTGGGGATGGACTGGCGTTGCGCGCGACCGTGTACTCCCTGGGCGCCGCGTCCGTTATCGCCGCGGTCTCGCTCGGGCCGCAGCGGGCGCGGCAGTACGCCGCCGGACTGGCGACTATGCGATGGGACGCGGATGCTGCGGCGCGTGAGGCCGGCGTTCGACGCGGCCTCGTCTTCGTGCGCGAGAGCTGGGGCGCGCAGCTGGTGGCGCGTCTGTGGGCTCTGGGCCTCACGAGAGCGCAGACCGAACGACTGTACTCACGCGTCGACGCGTGCCTGCTCGAGCAGGGGCTCGACCGTCTCGAGCGTCAGGGAGTGCGTGGGCAGGCGGCCGCTGACGCGTTCGCGCCATTGATGAGGGATTCGCTGCGCGTCATTCCTTCCACGCTCTCGCCCGACGTGAGCGAGCGCGTGCTCCCTGGTGCGCGCTACACTCCGCGATGTCTCCAGCGTATCGCCGATGATAGACGCGGCTTCACTCTGTTGACGCCACTCATGCTCGCCGGCGCGGACAGCACGGTGTATGCGCGCGACCTTCACGAGCGCGACACACTGTTGCTGGCGGAGCACCCCGATCGCGACGTGTGGCTGTTGAGGCCGCGGGATTCGACATCCGGAGCTCCGCCGAGGTTCGAGCGGGTATCACGCGACTCGGTGCTGCGAGCGGCGAGAGGGCTCAAGTAGAACGGCAAAGACATCTGATGTCTCTGCCGTCCAACCATAGGATCACGCCCCGACGACCACCCTCCCCCGCGCCAGCCGGCCCTCCGCCCACCGCGCCACCAACGTGATCGTGAGCACGAGCCCGATCAGCAGTACGCTGTAAGCCGCGGCTGTCCCAAAGGCGAGGTTGCGCAGTTGCGCGAGGATCTCGACGGCGATCGGGCGGTTGGCGTGCGTGTAGAGGACGATGCTGGCGACGAACTCTCCAACCGCCGTGACCGCGGCGAGGAGGGCGCCGGCGATGAGGCCAGGCCGCGCGGCTGGAAGGATCACGCGCCGAACCGCCATCAGCCATGAAGCGCCGAGTCCGTGCGCGGCATCCTCGAGTGAGGGGTCCATTTGCTTGAGCGACCCTTCCACCGCCGCCGCGACGAGCGGAATGCCGCGAACGAAATACGCGAGCGGGAGAATCCAGAACGTGCCGACGAGCAGTACCCGCAGCGTGAGCGGGTCGTTGCGGTTGAACGTCGACGCGAGCCCGATCGCGATGGCGGTCGCCGGAATCGCCCATGGCAGAGCGACCAGCAGCTCGAGCAGCCGACGTCCGGGAAAGCGCCGGAGGACGATGAGGTATGCGGCCACGAAGCAGATGACGACGTTCGCGGCGGTCGCGATCAACGCCATCGACACGCTGTTCCGAATGGGGACCCAGAGCGCCGGATCCGTTGCCATTCGGCGGAAGTTGTCGAGCGTGTACTCGGGTGGCAGCACCTGCGTCGTCCATGCTCCATCACGCGCGAACGAGACGAGCACCACCATCGCGTGAGGCAACAGGAGTATCGCGACCACCATGAACGCGAGAAATGGAAGCAGCGCGCGCACGACCGGCGAGGCCACGACCGCCCGCGTCTGACGTCCCTTCCCCGCCATCGCGTAGCTCCGGCGTCGCTCGAACCGGCGAAGGGTCACGAGACCAACCACGGCCGCCAGGGCGAGCACCGCCGTCTCGGCGTACGCGAGCCCGAGGTTGCCGTTGAGCTTCGACGCAACGATTTGCGTCGAGAGCACGCGGATGCCACCGCCGAATACATAGGGCGCGGAAAACGAGCCGAGCGCGCTCAGGAAGACGAGAAGCATGGCGCCGGCGATCGATGGCGTCAGCAGTGGCAACGTGACGCGACGGAGTCGCGTGCGCCGCGATGCGCCCAGCCCTTCGGCGGCTTCGTCGAGCGTCGTGTCGATGCGCTCGAGGCCCGCGGTCACGAAGAGAAAGACGTACACGTACATCGTATACGCGTGCACGAAGATGATCGCCCACAGTCCCGTGAGCGACCACGGCGCGCCCTCGAGACCGAGCGCGCGCTGGACGATGCGAGTGACGATTCCGCTCTCGCCGTACAGAAACATGAACGCGACCACGCCGACGAGCGGTGGCAGGGCGGCGGGGAGCGTCGCGATCGCGCTCAGGGTACGGCGCCCCCGAAACTCGAAGCGGGCCAGCAGGAACGCGAGCGGAACGCCAATGAGCGTCGCCGAGATGACCGATCCGACCGACACGATCAGTGTCGAAACGACCGCCTCACGATCGGCGGGGCTGGCGAAGAACTCCTTCCACGCCCGCGCGCCGTCGGCGAACGACTCGATGATGACGGACAGGTTCGGATAGACGACGGCCCAGAGGAGCAGCGCGACGACGGGGGCGGCGAGGAAATAAGTGCGACCGAGGAACGAGGAACGAGGAACTGGGATTCCGACGTCCGTGTCGATCACCGGTACCGGAAACCGCAGCGTCTTCCGCGGTGTCCTCGGTCCTCGGTCCTCGTTCGGCGTCATACCACCGCTACCGGCTCGCGCGCCACGCGCACGCCGACCGACTCGCCGATCTCGCGACCGCGCTCGGTCGTGTGCACTTCGACCTCGAGATCGTCGGCCAGCTTCACTCGATAGGCGAGCAGCGCGCCGGCGAACCGGCGCTCGACGATCGTGCCTGGCCAATCGCTGGACTCTGGGACCTCCACCATCTCCAGCGCATCCGGACGCAGCACGGCATGAGCCGTGTCGCTTCGCGTGGCGCTGCTCGCGAGGGTCGCGCGTATCTCACGGGACCTGCCACCAATGGTGACAATCGCCCGATCGCCATCGACGCGGGCCGGAACGATAGTGGCGCGACCAATGAACTCGGCGACCGACCGCGTGGCCGGGCGGTCGTACAGCTCCTCGGGTCGTCCGACCTGAAGCAGCCGGCCGCGCTCGAGCAAGGCGATTCGATCGGCGACAGCGAAGGCGTCCTCCTGATCGTGCGTCACGAACACGGCCGTGACGCCGAGCCGATGGAGCATGGCGCGCAGCTCGTCGCGCGTGCTGCGGCGGAGCGTCGGGTCGAGGTTCGACAGCGGCTCATCGAGCAGCAGCACTTTCGGCTCGATGATCAGCGCGCGCGCGAGGGCGACGCGCTGCTGCTCGCCGCCGGACAGGGACTGTACCTGCCGCGGCCCAGCCCCGCCGAGCCCCACGTTCGCCAGCGCGCGCTCGGCGCGCTCGCGGCGTTCGTACTTCGCGACGCCGCGCGCCTCGAGCCCGAACGCGACGTTCTCCCCCACCGTCATGTGAGGGAAGAGCGCGTAGTGCTGGAAAACCATGCCGAACCCGCGTTGCCGCGGCGGCAGCCCGGTGATGTCGCGACCGTCGAGGAGCACGCGCCCCTCGTCAGGCATCTCGTGACCCGCGATGATGCGAAGCGTGGTCGTCTTGCCCGAGCCCGACGCGCCGATCAACGCGAGCAGCTCGCCCTGCTGCACGTCGAGCGTGAGCGCATCGACGGCGCGGGTCCCGCCGAGTCCGCCGAAGCGGCGCGTCACCCCCTCGAGCGACAGCGCCGCGGCGGTCACGAGCGCTTGCCGCGATTCCGGATGTTGGCGTCCCAGTAGCGCATCCAGACGTCGAGCGAATCGGCGAGCAGCTGCCGGTTCACCGGCATCGTCTTCATTGTGCTCTTGGCATCACGGATCCAGGCTGGGAGCGAATCAGCCGGCAGATCGGTGCGAGCAGGAATTCGGAGGAAGTCCTCCGCGGCGGTCAGCAGCGATGGTGACGACGTCACGAACTCGTAGAAGCGCTTCGCTACCTCGGGGTGCTTTGCTCCTTTCACGATCGCGATTCCCTCGACGAGCACCGGCGTGCCGCTCGCTGGCACCACCCAGCTCACCGGCATCTTCGTTCGCTGCCGCAACGTGGCCATGTCGGGCATGTTGTAGAGCGTGACGACCCCTTCCTGTCGTCCGAGCTTTTGATAGAGAATGGTCGGGTTGAGCGTGTACTCCTTCGTGTTCGCATCGAGCCGCAGGAGCCAGTCGTACCCCGCTTTGGTCGAGCCCGTGCGCGCAAGCTCACGCGCGATGATGGCGCCGAAGATCGCGCGCATCGTTCCCGAGGCGATCGGATCGCGGATGATGATCCGGCCACGCCACTTCGGGTCGAGTACCTCGTCCCAGTCCTTCGGCGCCTCGGCGGCCGTGACCGCGTCCGAGTTGTATCCGATGACCTCCGGCGTGAGGTAGGTTCCGTACCAGAGGTCGTTCGCATCGTGTGCGTCGTCAGGCACCGCGTCGGCCCACGTCGGGCGATACGGCTGCAGCAGCCCTTCCTTCGCTGCCCGCTCGAAAATCTCCGCCGGAGCGCCGAACCAGAGGTCCGTCTGCGGATTGGCTGCTTCCGCGCGCAGGCGATCGAGGATCTCCTGCGAGCCCATGTCCACCCACTGGACATCGACGGTGGAGTCGGTGGCCTCGAAGCCCAACTCGTAATGCTGAAGGAGATCCTTGCCGTGCGGGGAATACACGGTGAGAACAGTCCTTCCAGAGTCTCCGCCGCAGGCCATCAACACCGCGGCGGTCAGGAGAGCGAAGGCTCGTCTCATGGAGTCACCTGCCCCGCCTGAGCGGCTCTTGCGCTCAACAGGTTGACGAACAGACGGGCGGCTCCCGGAACCCCGGCGGGGAGCTGTCGGAAAAACGACATTGTCGTGTATACGTAGAGCCCGCGCCCGTAGGGGGCGACGAGCAGCGCGCCGCGCGAGGGCGGCTCGCCAGGATCGTTCATCGCCAGCGGCGCGGTGTACGAGCTGTCGAACTGCGCCGGCATGTACAGCGCGCGCTCCTGAATCCACCCTTCGAAGTCCGCCGGCCCAATGCGATTGGGTGTGCGCAACGTCGGATGTCCGGGTTCAACGAATGTCACTGGCGCGCCCTCGACCGTCACGCGCGTGTGCGGTCGGTTGATCGTGATAGGATAGGGCATCATCCCCGGTCGCGTCATCTCGTACTGACCGTACTGAACGACGAGCGTCCCGCCGCGGCGTGCGTAGTCGAGCAATCGGGCGTTGTGCTGGATGAGCTCGGGGTGGGATTCGTAAGCGCGCGTCCCGACGACCACCGTCGAGTACGACGAGAAATCGGTGGTCGCGACTGCGGCGGGCTGGATGACGGTGAGGGCTACCCCCAATTGACGCAGCATCGGAGCGACGTTGTCTCCCGCCCCGGGGATGTATGCGACCCGCACGTTCGGAGCGAGCGTGATATCGACACCCTGCAGGTCGAGCGCGGCTTCGCGATACATCCGCTGCGGCGTGATGTGATCGTACTCGATCTCCGTGTACCCCTCGCGGAACCGCTCACCACGCGCCTCGACGACGCCGCGAAGGTCGGCGCGCGCGGCACGCGGCACGCCGCGGACGGTGAACTCCACGGCCTCGGTTCCTCCCGGCGCGAGCGTCGCCCGTTTCGCGCCCTCGGTGGCAAGTCCTGCGGGAACAGCGAGCGAGACCGTGACATCGGTGGGCGTCGTCAGGGCCGAGCGCAGCTCGACGCGCTCGACGCGCTCGAGGGGGGCGTTGGCGCGAGCATACTCGACTCTTCGCGCGAGCGTCACCGCGACCGGCGGCACGACGGCGAGGGGCCGCTGCACATCGCCCCGTACCGGATCAGCACGCCGGTGGACCACCGGCGCCTCGGCGTCGAGCTCCATCCCATCGATCGCGAGCGCGACACGAGCGACCGCGGCCGTCGGTCGTTGACTTTCGGCCTGCGCGATCTCCGTGCGCGGAACGTCGAAAACATCGCCGCGGCGCCCGTAGGCGAGCCACCACGGCTGCGTCAGCCGCGCGCCGCGCACAGTTCCCCGCCAGGACATCGAGCTGTCGGGCATGACGGTCGCGCGCGCGTCGCCCAGAATCTCGACCGGTCTCACGTCCGGCCCTTCGATTCGCACGCGCCTCACCGTGACGGGGACATCGCCGCGCGCGTGGAGAGTCACGTCCACGCGGACGGTGTCTCCCTGCGCCACCGCGTCGCGCTCGGCCGTCGCCTCGACGGCGACGCCGGTGGCTTCGATCAAGGCGCGAGTCACGCGCGAAAGGCCGGATCGCACGGACGCCTCGACGTCGGGATCGGAGACGCGCGCGTCGCGCACACGCGAGAGCAGCCGATGCACGTGCACCAGCGCGGGGACGACGGTCGTCGGACGACGAAAGTCGAGGCTGGCACGAGCCGCCGTCGTCGCCGCTGGCAGCGAGTCGATCGCGGCCGCCGCCTCACGAGAGATGCGAGCGGCGGCGGGACGGAGGCGCGCCCACGTCGTGTCCACTCCGTCGAAGGGCGATCGCTCGCTGACGCCGTTGGTCACCGGCTCGGAGCTCGTCTTCTCGAGCATGAGCCAGTGCGGCTGCGAGCCGCGACGCTGCAATCGGCCGAACGCCTGCGATTTGTGCTGGGACCGCGATTCCATCGCGATCTCGTAATACGACCGTCCGAGCAGCGGGTCGTACTCGCCGACGTTGAATCGCACCGTTGCGCGATCCCGTGACTGATACGCGCCGAGGTAGAGCTTCGACGCGCGCCACGCTCCGTGTCCGGCGGTGGCGGCGCGAGGAAAGCGCACCGTGTCGGCGGCGGCATCGTACGCTTCGCGCGCGAGAATGCCGGAGACCTGATGGTGCCCGTGACCGTCGCGCGGCGTTCCGCTGAAGATCGCGACGACCAGGTGTGGCCGGTAGGCGCGAATCACCGTCACGACATCGCGGAGGACCGAATCCTTCGGCCAGTGCATATAGGTCTCTTCGGCGCTCTTCGAGAACCCGAAGTCGTAGGCGCGCGTGAAGTATTGGGTCGCTCCGTCGAGCCGCCGCGCGGCCAGGAGCTCCTCGCTGCGGATGACGCCTAACGCCTCTCCCAGCTCGTCGCCGATGAGGTTCTGGCCACCGTCGCCGCGCGTGAGCGAGAGGTAGGCCGCGTCGGCATGCTCGCGATGCACGAGCCAGGCGAGGAGAGCGGTATCCTCATCATCGGGATGGGCCGCAACGAGCAGCACGCGCGCGCTGACGCCGAGGCCATCGACGAGGCCCGCCAGCGCCGCGCTGCCCCGCTCTTGAGCGAGGGCGGGGGGAAGGAGGACGGACAGAGCAAGCAGAGCGGCGAGCAGGGGTCGCGTCATCTGGGTCTTTCTGAGGGGAGAGGGACGAGGGTGAGGGGTGAGGGAAGAGTGAACGAGGTTGGAGCCAACCAAGGGAAGGGGGAAGTGGGAAAGAGGGAAGAGGGTGTTATGCCATCATCGCGATAACGGGCCTCTGGGCCAGCGGGTCATGGGTGCCCGTCCCCGCTTCCCGCGTCCCCCTTCCCGCTTCCCTGGTGTGGCTCCAACCTCGTTCACTCTTCCCTCAGCCCTCACCCTCGTCCCTCTCCCCTCTTCCCTCGAGCAGTGGCCGAGCGAGAAGAAGGCAGAGGCCCCACCACCTCCGCCACGATCCGAGCCTGCTGTTGCGCGTGCGCCGTGTGATACCCCTCGGCCGGGCTCGCCCTCTCCGGCCGACCAACGTACCGAATTGGAATCGCGTTCCCCGTCGACGCCCGCAGGCGCGGCCAGACGAAGGACCACGCTCCCATGTTGCGTGGTTCCTCCTGCGCCCACACGACCTCTTCGATGCCGCCGTAGCGGTCAATGATGCCGGCGATCTGCTCGTGCGGCCACGGGTAGAGCTCCTCCACGCGCACGATCGCCGCGTGCTTTGCGGGGGTGTCGCCCGATCGAGCGGCCATGAGATCGTAGTACAGCTTTCCGGAGCACAGCACCAGTCGCTTTACCTCGCGCGTCACCGGTGACACAAGAGGATCATCCAGCACCGGCTGGAAGAAGCCAGCGGTCAATTCGGCCAGACGGGACGCCGCCTCCGGGAGCCGCAGCAAGCTCTTCGGCTGCATCAGGACCAGCGGACGGCGGTTTTGCGTATGCGCCTGTCGCCGCAGCACGTGGAAGTACTGGCCGGGCGTGGTCGGGTACGCGATGCGGAGATTTCCCTCAGCGGCAAGCTGGAGGAACCGCTCGAGCCGTGCGCTGGAATGCTCGGGCCCCTGCCCTTCGTATCCATGCGGGAGGAGGAGCACGACGCCGGAATCCTGCCCCCACTTCGCGCGGTCGGCCGCCATGAACTGATCGATGATCGGCTGCGCGACGTTGGCGAAGTCTCCGAACTGAGCCTCCCACAACACCAGCGTGTTGGATGCCGCCGTCGAGTACCCGTATTCGAAGCCCAGGACCGCGGTCTCGGAAAGCGGCGAGTTGTAGATCTCGAACGTTCCCTTCGCGCCGGGAAGATGCTGGAGCGGAACGAATTCGGCGCCCGTCTTCAGATCGTGCAGCACCGCGTGGCGGTGCGAGAACGTGCCGCGCGCCGCGTCCTGCCCCGTTAGGCGTACGCTCGTTCCCTCGAGGAGCAACGAGCCAAAGGCCAGCGCCTCGGCGTGACCCCAGTCGATGCCGCCCTCATCACCGATCGCCGCGCGACGGCGCTCGAGCGGCTTCACCAGCTTGGGATTGGTCGTGAACGTGGAGGGCCACGCCAGCAGACGTTCGTTGACGGTGATGAGCGTCTCCGGCTTCACGCCCGTGACCTGGGGCTCATCGCCCGATCGTTGTCCGCTGACCTCTTCGTCCTCGGCCGCTGGCGGACTCGGTTTGCGGCCGCTGTGGATCGCATCGAGCTCCTTCATCGTCTGGTCGGCGAGGCCCTTCGCCTCGGCCTCGCTGACCACGCCTTCGGTGACCAGACGCTTTGCCCACACTTCGCGCGGCGTGGGGTGGGCCCGAATGCGCTCGTACAGCACGGGCTGTGTGTACGCCGGCTCGTCACCCTCGTTATGCCCGTGGCGGCGGTAACCGACCAGGTCGATCATCACGTCCTTCGCGAATCGCACCCGGTACGCGATCGCGAGCCAGACGGCGGCGACGCAGGCTTCCGCATCGTCCGCATTGACGTGAAAGATCGGGATCTCGAACCCCTTCGCGAGATCGCTCGAGTAGTACGTGGACCGCGCGTCCTGCGGGTCGGTGGTGAACCCGACCTGGTTGTTGACGATGATGTGGAGCGTTCCGCCGACGCGATATCCGCGAAGCCGCGACAGGTTGAGCGTTTCCGCGACCACGCCCTCACCGGGAAACGCGGCGTCGCCGTGCACGACGATCGGCAGGACGCTCATCTCGTCGCGTGCATTGCTGGTCCGCTGGAGCGCCCGCGCGACGCCGGCGAGAACCGGGTTCACGAACTCGAGATGGCTCGGATTCGGGACGAGCTCGAGCTCGACGGTCTGCCCATTCGCCAGCGTGCGCGTCGAGGAGGCGCCGAGGTGGTACTTCACGTCGCCGGTATCGACGGCGTCGGCCTTGGCGACCTTCTCCTCGAATTCCTCGAAGATCCGGGCGTACGGCTTGTCGAGGATGTGCGCGAGCACGTTGAGGCGGCCGCGGTGCGCCATCCCGATCACCGCGCGGCGGGCGCCCGACTGCGCGGCGCGCTCGATGGCGGCATCGAGCATCGGAACGAGCGCGTCTGTACCCTCGATGGAGAAACGTTTCTTGCCGACGTAGGCGCGCGCGAGAAAGCGTTCGAGGCCATCGACCTCGGTGAGTCTCTTGAGCACCGCCTTCTTCTCTTCGGGCGTGAGCGTCAAACGCGCGTCGCCGCCCTCGATCACCTTTCGGAACCAGTCGCGCTCCACCTCTTCCTCGATGTGGTCGAGGTCGAAGCCAATGGTCGATGAGTAGATCCCGCGCAGGCGCCTGACGACATCGGCCGCCGTCGCGTCGGGGAAGCCAAGCGCCGAGCCGGGGATGCGCTCGAGATCGTCGTCGGTGAGTCCGTGGAACTCGGGCGTCAGCTCCTGCGCCCCAACGGGCCTGGTGCCAAGGGGGTCGAGCCGCACAGCGAGATGGCCGTAGTGGCGAATGTCTTCGACGAGCGCGGCGGCTGCCGCGACCTTGCGCAACATCGATTCACTGGCGACCTCGGGAGCGGCGCCCGCCAGCGACTGCGCAAATCGAAAGAACTGTCGCCACGATTCGTCCACGCTTTCGGGGTTCGCTCGAAAGCGCTCGTACATCTCCGCGATGAGGGCGTCGTTGAAGGCCCCGGTGATGGGAGTCATGCGAGGGAATTTAACGCGCCGGTAAAGGCCCTGCGAAATGCGGAACACGGAAACCGGATCCATGTGATTCCGGCGTCCGCGTTCCGCATCCGGCTCAGCCCTCGACGGGAAAGCTGACCGTAAACGTGCTCCCGCTCCCGGGGGCGCTGGTCACCTTGATGCTGCCGCCCAGCAGCTCCGCGAGGCGGCGCGACACGAAAAGGCCGAGGCCCGTGCCGCCGAACCGGCGCGTGAAGCCGGAGTCGAGCTGCGTGAAGGGCTGGAAGAGGCGGGCGATGTCCTCGCGCGCGATCCCGATTCCCGTATCAGTGACCGAAAAGACGAGGCAGTCGCCGTTCATCGTCGCGCTCAACGTCACCGACCCGCGCTCGGTGAACTTGATGGCGTTGCCACCGAGGTTGATGAGGATGCGCCGCAGCATCTCGGGATCGGTACGAATGCTCCGCGGCTCCTCCGGAATGCTCGTCGATATCGCGATGCGTTTCGCGTGAGCGAGTGGCTCGAGGACCGCCATCGCGCCATGGAAGACTTCACGGACGAGCACCTCACGTACGTGCGCGCGTTCTTCGCCCGCCTCGAGGCGCGAGAAGGTCAGCACCTCATCGATGATCGCCTGGAGATGCTGCGTGCTCACCCGCATGCGATCCACGGCCGCTTCCTGCTGCTCGGTGAGCGGACCGAAGATGTGCTCGGCGAAGAGCTCTTCGTAGCCGAGGAGCGCGGTGAGCGGCGTACGCAGCTCATGCGACATCGTGGCGATGAACTCGCCCTTGATCCGGTTGGCCGATCGTGCTTCCTCGGTGAGATGCGCCTTCCAGAGCGCCAGCGCCGCATAGTCGGCGATCGCGGAGATGCGGCGCTCCTCACGGGCGGTGAACACCGCGGCGCCACGACGGCGCGCGACAGTGAGGGCGCCGAGCATCTGATCGTGCGCGATCAATGGAGCGAACAGCGCCGGGCCCACCTCGAACTCCTCGGCCGTGCGAAGGAAGCGCGGATGCTCGACGCGATAGTCCTGCGCCCGGACTGGTCGACGCTCTTCGAACGCTCGGGCGGTGAGCGAGCCCGCGAGGGGAAACCGCGTCCCGCGCATCGCCTCGAGCGATCCCGTGGCGCTCACGATGTGCCCTCGGTCTCCCTGGAGCCGAACCACCGTCGCCCCGCTCGCATCGCATTGTGAGGCCGCCTGCTCGCAGATGACGCGGAGGAGCGGGTCGAGATCCGCCTCACGAGCGAGGGCGTTGACCACCTCCCGCATCGCGGCGTTCTCCTCATCACGCTCGGCGAGTGCGCGCTCGATGGCGAAGGAGTCCCCAAGAATGCGGAAATGCAGGAGCACACCTTCGGGGCGTAGTCGGGTGGCGCGAACATCGATGGTGCGGGGTGGTTTGCCGAACGCTGACAGGCGCCATAGCCGCCGCTCGTCAGGCGTCATCGCGGCCAGGTTCGTGTCCGGCCGGTCGGCGAGCGAGGTGAAGATGTCCCGAACATCTCTGTTGAGGGCGATGTCGCTGCCCTGCATCGCGAGCTCGGCGAACGCCTGATTCATGTACAGAAGGCGCCACGCGGTCGATACGACACACAGGGGCTCATCGATCGCGTCTAACGCACCTTCAGGATCGAACGGTGGAGATGACGCGGAATACCGAAAGCGGTCCGAGGCCGGCATTGCGCGATAAGAGGGCGCAAGTTCCTCGCCATGTAAAGGCGATGCGGGCATCGTGACCGGGGGCACTTCTCGTTGCATTTCGCATCGCTTTGGCGAAACGCAATGCGAAACGATGACATAAGGCGTGACTTAGAATGCTAAGTGTTCGTCCTTACAGTGCTTAGCTGAGGGGCCGCAGTTGGCACCTCCCCTGCTTTAACAGCGGCCGAGCGCGGTGCACATATGCTCGCGCCGACTCGTACCGGAGGACGGAGACCATGAAGAGCAATCGGAAAGGCTTCACGCTGATCGAGCTGCTGATCGTCGTCGTGATTATCGGCATTCTCGCAGCGATCGCGATCCCCAAGTTCGCGAACACGAAGGAGAAGGCGTACGTTGCGGCGATGAAGAGCGACCTCCGCAACCTGATGACGGCTGAGGAAGGTTACTTTGCTGACTTCCAGGCCTACGGCAGCACGGCCGCGGTGAACTTTACCGAGTCCACTGGCGTGACCGTGACGGCGACCCCGGCGCCTCCGCCGGCCGCTGGTTACTCGGCCACTGCTTCGCACAACCAGACGCCGCGTACGTGCGCTGTGACGGTTGGCGACGGTTCGGCCACCGATGGTGTGATTATCTGCACCTAATTGTAGATGGTCGACGTTCGACCGCTACGACAACGGGCCAGGCGCAAGCCTGGCCCGTTGTGCGTTCCGGTCAATATATTCGCGCGGGACCCGTTAGGTGAATCGAGGTAGACCCCTGCCACGATGGATTATCCGGGCCGGACTCACGCTCCTGGTGTTCGCCCCGTCACGCGGCGACGCTCGGCGGCACCGCTTGGCGCCTACCATTCCATGCTCTACACGAATTCGACCTTCAAGGCGATCGCCATTACGCTGTTCTGAGGGGCTCACCCTGCACTCGGCATCACGACCGGCAGTCACCATGGGAAATATCGCGGCGTAATGTGGAGGTGACCGTGTTCAGGATTCTCAGCGTCGTCCCACTGCTGGCATTACTTGCAGGCGGTGCTTTCGGCCCGGTGTCGGCTCAGTGTGCGCCGATGGATGATCGCGGGAACGAGTTGCTTGCCTGGTTGCGGGATCTCGCGGTCGCTACCGACGAGGACGATCGCGAAGAGCGTGACAGTCTTCGCCTTCCCGCGGTATCTGAGTCGGAAGTCGTCTTCGTCCAGGACTCAGCTACGTGCAGTGCGGCGTCAGAGGCATTTTACCGGGATGAGGCGTCAACCGTCCCGCGGTACGCTGTGTACGTCGTTCGCGTAGGAAACGTCTATGTGGTGACCGACAACAGGCGGCGTATCGGTGAGTGGACCTCACACAAAGTGTTTGATTCAACTTTCGTGACCCGTCTGGCGAGCTTTGCAGGCTAGTCCGCGTGCCACGCCTCGAGAATGAGCCTGACGCGCTCCGCCAGCCG
>DASTYE010000099.1:0-11821 GCA_035765135.1 Gemmatimonadaceae bacterium | reverse complement strand
AAAGAAAACTCCGACATGATCTTGACATTGGCGCGCACGGAGCGAATTGTCTTGTGCCGAGGCCCGCTCCTCGGTTTCGGACGACGCGGGTCGAAGCTGATGTATCTCCTTCCCTTGCACGTTTCTGAGTACAGGACCTGGCACGCGCGACGCCGCGCGTCGCGCCTCGTCGAATACCGTTAGGCATCTTGATCCCGGACCGCAGTTCGTTCGTCAGCTCCCGTGGTACCAAATCCAGCCTTCCACGATCACCTGAACATGATCGCGGAAACACGGAGCGGTAAGACCGTACGTGCAAGTGTCGGCGAGTCGTTCACTCCCACCCCGTAGAGGCAGACGTATGGCAATGGTCCGTTTCCTCGTTCTCGCACTTACCGGCGGGCTGCTCCTCGCGGCCCCGATCGACGCGCAGGACCTAACGGGGACGATATCCGGCCGCGTCGTCGACAGTACGACGCAGCAACCCCTCGCCGGAGCTACCGTCCGGGTCGAAGGGACCCAGCGCGGCACGATCACGGCGGACAACGGCGGGTTCACCATCGGCGGCGTGCCCGCCGGAACGCATCAGGTTCGCGCGACGCGAATCGGATATGCGCCGCTGGTCCAGACGGTCACGGTCGCCGCGGGCGCGACGACCAACGTTGACTTCTCACTCCCACCGCGGGCGGCCGTGCTGTCCGAGGTCGTCACCACCGGATACGGCACACAGCGCCGCGAGGCGATCTCCGGCTCCGTGTCCACCGTGGACGCGGAAGCAGCGAACAAGGGCGTGATCGCCAATGTCAATCAGATGCTCACGGGGCGCGTCGCCGGAGTCACGACGGTGACGAGTAGCGGCGAGCCCGGCGGCGGCGTGCAAATCCGCATTCGCGGCGGCACGTCGATCAGCGCGAGCAACGATCCGCTCTACGTGGTGGATGGCGTGCCGCTGCAGAACGACGAGATCTCGCCCGACGCACCGGGCATCGCCAGCATCAATCCGCAGCTGTCGCGCAACCCGCTCAACTCGATCAACCCAGGTGACATCGAGTCGATCACGATCCTGAAGGATGCGTCGGCGACGGCGATTTACGGCAGCCGCGGCGCGAATGGCGTCATTCTCATCACGACGAAGCGGGCGCCTACCGCCGCCGGGCAGCTCGTCTACGAGACCTACGTGGGCGCGTCAACCGCGGCGAAGCGGCTCGAGCTCGCCAGTGGCGCCCAGTATCGGCAGTTCGTGCAGCAGCAGGTCACCGCCGGCGATCTTCCGGCGACGGCGCTCACGAACCTCGGCAACGCCGACACCGATTGGGAAGACGCGATTCTCCGGAGGGGCGTCGCGACCAATCACAACCTCTCGTTTGCCGGCGGCTCGCCCACGACGCAATACCGCGCGTCCCTCAACTTCTTCAAGCAGGACGGAATCGTCATCTCCAACGGGCTCGAGCGGTACCAGGGACGTCTCAACGCCCTGCACGACGCGCTCGGCGGACGCCTGCGGCTCGGGCTCAACCTGATGGCCGCTCGCGTCAACAACGACTTCGCTCCGATCGAGAACACCGGCGGCTTCCTCGGCGGGTTGTTCACCAACATGGTGATCTACAACCCGACGTATCCGGTTCGCCGTGCAAGCGGTCAGTTCTACGAGACGTGGTGTCCGCCGTCGGCGACGGAGTGCAACGCAACACCCACCGCGCAGGATCTGAAGAATCCAGTCGCGTTCGCCGAGCTCTACGAGGATGAGTCGCCGGAGAACCGCCTGCTCGGCAACTTCACCGGCACGATCACGCTCCTCGACAACCTCACGGCTCAGACTACGGTCGGCGTGGATTACACGGACGCCACCCGGCGGACCTTCGCTCCGCGCTCGAGCCCGGCAGGGGCGCAGTACAACGGCTACGCCCGCCAGGCGGACCGAAGCCTCCAGAACGTGAATTTCCAGCAGCTCGTCACGTACTCGCCTCGGTTCGGCGACCACAGCCTCGAGGTGGTGGGCGGATACGAGTTCACGAAGACCGACAACCGCGGTTTCGACGCGCAGATGCAGGGGTTCATCACCGACGTGTTCGGCGTGAACAACCTGGGCGCCGGAACGCAGGCGTCGTCGCCGGTGCCGACCTCGTACCGCGTGGAGAGCGAGCTCGCCTCGTTCTTCTCACGCGCGAACTACGGGTTCGCCGATCGTTACTTCCTCACGGGTGTGGTTCGCTACGACGGCTCCTCGCGCCTCGCCGAGGGTCATAAGTGGCAGCTCTTCCCCGGTATTTCGGCGTCGTGGCGCGTGAGCGAAGAAGCGTTCATGCAGGATGCGCCACTTTCACTCTCGACGCTGGCGGTGCGTGTCGGCTGGGGCAAGCAGGGGAACCAGTCCGTCGCTCCGTACCAGACCAAGCTGCTGCTGCGCGCCGACCCCGGTGCGGTCTACCCGATCGGCAACGTGCTCACCACCGGTCTTCGTGCCGCCCAGGTTGGGAACCCCGACCTCACGTGGGAGACCACCGACCAGGTGAACGTCGGTATCGACTACGGCTTCGCGAACGATCGGTTTACCGGTGTCATCGATCTCTACCAGAAGACGACGAACGACCTGCTCCTCGAAGTTCTCGTGCCGCAGCCGGCAGTCGTGAACACGCGCCTCGAAAACATCGGCAGCATTCGCAACCGCGGCATCGAGATGACGTTCAACACGCCACTCATTAGCGGCGACGCGCTCAACCTGGGCCTCGAGCTGGTCGCGTCGGCCGAGCGCAACGAAGTCACCAGCCTCGGCGGACGCGCGCCCATCCAAACGGGCTGGGTGAGCGGTCAAGGGCAGTCGAATCAGTACTCACAGCTCATCAAGGTCGGGGAGGCGATCGGCACCTTCTTCGCCCCCGAGTTTCTGCATGTGAACGAGGACGGTCAGCAGGTCTTCTCGTGCCAGGCCGCCAGCGCGGGCTGCGTCAACGGCGAGACCATCGACCCCCAGGACGCGGACAGGATTGTCGCCGGAAGCGCCAACCCCGACTTCAGCCTCGGTCTCAGCAACAACCTCACGTGGGGTAAGTTCGAGGCGAGTTGGCTGTGGCGCGGCGAGTTCGGCGGCAAGGTGTTCAACAACACCGCACTGGTGTACCGCACGAAGAGCAACGCCAAACAGGGACGTAACTTCCTCGCGTCGACGTTAGGCGATCCGGATGACCTCAGCGAGCCGGCCAAGTTCTCGACCCGGTGGATCGAGGACCGCACCTTCATGCGGCTGCAGAACCTCACCATCGCGTACAACTTCGTGCTGCCGTCGAGGTTCGGTGGTGGGCGGGGCACGCGCGTCTACCTGTCCGGCGACAACCTTCTGCTGATCTCCGATTACTCGGGCTACGATCCGGAAGTGTTCGTCGAGACGGGCCTCGCATCGCGCGGCATCGATTACCTGACGTACCCGCGGGCCCGCACGATCACGGCCGGCGTTCGCCACCAGTTCTAATCGCGTCCAACTACTACTCAGCCAGGGTATAGATCTATGATGAAGGTTCAACTTCCATGGCTCCGTCGAGTCGGGCGCGTGCTGCTGGTCGCTCCCGTGCTCCTCGTGGGCCAGAGCTGCACCGAGCTGACCGAAACGCCTCACGATGCATTGACTCCGGAGAACGCGTTCAAGACGGAGACGGAGATTCTCGCCGGTGTGGCGGCCGTCTACGCTCAGCTCCGCTCCACGGAGTGGGTGGGATACGTCACGCTCCAGGATCTGACGACGGACGTGTCGATCGTTCCCACGCGCGGTAGCGACTGGTACGACAACGGCCAGTGGCTCGACCTGCACCGGCAGACGTACACCGCCAACAGCTCCGGCACGCTGGCGTTTCTCACTGGAGCCTGGAACGATAACTTCAGCGGGATCGCCAAGGCCAACCTGATGATCGACGTCATTCAGAAGTCGGGTCTGGCCGAGGCGCGCAAGGACACCGCGCTCGCCGAGCTGCGCACGCTGCGCGCCTGGTACTACTACATGCTCCAGGACATGTTCGGAGGCGCTCCGCCGCTCGTCACGTCTACGGAGCTGAAGCAGTATCCCAGCTCCACGCGTGAAGCGCTCTTCGACTTCATCGAACAGGAGCTGATCGAGTCGGCGGCGAGCCTGCCGCCGACGCGTCCGGCCGGAGGCTACGGTCGCATGACGAAGGGCGCGGCCAACGCGATCCTCGCCAGCCTGTATCTGAACGCCGGCGTGTTCAACAAGAACTCTGGCGTCAACCCGAGCTCGTACAACTCGTGCTCCGGCATTCAGGTGAGCGGCGGTAAGGACGCCTGCCAGGCCGCCGTCGATGCCGCCGACGCAGTGATCAACTCGGGCGTGTACCAGCTCGCCGTGCCGTGGTCGAAGAACTTCGCCCACGACAACTTCAATTCGCCGGAAAACATCTTCGTCATCGTGTACACGTCGGAGGGAACGCAGGGAATCGGCGAGACCTGGCCGATGCGGACGCTGCACTACAACCAGCTGAACACGGGCTGGGGGAGCCCCTGGAACGGTTTCGCCACGCTCGCCGAGACGTATGCGCAGTACGAAGCGACGGACGTGCGTCGCGGCATGTGGCTGGCCGGGCAGGCGTATAGCTTCGACACGGGCCAGCCGGTGAACGACCGCACCGGAAACCCGCTGATCTTCACGCCGGCCATCCCCGACGCGAACCAGGCGAACGAAGCGCATGGCGTGCGCTTCAACAAGTTCCCGCCGCTTCCGGGCGCGGCAACCGGACAATCGCACCCGAGCGATTTCCCGTACTTCCGCCTTACCGAGATGTACCTGATCAAGGCTGAGGCGCTCGGCGAGCTGGGTCAGGTCGGCAACGGCGTCACCGAGCTGGCGCGAGTGCACAACCTCCGCAATGCGGCGAACCCGATCGCCGGCATCGCGACACAGGCGCAGTTGCGCGACGCGGTCCTGAAGGAGCGGCTGCTCGAGTTCGCCGCCGAAGGGAAGCGCCGCTCCGACCTGATTCGTCACGGCAAGTTCCTGCTGCGGTGGTCGGCGACCATGGCGAACGGAAAGGCGGACCAGTCAGGGAAGCCGCACCTCATCCTGTTCCCGGTACCCGTCCCGACGTTAGGCGCCAACCCGAATCTGGTACAGAATCCGGGTTACTAGTCGCCTGAGGCGGCCTCTGCGCTCTGAGCTAACCGCTAAGGGCGCAACGGCCGCAAAGGCTGCAGGAGAACGGCAACGTCAACGGCTTATCACGGATAACCACGGATCTCGAACGGCGAAACGGCACGGATACCGCAAACTGCAAGGGCTTTTGGAACGGCAACGGCAAAACCCGAGACGACACGGTGAGCCGGCGCTATCTTTACCCGATAGGTTCTCACAAAGCCCTTCGCAGTTGCAGCTAATCCGTGCCGTTTCGCCGTTCAAAATTCGTGGTCATCCGTGATGAGCTGTTGACGTTGCCGTTTCTGCGGCCTTTCTGCGTCCATCTGCGGCCCCTTCGGCTTTTTTCAGAAGGAAGCCTCCGTCGGAGCGACGTGCGTGCGCGCGCGACGCTCTGCTTCGCGATGCTGTGCCTCCTCGGCGCCTGCTCGGGTCCCGACGGAGGCACAGAGATGGCGGCCGCGGAGACCGCCGATCCCGACGGGCTCCTGTTCACGCTCCTCCCGCCGACCGTCACCGGCGTGCGGTTCGAGAACCGTCTCACCGAGACGGCCGAGCTGAACGTCTTCACCTACCGCAATTTCTATAACGGCGGCGGAGTGGCCCTCGGTGATCTCACAGGCGACGGGCTGCCTGAGATCGTGCTCACCGCCAACCAAACCGGGCCGTCGCTGTACCTCAATGCGGGCAAGTTCCGCTTCCGCGACGTCACCAAGGCGTCGGGGGTGAGAGCGGGCGCCGAGTCGTGGACGACGGGCGTCACGCTCGCCGATGTGAACGGCGATGGTCGACTCGACATCTACCTGTGCCGTGCCGGCCCCGCCGAGCCTCCGCGTCGCGCGAACGCGCTCTGGATCAACCAGGGCGTCAATGACGATGGCGTGCCGACGTTTCGTGAGATGGCGGCCGACTACGGCGTCGCCGATCAGGGATACTCGACGCACGCGGCCTTCCTCGACTACGACCGCGACGGCGACCTCGATCTGTTCGTTCTGAACAACGCGCCAACGCCCGCCAGCAGCTTTGGCACGCGCAATCTTCGCCACGTACGCGATCCGCACGGCGGCGCGAGGCTGTATCGCAACGATGGTCGTCGGTTCACCGACGTCAGCGTCGCCGCCGGCATTCACAGCCCCGAGATCGCGTTCGGGCTTGGGCTCGCGGTAGGTGACGTCAACCGCGACGGGTGGCCCGACATCTACGTCGGCAACGACTTCTTCGAGCGCGACTACCTCTACATAAACAACAAGAACGGCACGTTCAGCGAGGCGCTCGATCGGCAGGCGTCCGTCCTTACGTATTTCTCGATGGGGCTCGATGTCGCCGACGTCGACAACGACCAGTGGCCCGACATCTACACGACCGACATGCTACCGGAGGACGAGTACCGGCTGAAGACGACGGCCGCGTTCGAGGCGTGGGAGGTGTATCAGACCAAGGTGCAGAACGGCTATCACCACCAGCTGATGCGCAACATGCTTCAGCGCAACAATGGTGACGGCACGTTCACCGATGTCGGGCAGATGGCGGGCGTGGCGCGGACGGACTGGAGCTGGAGCGCCCTGATCGCCGATCTCGATCTCGACGGGCGCAAGGACATCTTCGTGACGAACGGATTGGCCAAGGATATCACGTCGCAGGACTACATCGCGTTCCTGGCCAAGGGCGAGACGATGCGCGACATGACCCGCGGCGGGCGCTCACGGGCCGACTTCGAGCGCCTGACGAAGGCGATGAGCACGACGCCACTCCCCAACTACGCGTTCCACAACCAGGGCGGGATGCGATTCACCAATCAGGCGGGAAACTGGGGGCTGGCGACGCCGAGCGTCTCGAGTGGAGCGGCCTATGGCGATCTCGATGGTGACGGCGCCCTCGACCTGGTAGTGAACAACGTCAACCAGGCGGCGTTCATCTACCGCAACAACGCCCGCGCCCTGCACAAGGAGCATCGCGCGCTGCGCGTTCGTCTCGAGGGTGCGGGCTCGAATCGGTTTGGTGTGGGCGCGCGCGTGACGGTGTTCGCGGGCGCGGACGCGTACATGCAGGAGCTCTCGCCGGCGCGCGGGTTCCAGTCGAGTGTGGACTATACGCTTGTCTTCGGGCTGGGGACGCACGCGGCCGCCGACTCGGTCCGAGTGGACTGGCCGGATGGACGCGTGGGGCTGGTCTCGAACGTCGCGGCCGATGAGCTGGTGATCGTTAGGCAGACGGATGCCTTGGCGGTGCCTCCGTCGGCGGCGAGGGCGCCGGTGACGAGCCTGCTCACCGCCGACACCACCACCATTGACGTGAGGCATCGGGAGAACGCCTTTGTGGATTTCGCCCGTGAGCCGCTCGTCCCGAAGCTTCTCTCGATGGAGGGCCCGTACATGGCCGTCGCCGATGTGAACGGCGATGGACTGGACGACGTGTTCATCGGCGGGGCGAAGGAGCAGGCGGGATCGCTCCTGCTGCAGCTTCGTGACGGGCGCTTCGCCGCGAGCAGCCAGGCCGTGTTCGAGAAGGACCGAATCAGCGAGGATCTGGGGGCCGCCTTCTTCGATGCCAATGGTGATGGCCACGCTGACCTCTACGTCGTGAGCGGCGGAAGCGAGTTCTCCGACGGCGCATCGGCGCTACAGGACCGACTGTACCTGAACGACGGTCGGGGGAGCTTTGGAAAGGCGGAAGGACATCTACCGCCCGAAACCGTGAGCGGGTCGCGGGTGGCACCTGCCGACTTCGATGGAGATGGCGATATCGACCTGTTCATCGGCGGGCGCGTCGTGCCGTGGCGTTACGGTCTCGACCCGGTGAGCACGTTGCTCCGCAACGATGGCCGGGGTCGCTTCACCGATGTCACGAAAGAGCTGGCGCCCGAGCTGATCAACGTCGGCATGGTGACGGACGCGGTCTGGCAGGACCTCGACGGTGATCGCCGGCCGGACCTCATCGTGGTCGGCGAGTGGATGCCGATCGCTGGATTTCGGAATGCGGGAGGCGGAAAGCTGCAGCGGATGGAGCTGAAGGGGCTGGAGAAAAGTCACGGCTGGTGGAACAGAATCATCCCCGGAGATTTCACGGGTGATGGCCGCGTCGATTTCATCGTCGGCAACCTGGGTCTCAACTCGCGTCTTCGCGCCAGCGCCAGCGAGCCGGCGACGATGCACGTGAAGGACTTCGATGGAAACGGCTTCGTCGAGCAGATCGTGTCGGTCTACAACCAGGGGGTGAGCTATCCCCTCCCGCTGCGCGACGATCTGATCAGGGCGCTGCCGTACCTCGCGGAGCGGTACCCGGATTACAGCGGTTTCGCCCGGCAGACGATCACCGACATCTTCCCACCGGAGTTTCTGGAGGGTGCGGTGGTGAAAACCGCGTACACGTTCGCCACGTCACTCCTCCGCAATGACGGCAACGGCTCGTTCACGCTCGTTCCGCTCCCCGACGAAGCGCAGCTCGCCCCGGTGTACGGCTTGCTCACCGCCGATTTCGACGGGGATGGCACGGCCGACGTCATGCTGGCGGGCAACTTCGATGGCGTGAAGCCGGAGATCGGGCGGATGGGCTCGAGCCGCGGTCTCATCCTGCGCGGCGACGGGAAGGGCGACTTCACTCCGCTTCATTCGAGCGCGAGCGGCGTCGCCATTTCCGGCCAGGCGCGCGACATTCAGCGGGTGATGACGGCGCGTGGGGACCTCTATGTCGTCACCCGAAACAGCGATCGGCCGGTTGCCTTCCGACGAGCGCGGCAACCCGGCCGATAGTGTGCGACTCGTCAGGCGACGAGCGGTGGGGCCTGGCTCAGCCGCTCGGCGGCGCCGGGGGTCGCTTCGTCTTGATAATGATGACTCCATTCGCGCCGCGCGAGCCATACATGGCCGTCTCGGCGGCGTCCTTCAGCACCTTGATCGACTCGATGTCGTATGGGTTGATGCCGCTCAGCGTTCCGTTGGGCCCCGGCTGGATCGGCATTCCGTCGAGAATGTACAAGGGCTCGGTATTGCCATGAATCGACACGGCACCGCGAATGCGCACGGCAATGCTGCCGTCGGGCGTCTGGGTCACGGTGACGCCGGCGATACGGCCCTGGAGCGCTTTCTCGACCGGCGAGCTCGCCGCACCCTGCCGCTCGATGTCCTCGGAGGTCACGGTGGACTCGTCCCGGGTACTCGGCCGCGTCTTCCCGCCGGATGCGCAACCGGCGGCAATACCCACGACCGCACCTAACGAGAGCGCGGCACGCAGCGATGGGAGCATCATGGTGCACCTCACAGCATTGGAGGCAGAGGGGTCTGCGGCGACCGCCTGCGTCAGTTCGGGCTTGGGGTGGCCTTCCTCGGAGCGCGCTTGGTCTGGATCAGGATGACCCCGTTCGCACCGCGGATCCCCCAGATCGCCGTCTCGGCGGGATCCTTCAGCACCTTGATCGACTCGATGTCGTACGGATCGATTCCGGTGAGGCTTCCGCCCGGGCCCGCCTCGATAGGCATCCCGTCGACGACGTACAGCGGATCGTTGTTGCCGTAGAGCGACGAGCCGCCGCGAATGCGGACGGCGATGCCACCGCCGGGCGCGCGTGAGACAGTAACGCCGGCCACGCGGCCCTTGAGAATTTCCTCGATGGGCTGACCGGGGTTGCGCTCGATGTCCTCCGAGGTAACGTCGGCGGGCTTGGGTGGCGGTTGGGCCGTGGAGCGCTGTCCTGATTTGCAGCCGGCAGCCAGCAGGAGTGCGAGGCCGAGCGGCAGCAGGACGTGCCTGGCGGGCGAGGTCATTGGACCCTCGGGGTGAGGGGCGAGTGCGACTGCGGGGTAGTTCCAATATCGGGGCGCGTTAGGGTGCGCGGCAAGGGCAGGGAGGTCAGGGCTTTGTCGCCGCCCGTTGACTCGCTGATTTCCGGCTCCACGGTAGACGGTTTCGAGTGGCCGTCATCGTATCTTCAAGCGGACACTCTCTGGGTTTGAGATAGGAGGCACGGGAAACCGCAGATGGCCGCAGACGGCCGCGGGCACTGCAAGACCATCAAAAGCGTTGTCACGGATTTTGAACGACAACACGGCACGGATACGTCAACTGGAGAACTTGGGAACTGCAACGGCAAAAGCCGAGAAATCGCCCCTGAGCCACCGCGATTCACACCCGACAGGTTCTCACAACGCTTTTCGCAGTTGCAGTTTATCGGTGCCGTTTCGCCGTTCGAGATCCGCCTAATCCGTGATAAGCCGTTGCCGTTGCAGTTTCTGTGTCTGTCCGCGGCCATCCGCGGCTCCCCGTCTGCTATCCGCGGAAGCAGCCACTCGTTCGGACCTCTCAACCAGGTGAAAGCATGCACACGCAGAGTCGCTGGGTTGGTCGACGCTTTCTGTCCGGTATGGCGGCCGTCGCCCTGCTCGCCGGGACCGTCGTGGCCCAGGAGGAAATCCGCCTAGCCTCACCGAATGGCCGAAACGTGATGACGGTGGGAATCCGCGAAGGATTCCTCTACTACACCGTGACGCGTGACGGTCGCGACATCCTCCTCCCGTCGCGCCTCGGCTTCGAGTTTCAGGGCGCGCGTCCGCTTCGGGACAGCCTTCGCATCACCGGCTCGACGACAAACACGGTGGACGAGGTCTGGACGCAGCCGTGGGGAGAGGTGGCCCGCGTTCGCAATCACCATAACGAGCGCCGGGTCTCGGTAAGCGAGACGGCGCCGGGCGGACGGCATTTCGTGGTGGTATTCCGCGCGTTCGACGACGGTGTCGCCTTCCGCTACGAGCTTCCCGAGCAGCCGGGACTTGGGGAAGTGGTCATCGCCAACGAGCTGACGGAGTTCGCGTTTGCCGATGACGCGCGAACCTGGTGGATCCCGTCCAACCGGCCGCGGCTGGATCGCTCGGAGATGCTGTATTCGTCATCTCCGCTGAGTGTCGTCGACAGCGTACAGACACCGCTGACGATGGAGACGCGCGATCGGAAGACGTTCATCGTCGTGCACGAGGCGGATCTCAGGGACTATCCGCGAATGTTCCTCGCCGGCCGAGGGATGGAGACCCGGACGCTGCGGGCTGCGCTGGCGCCCATGGCGGACGGGACCAAGGTACGTGGCAGAACGCCGCTCGCGACGCCGTGGCGAACGATTCAGCTCGCCGATCGTGCCACCCAGCTGTCCCCATCCCTCCTCGGCCTCAACCTCAACCCGCCTAACGCGCTGGCGAGCACCGACTGGATCAAGCCGATGAAGTACGTCGGCATCTGGTGGGGAATGCACATCAACACGATGACGTGGAGCTCCGGGCCCAAGCACGGGGCGACCACGGAGAACACGAAGCGCTACATCGACTTCGCGGCCGCGAACGGATTGGGCGGCGTCCTCGTCGAGGGGTGGAACATCGGCTGGGACGGGGACTGGATCGCCAACCGCGACGCGTTCTCGTTTACGCAGCCGTACCCGGACTACGACCTTCGGGAGCTGGCGGCGTACGCAAAGCAGAAAGGGGTGAAGCTGATCGCGCATAACGAGACATCGGGCGGCCTCGCCAACTACGAGCGGCAGATGGACAGTGCGTTCGCGCTCTATCGGTCGCTCGGGATCGATGCGATCAAGTCAGGCTACGTCACCGACACGATGGGCGGCGGTCACTCGCACTATTCCCAGGTCGCGGTGCGGCACCATCGCAAGGTGATCGAGACGGCGGCGAAATACGGGATCATGCTCGACGTGCACGAGCCGATTCACGACACCGG